>JBEPZP010000013.1:0-21148 GCA_041640735.1 Thermomicrobium sp.
CCGCCAACAGCGTCGGGGTGTAGACCCGGTTGCGGAACAGGCGCAGGTCGAGGATCGGCTCGGGTGAACGCAGTTCGACGACGACGAACCATGCCAGCAGGACGACGCTGACGGCGAAGAGCCCGATGATCTGTGCCGAACCCCACGGGTACTCGGTGCCTCCCCAGGAGAGCGCGAGTAGCAGCGGCGTCACGCCGGCGACGAGGAGCGCCGCACCCAGGTAGTCGACACGATGCTGTCGGCCGCTGGCCAGTTTCGGCATCGTCAGGCCGGTGGTCAGGAGAGCGAGCGCGCCGATCGGCATATTGACGTAAAACACCCAGCGCCAGCCCCAGTGGTCGGTGATCCAGCCGCCGAGGCTGGGGCCGATGATGGCGCTGAAGCCGAAGACGGCGGCGAATAGTCCCTGCCACTTACCGCGCTCGGCTGGGGGAAACAGGTCACCGACGATGGCGATCGCGATGGGGAACAGCGCGCCACCCCCGAGCCCTTGGATGGCGCGGAAAACGATCAGCTGCGTCATGGTCTGTGCCATGCCGGAGAGGGCAGAACCGAGCAGGAACACGGCCATGCCGAAGAGAAAGACGGTGCGGCGACCGTAGATGTCGGAGAGCTTCCCGTAGAGCGGAACCGTCACTGTGGAGGTGAGCATATACGCCGTGAACACCCACGCATAGTGCTCGAGTCCGCGCAGTTCGGCGATGACACGCGGCATCGCTGTACCCACGATCGTCTGGTCCAGCGCTGCCAGGAGCAAACCGAGGAGCAAGCCTGGGAGGATGAGGGCAAGCCGATGACGCTGTTGCGCGGTATCCTCGATCTCTCCCGCCGGTGCGACTGTCGGTGTCTTCATGAAGCCTCGTACTCCTTTTCCACGACAACCGGTCTTCTCTGTTCCGTCGCCGGACCGGCGCCCTGGAGGCGCCTGGCTGCTGCCGCGAGCGCGCGTATGCCACGCAAGAGTGCCGAGAGATCCTCCTCGCTCACGTGCTCCAGGAGTTCGCGCCAGTGACGCTCGTTCCCTTGCCGGAGCTCGCGGAGGAGTCCTTCCCCGTGAGGGGTCAATTTGACGCGCGTGCGCCGGCGGTCTCGCTCGTCTTCGCGCCGCTCGACGAGTCCGAGTTGGACGACGCGGTCGATGAGGTGGCTGGCGGTCGGCGGGCTGACGCCGAGGCGCTCCGCGACCTCGCTGACGGTAAGCGGGCCCCGACAAGCGAGGACGAACAACACCTTGAGCTGCGCCATCGAGAGGTCGAGCTCGTGGAGCGGTGGAGGGCTCCTCCGATGGAGCGAGGCGATGACCTCGCGCATCTCTGCGATGATGGTCTCGACCAGTCGTTCGCGTTCCTGCATCGTTCCCCCCCGTCGGGCAAACGCTGTGCGCGAGTCTAGCCGATTCGTTCGACATCGTCAAATGATTCGTCGTCGTCGATCGAGCGGGCTCGCTCGCGGCGTGCAGCTTGACGTATAATGAAGGTGCGGCTGATCGCATCCATCGCTCTCGCAACTACCGCTCCACCCCTCCCCTTCCCGCGTTCGAGCCGGGCTCGTGCCCGGCTCGACGTCTCACTGGCAGTGCGTGAAGGCGGTTGCCAGCGATCAGCGGGCGTGCTAGGATGCAAGTGCGCGTGTACGTACACGCCCGTGGGGGAGAGCGATGCGGCTCAAGCAGCTCTGGCAAGTGGCATTGGGCGACCTCGCGAAGCGGGTGTCACGGGCGAACTTCGAGACCTGGCTCAAGCACACGCAACTCGTCTCGCTGGAGGAAGACTGCGCGACGGTCGCGGCGGCGTCTACCTTCGCCGCCGAACAGCTGCGCAGCAAGTTCGGACAGGATATCCAAGAGACCCTGTCGCTGTTACTCGGCCGCCCGGTCAGTGTCCAGTTCACGGTTCTCGGGAGCGAAACCGAGGTTGCGAGCAACCCGCGGCGACCGACCCGCCGCTCGAGTGGTAGCGATGCCAGCGAAGCTGCGACCAAACAGCTGACGCTCGCTCCCTCACCGGAGCACGGCCTCAATCCGCGCTATACGTTCGAGAAGTTCGTGGTCGGGCCGAACAATCGCCTGGCCCACGCGGCGGCCTTGGCCGTAGCGGATCGTCCCGGTGGGAAGTTCAACCCGTTGTTCATCTACGGCGGCGTCGGGCTCGGGAAGACCCACCTACTCCACGCTATCGGACACCGTGCGCTGGCCAATCGTCCTTCCCTGCGCGTGTGTTACGTCTCGTCCGAGGTTTTCACCAATGAGCTGATCAACGCGATCCGACACCAGCGTACCGACGATTTCCGGAATCGTTACCGGACGATCGATATCCTGATGATCGACGATATTCAATTCATCGCTGGTAAAGAGAGTACGCAGGAAGAGTTTTTTCACACCTTCAATGCCTTGTATCAGGCAGGCAAGCAAATCGTCATCTCCAGCGATCGTCCACCACGGTTGATTCCGGATCTGGCCGACCGGTTGCGTTCACGCTTCGAAGGCGGTCTTCTCGCCGATATCCAACCACCAGACGTCGAGACGCGGCAGGCGATCCTGATCGAAAAGAGCCGCGAGCTGGGCATCCAGGTTCCGAACGACGTCGTCGAGTTCGTCGCGCGTCGAGTCGAGAGCAATATCCGAGAGCTCGAGGGTGCACTGAACCGCATCGTCGCCTTATCCCAGCTGCTCCATCAACCGATCACGCTCGCGCTCGCTGTCGAAGCGTTGAGCGACGGCGATGCACGCTTGCGCCGGGAACAATTGACACCCGAGCTGGTGTTGCAAACGGTCTGCTCGTACTTCCGCGTCTCACTGGCTGAGTTGGTCGGGCCGGGGAGGCGACGGGAAGTGGTCGTCCCGCGTCAGGTGGCGATGTACTTGCTCCGCGACGAGCTCGGTCTGTCCTTGGTGGATATCGGGCAGCGTCTCGGGGGGCGTGACCATACGACGGTCCTCCACGGGATCGAGAAGATCGAGCAACAGTTGCAGCGGGACGAACAGTTGCGCGGCGACGTCTTAGCGGTGCGGGCCCGCCTCTACCAGGAGACGGCGGCGGCAGTGTGAGGCGGCTCAGTCCCGGTGGACGAGTCCGGCCAAGACCACGAGGGCGATCAGGGCGACCCACACGACACCGATTCCCTGTGCACCGGCGGTCAGACCCGCCACGAGCGTCAACGGAACCGCTGCCGTCAAGACGAGGAGCAACGTAAGCCCTTTGCCGATGGTCGCGCGTCTCCGTCGACGCTCGTGCTCTCGCCACAGTTCCTCGATGCGTCGCTCGATCGCGTCTTCGAGCTGGCGAACGAAACGCTCGGTGAGTTCCGTATCGTAGCCCGAACCAAGTTCACGCCGGGCGTCGAGCGTGATGCGCAACTCGTCCTCGAGTTCCCGCCTCCACGGTCGCACCGTCGGGGCCACGCCGCGGTCCAGTGCACCGCGGATGGCGCGGAGGGCTGCATTCCAGGAGCGGACCTTCTGGCCGGGTTCCATCGGAGCGGCTCCTCGCCTTCTCGCAGGGGAAGCCGTCTCACATCAGCCGCTGTGATGCAGACGCCCGACCAGTACCTCAGCGAGGTGGAGCGGTCGGCGTTTCGTGAAGTGTGCGATCTGTTCCCGGCAAGAGACACCCATCACAGCGATGATAGCATCGGCAGGCTGTTCGAGCACCTTCGGAAAGAGTCGATCGGCACCTACTTTCTCCGATACTGCATAATGTTCTGCCTCGTATCCGAACGAACCAGCCATCCCGCAGCAACCGGCGCCGGTCTCCTCGACGTGACAACCGGCGCTGCGGAGCAGCGTCAGCGAGTGATTGAGACCGACGAGTGCCTTCTGGTGGCAGTGACCGTGGAACAGGACGCGCGGCCCGGGTTCGGACTTCCACGGGAGCGAGAGACCGTCGCGCTCCATCGCTTGGACGAGAAATTCGTCCAGGAGAAAGCTCTGCTGAGCGACCACCCTGACGTCCTCGCTGTCCGGCAGAAGGTCAGGGTACTCGTCGCGGAAGGTGAGGATGCAGCTCGGCTCGGTACCGACGATCGGAATACCCGCTCGGGCGAACGGCGCCAAGAGGTCGATGTTTTCCTGTGCCAGGCGCCGTGCCTGCCGGAGCAGACCCTTGGAGATCATCGGGCGCCCGCAGCAGCGCCGGCGCTCGAGCACGAGGACCTGATATCCAGCAGCCTCCAAGAGCTGGACGGTCGCTCGCCCGATTTCCGGGTAGTTGTAGGTCGTGAACGTGTCATGAAAGTAGATCACCGGTCCGCGCAGGCCGTCCGTCCGCGGCACATGGTGGTCGCGGAACCACCGTTCGAACGAGAGTCGCGCGAACCGCGGGAGGGAACGCGCGGGGTGAATGCCGAGCATCCGCTTCGCCACCGCACCGAGCGGGCTCTGCGCGACGAGATTACTGAGCGGTGCCGTCCGCGCGCCCACGCGGTTGAGGAGGTGGATGTTGCCGAACAAGCGGGCACGTAGCGGGACACCGTGTGCAGCGTAATACTGCGCGAGGAATTCCGCCTTGATCTTCGCCATGTCGACGCTGGACGGACACTCGGTCTTGCAGGCTTTACAGGCCAGGCAGAGGTCGAGGACCTCGTAGGTGCGCGGGTCAGTGAAGTGTCGGGGCTCGAGGATACGTCCAGCGAGGGCGTTACGCAGCGCGTTGGCTCGGGCGCGCGTCGTATCGCGCTCGTCACGCGTGGCCATGTAGGACGGGCACATCGTGCCGCTCCCGAGTTTGCGGCACACGCCTGCGCCGTTGCACATTTCGATAGCCCGCAGGAAGCCGCCATCGCTCGCGAAGCGGAAGAACGTCTTCGGCTCCAGCGGGCGATAGTCCGGGCCGAAGCGCAGGTTTTGGTCGAGCGGCGGACAATCGACGATTTTCCCGGGGTTGAGCAGGCCGAGTGGGTCGAATGCCTGCTTGAGTTCGCGCATGCACTGGTAGAGCGTCGGCCCGAAGAGGAGCGGATTGAGCTCGCCGCGGGCCAGACCGTCGCCGTGTTCGCCGCTCAGAACACCGCCGAATCGCTTGGCCAGTGCCAAGGACCCTTCGGTAAGTGCGCGCATCGTGCGCACCCCTTCGGCCGTCTTGAGGTTGACGAGCGGCCGGACGTGGAGACACCCAGCACTGGCGTGAGCATAAAATGCAGCCTGCGTGCCGTGTTCGGCGACCAGGCGGAGGACCTCACGGACGTAGTCAGCGAGATGCTCGACCGGAACTGACCCGTCTTCGATGCAGGCGATCGGTTTGAGGTCGCCGCGGATACTGTACAGGAGTCCGAGTCCAGCTTTGCGCACGGCCCAGACGTCGGCCTGCTGCTGGCGGTCAGCGATCGCGAGCGGGTCGCGGCCGATCCGCTCGCGCTCCACGAGGGAGAGGAGCCGCTGCAGCTTGTCCTGAAGCTCGCTCTCGCTTTCCGCGTAGTACTCGATCATGAGCACCGCTTCGGGGTTACCCTTGAGGAAGGCGATCCGCGGTGCGTAGCCGGGTTGCTCGCGGGTGAGGCGGATGAGCATGCCGTCCATAAGTTCCACGGCGGAGGGGCCTGTCTCGAGAAGCGTCGGGACGGCCTCCATCGCCGCCACGAGGTCGTCGAACTGGAGGAGTACCAGTCCGGTGAGCCGCGGCACGGGCACGAGGTTCAGGGTGTACTCGAGCCCCACCGCGAGCGTCCCCTCGGAGCTGGCGAGCAACCGGGCGACGTTCAGCTGCGGCTCGAGCAGCACTGGTAGTCCGTACCCACTGGCGCGCCGCCAGTGCTTGGGGAAGTCTCGAGCGATCGCCTCACCGTATGTGGTGCGCAAGCGGAGTAGATCCCTGTACAGTTGCCCCTCGCGCGTCCCTGCTTGGGCGCGGCGCTCGACTTCGTCCCAGGGTAGAGCTCGGAAGGTCAGTTCGCTGCCGTCGGAGAGCAGCGCGTGCGCCTCGCGGATATGGTCAGCCGTCATGCCATAGAGGATCGAGTGCGAGCCGGAGGCGTTGTTGCCGATAACTCCGCCGATCGTCGCCCGGTCGGCGCTCGCTGGATCCGGACCGAACATGAGCCCGAACCGGCGCAGCTTGGCGTTCAGCTGCGCCAACACCATGCCGGGTTGGACGCGGACGAGCCGAGCCTCCGGATCGATGTCGAGGATCTGGTTAAGGTACTTGGAAAAATCGATGATGATGGCGCGCCCGACCGCTTGCCCGGCGAGGCTACTCCCGCCGCCGCGCGGCAGTACCGGCACTGCGTATTGCCGCGCGAGCTCGAGCGTCCAGCGGACGTCGTCGTACGTCCGCGGAATCACGACGCCGATCGGTTCGATCTGGTAGTTCGAGGCATCGGTGCTGTAGAGCATGCGGCTGTAGAGGTCGAAGCGGACTTCACCCTCGATGCGCCACCGCAGTGCCTGCTCGAGTGCTGCGACCGTCTCTTCACCTGCCCCGCCGTGTGCTCGCTCCGTGCTCGCTGCCGTCGTCGCCACCGCAGCAGTCCTCTCCTCCGAGTCGACCAGCCGTTGTGCAACGTCCTCTCCGAGCAGTCTAGCATCGCTGTGCCTTAGTCAGCACTCGATGAAGTCGAGGACTTCCGGCTCCTCCTCATGCCAGAGGGTGGTCGGCGGCGAAAAACCGAGCGAGACGAGGCGTTCGATCGTCTCCAGGATGAGGCGGTCAGGCGTGGAGGCAGCAGCGGTGATGCCGACTCGGCGCGCTCGGCTCACCATCTCGGGGACGAGTTCCTGCGCTGATTCGATCAGGATACCGGGGAGACCGAACTCGCGGGCTACCTCGACTAACCGGGCAGCATTGGAGCTCTTGCGACCACCGATGACGATCACGACGTCGACTTCGCGGACCAGTCGGGCGAGCGCCTCCTGTCGTTCCCAGGTCGGCTGACAGATCGTGTTGACGATGCGCAGTTCACCCCCGTGGGGGAGCACCCACGGTGCAAGTTGTCGCGCGAAGGCCAAGAACTGATCAGTCCTCTTCGTCGTCTGCGAGATGACAGCCACCTTGCGCGGGGGTGGGGCACTGGCGAGTCCACGCGGCCCGTTCCACGGTAGATCGCTCAGCTGTTTGGCTGCGCAGGCGCGAGTCGTCCCGGCCCAACCGAGTACGCCGCGTACTTCGGGGTGCGTTGCGTCACCGTAGACGACGATGAAATATCCCTGCTGCGCCAGGCGCTGGGCGAGGCGCTGGACTTTCGTGACCAGGGGGCAGGTGGTATCGATCACCTCGAGGCCGAGCGCGGCGCTCTCGCGGTAGCGTTCGGGGGGCGCTCCGTGCGCTGTGATGGCGACACGCTCGAAACCGGCCGCTTTGGCGGCTTCGACGTCGGGCAGCGGGATCACCCCTTCGCGGGCCAGCTCCTCCACCGCCGCTGGATTATGGATGATATCGCCGAGTGCGGCGACCGGCTTTTCTTTTGCCGCTTCCCTGACGAGCTCGAGCGCCCGTCGCACTCCCCAGCAGTACCCGAGCACTTCGGCGATGACGATCGTGCGCTCGACGTTCTGCTCTTGCGATTCGCGTGCCGTCATCGTTGTTCCCTCCTCGATTGGGCAGGCTCCGCGATACGCACCGAAGCCGGTCGAGCCGGTAGCGGCAGGTCGTCGCTCACGAGCCGGGCGGTCACTACAGCGGAGAGGAGAACGCCGGGAATCCCGGCTCCGGGATGCGTACCAGCACCGACGAAGTAGAGCCCAGCGATCCCTGAGCGGTTGTGTGGCCGGAAGTAAGCGGACTGCAGCAGCGTCGGCTCGAAGGAGAACGCGGCACCGTGCTGACTGCGCAGCGCGTTCTGGAAATCGAGCGGTGTCCACTCACGCCAGGTCTCGATCGCGCCGGTGAGGCCGGTTAGACCGTGGAGGTATTCGAGCGTCGTCAACACACGCTCCCGGAACCGCTCGCGCCCGCGTTCCGTCCAGTCACCACCACGGGCAAGATGCGGCACCGGGACGAGGATATAGAGGCTCTCGTGTCCAGCTGGGGCGAAACTCGGATCTGTCCTGACTGGAGCGTGGAGGTAGAAGGCCAGCTCGGAGAGCGTACCGTCTCCGTCGAACAGTTCCCTGAGCTGCTGCTCGTACTGCGTCGGCATGACGATGGTGTGATGAGCGAGGTGCGCATACGATCTCGAGACGCCCGCGTAGAGGAGATAACAACTCATGGAATAGCGTGCACGGCGTACCCACTGCTGCCACCAGAAGGGACGGGCTTCGGCTGGCAAGAGCTCAAGCACGGTTCTGGCGACATCGGCGTTCACGACGACTGCATCGGCCTGGATGCGTTCACCGGATTCGAGCTCGATCCCGGTCACCCGACGGTCCGCGACGAGCAGGCGGCTCACCGGGGCTTGCAGGTAGAGTCTCCCGCCCAAGCGTTCGAGGAGGCGGCAGAGCAGTTCCACGACTGCCCGCATCCCGCCGCGGGCGAAATACACCCCTTCCTTCCGCTCGAGATATGGGACGATGCTGTAGATCGCACTCGCTCGCAGCGGGTTCCCACCGATGAAGAGCGGGTGGAAGGAGAACACCGTGCAGAGGGACGGATGACGGAAGTAGCGACTGACGAACCGATAGACGCTCCGGTGGGCTCCGAGCTGCAGCAATTCTGGGACGATGCGCGCGAAGGTGGCGAAGGAATCGAACGGTTGGCGTGCCAGATCCTCGAAGGCACGCCGGTAGATCTGCTCGGTGTCGCGTAGGAACGCGCGGTAGGCTGGGACAGCTGAGGGATCGAACTGGGCGATTTCTGCCTCGTCTCGCTCGGGTTCGCCCCAGTAGTCGAACGTTTGCCCGTCGGCGAAGAGGATGCGATAGAAGGGACGCAGGCGCACGAGCTCGAGTTCTTCCCCGAGCGTCGTGCCAGCCAGTGCGCAGAGTTCGGCGAGCAGTGAGGGGACCGTAATGAGCGTCGGCCCAGTATCGAAGCGATAGGGGCCGAGTTCGAGCCATCCCGCGCGACCACCTGGCCGATCCAGTGCCTCGTAGACCGCGACATTGTACCCAGCGGCAGCGAGACGGACCGCAGCGGCCAACCCTCCGAAACCGGCTCCGACGAGGATGACCCGGTGCATCGCTCAGGCGTCCTTTCTCATCGCTGGACGAATCAGCGAGGGCTCGCTCGCGACTCCGTCACTGTGCAGACGCGTCGCGAGTTGCTCCATCGAGACGTCGATGGGGCTCTCAGCATCGACCAGGAGCGGTTCTTCCACGAACAGTTCGACTGCATGTTCGGCATAGCGCAAGCGCACCGGATAGACGGGTATGGGGCGACCGGCGCGGGCTGCGGCCCGCCGGGCCAACCAGATCGCCCCTGGTCGCAGCGGTTGGTTCGGCTGGCGACGATCGGGCAGATGTGGGTCGACGATGGGGAAGCCTTCGGGAAAGACGACCAACAGTTGACCGGCGGCGATCCTCGCGACCGCTTCCCGGAGACCGCTCAAGAGTCGCACGCGGCTCTCCGCTGGCGAGTACTGGATGCCCGGGCGGGTGATCTCGCTCGGGCGTACGATGACCGGCCAACCGGCTAGGGCGCAGAGACGCTCCATCAACCAACGCCACCGTCGCGATGGCACCCAGTCGAGCGCGACGAGGAAACGCAGGGGACGCTGTACGGTGGCGAGGAGTGCCCGTCCGTCGTCGAGGTGATGGATATGCTGAGGAGCGAGGATCGCCGGACCCGTTGCCGGAAGCGGGGAGCCGAGGAGGCGGATCTGCCGGCCGCGCAGCGTCCCGCGCGCTAGAGACCGGAGAAAGCGCCAGGCCATCTGTTCGACCACCGGCTCCGTCGGACGACCGTTCGTCGCACGGATCGCCGTCCGTTCGCGTCCCTGGAGCAGCGCGAGGGTAGCCGGGAACAAGCCGGCCAGGACGGACAGCAGGATCGGTCCCCAGAGGTTGACTGTGGCGCACAACGCTGCCGCAAAGGCGATGTTGGCTGCATAGATCGCATACGGAAACGCCAGGGGTACTGAGCGTGGGGGATCGTCCCGCCAGGCGAGACGAGCGGCAGTCGTGAAGAGCAACCCCGTCAGTGCCCAGCCGGCGAAGTTGATGACCGGCATACCGTAGTAGCTCCCGGTCTGGTGCCAAACCCAGAAGCGTGCCTGCATCGCCTCGTGCGCCATCGCAGGATCGAGCACCAGATCCCAGACGACGAGGAGCCACACACCGAGCACGATACCGAGCAGTGTGCGCCACGGGGTGCGCAACTGCGCTACCAACCGGCTCCCCAGCAGCCACGAGGCGAGTCCGACGGTGAACCAGGAGAGCGGGATCGTAAACGGGACGCGGTCCAGTACCTTGGGGCCCAAACCAGCAGTATAGCTGTAGTTGCCGAAGGGCCAGCCGGTGCTCGTACCGATGAGCTCCGCGGCGAGGGAGATCGTCACACTCAACGTGAAGAAGGCGAGTGTCCGCTGGGGTCCGAGTCGTTGCCAGGCGTACACGAACAGGGCGGCAGCACCGAGAACGATGTACGCGACACCACCCCATCGCATACCGAAGGCGTACACTGCTCGACCGAGCTCGAGGTGCGCCCACAGGTCGGGTCGACGCAAGGCGACAGCGATGCCGCCGACGCCGAAGAGGAGCGCGGCCACGTAGGCAGCGAAGAGGATCCAGGGAAGCCGAGTTGCCTTCATCTGTTCCCCCTCAGCGAGAGCTGGCGACCTCTCCACACAACTTGACGCGCGCGAGCGACCCACAGGAGGCGTGCGACGACGACTGGGTCGGCCAACGCCGATAGCCAGTACCAGATGCGCGGCCGGATGTATGCCCGACGCATGCCGATGAGCGTACCGAGCCGCACCAGTAGGCCGAGCCATGCAGCGAGCCGGAGGCCAGGCAGCCAGCGTGCAGCGACGAGGAGCGGTAGCCACAGTCCCTGGCTCGCGACCAGCATGGCCAGTTCTGTCGCGCTGCATCGTGGTGGACGGGCCTCGAGCAACGCCAGCGAGCGCGGCCACGACGACCAGACAGCTGGACCGCTCGGATACATGGCGACCGACGAGTCGTCGAGTGCGTCGAAGAAGGCGACGCGGTAGCCGTACCCTGCGAGCGTACGCGCGAGGGCGATGTCCTCTGCATTACTGCGCAGGATCCGATCCAAGGCCGTGGTGAAGGACGAAAGTACCGAACGGTGAACGACCAGGACCTGCCCGTTCGCGAACGCGCGATGCGGCGAGTCGTAGATTTGGCCGGGCAACCCGGTTCGGTACACGATGGTCGTCAGCATGGCAGGATGGAGGAGCCAGCTGAGGAGATCAGGCGCGAGGGCCTGGCGCAGTGCGACGGACGCGATCGGGACCGCATGCCCGCGGCAGGCGCCCGCGAGGCGCTGGAGGAGACTGGGCGCGGGTCGGACGTCCGCATCGACACAGACATACCAGTCGGTCTCGGGCGCGTGTGCCAGCGCCGCTCGGATTCCCCATGCCTTCCCGTTGGTCCCCGGCGGCGGTGGACCGGCCTGGAGCAGGCGAACCCGCGCGTCGCGCGCCTGGTATGCGCGCACGAGATCGCATGTCCGATCGGTCGAGCCGGTATCGGCGACGAGGATCGCCTGCACTGTCGCTCGCTGGCGGAGCAGTCCCTCCAGGCACGGCGCGAGCCGAGCAACTTCGTTCAGGACAGGCACGATGACCGTGAAAGAATCGTTGGGTGCACCATCGTCTGCACCGGTCACTGTGACGCGTGACCGTGCTGTAGAGAGCAACCGGTAGACGACGGCGAGATTCGCTGCGAGGGTGAGAGCGGCGACTGACCGTTCGACGAGCGTTCGAGCTGTCATGGTGACGCTTCTCCTCCCCGGAGCGTGTCGAAGAGGCTCACGAGGAGCGGGAAGCCAGGGTGGTCGGGACGAACCAGTTGATGATCGCCCGGCACCTCGACGTAGAAGCGCAGTGTCGGGATCCGTCGAACGAGTACGCGAGAATCCCGCAGCGGGACGGTGCGGTCGTCGCGACCGTGGAGGATGGTTACCGGACACGCGAGCTCGCGGGCGGCTCGGCGCATCGCGTCGGCCGTGCGCGAGAGTTCGGCGAGGAGTCTCCATGGAAAGCGAAACGCACGGAGGCGCTCGCGCAGGTTCGGGTCGTCGACGTCGAGTGCGGGGTTCCACCCGACGAGTGCGTGCCTGACCGCTGGGTCGTCGAAGTTGACCCGGGCGAAAGGCCGCGGACCGGGCAAGATGCGGCTGGCGACGGGAAGCATCGCTCGATACCACCATGGTAGCGGTAGGCGCGAGAAGGGAGCGAGCAGGACCAGCGCCGCCGGTCGCACCGTGGCGGCGAGGATGGTAGCGAGCGCGCCACCGAGCGAGAAGCCGACGACGACGCGATGCGGAAGGGGAGCGAGCGCCTCGAAGGCACGCGTCAGTTCCGCGATCCATGCCTCCAAGGTCACGGTCGGCAATTCATAGAGCCGTGCGCCGAAACCGGGCAGAAGCGGGGCGGAGACGGTCCATCCTGCTCGAGCCAGTGCCTGTGCCAACGGTCGCCACTCGGCTGGTGTACCGAGAAAGCCGTGCACCAGCAGGGCGGCGCGGTCGCCTCCTGCCACCAGGAGTGGACGATGCTCCGGAGTGTCGAAGGCGGTACTGAGCGTCATCCACAGGTCCGACATCGTGTCACCTTTCGACGACGAAAACGACGATCGAGGTGCCAGGCTCGCAGGACTGCCAGCAGTTTTTCGTCGCTGGAGACGACGGCGCGCAAGCGCAGGGTGTCGTACTCGTTGTGTTCGACGACGCGGAGGATGCCGGCGTACAGTTCTGCAGCTGCGACGATGCCGAAGCGCACCGTATCCGGCAAGCAGGCGAATCCGTCGCTCGCGAAGTGGTAATACGAGCGTGCTCGGGTGACCATGAGGCGGAGCAGTGCCTGCAGTTCCGGTGTGGGGCGCGTCCGTCGTTGAGCCAACTCGAAGAGCTGCTCCTCGCGCAGACCGAAGCGATGGATGTCCTCCCTGGGAAGGTAGAGGCGACCCATACGGAGATCTTCGCCGAGGTCGCGGACGACGTTCGTGAGTTGCATGGCGATCCCGAGCGAGCGTGCCGCAGCGAGCCCCGCTGTGCACGAGACACCGAGGATCAGTGCGAGGGTCAAGCCGACAGTTCCCCCGACCTGGTAGCAGTAGTTGAGGAGGTCCTGTCGTGTCTCGATGCGGCGTTGCGCGACGTCGTCTTCCAGACCGGAGAGGAGGTCGAGAGTGAACTGGGGATCGAGGTGGTACCGGCGGAAGACGTCGGCAACCGCGGTGGCGAGTTCCGGTTGAGGAGGCGGCATCCGAAAGCCGGAGACGATCCAGGTCCGCCACGCGGCGAGTTGTCGTGCCGCTTCCTCGGGGTAGCCTGTCTTGTCGGCAATGTCATCCAAATGGCGGAAAAAGGCGTACAGTATGGATGCTGGTTCCCGCACCGTCTCGGGCAAGAGGCGGCTCGCAAGCCAGAAGGAGCGACCGTGCCGAGCGAGCACGTTTTCCCACCGTTTCCAACCGGCTGTTTGGGACAGCGATCGCCTAAACATCGGCCGCACTGAACTAATCATTGTTCTGATCCCCCAGCAATTCTTCCACCGCAGAGTATAGAACAGTGACGGCAGTTCGTGCAGCGGAGGCAACGGGAGTTCGGCCGGCACCACTCTCTCGCGCCGTCGAGGTCGGTGCGGCACGACCCGCTGCGCGACCGAAGAGACCCTGGGATAGCGTGAGGGGGACAGTCGACCGCTTGCGCGCAGGAATCGCCCGCCGACTGTCGGAGCAATCGCTTCGTTCCGTCGTGCTCGCTGGTTGGCCAGGCGAGGAGGTTCTGCGCTTCCTGCGCTGCACGCGGCGTACTCGCGTCTGAGGGGATCACAACGGGGGTGCGAGGTCCCGCACCCCCGGCACTACCGGCCGACGAAACGTTCGCCGACTACTTGGCGAGACCGTGGAGCAGTATGGGCAGCGCTCGACCGATCAAGTCCTTGGCCTCCTGGCCGTTGAGCCGTGCCGAGGCGTGGAGTGCCTCCGCTGTCGTCAAAATCTGGACGGCAGCGAGCCGTGTGTCCACGTCGCGTGCCGTGCCTTGCCGCCGCGCTTCGTCGAGCAGGTTTTCGATTGGGCGCACCAATGACTCGAGAGCGAGTTCGGTGAGCCGGACACGATGTTCTTCCGAGATCGCCGGAAAATCGGAGAGCAACATACGGGCCAGGTCGACGGGCGGATGGGTCGCCAGCCATTCGAGGACTGCCTGGAGCTTTTCTTCAAGCGATGGCCCGGCTCCGGCGATGGACTGCTCTAACCCCTCGCGGTGTGCCCGCAATCCTCGCTCGGTCACGGTGACGTAGAGTTCCTCTTTCCCTCCGGGAAAGTGGTAGTACAGCGACGCTTGCCGGATGCCCAACTCCTGGGCGATATCGCGCAGCGTGACTGCCTTGTATCCGCGCTCGGCGAACAGCCGCTCGGCTGTTACCTGGACTCGCTCACGCGCAGTGCTGACAGTGCTCACCACGGTACCCTCCTCTACCAGTAGGTTCTCCCTCTACTGAACGGCCAGTCACACGATAGCAAAACTTACCAACGTCGTCAACCGGCCGTTCCGTGCTCGATCAGCTCTGGTCGTACGGTTGAGAATCGCTATCCGACATGCTTTCGTTGCCGAAACAGTCTCTGCACGTGTTCAGCGAGCGAGGCGCTCTGCTGCGAACGTACGCGTTCTGCGGTATGATCCAGCTGGAGGCGTGGGGATGGGTTCGGCGAGAGTCGCACGACAAGAGGCTCCGGGCACGCAGGTGCTCGCGCGCTGGATCGTGGGGGCGCTCGTCTTCGCGACGTTCTTCGATCTCTTCGTCCAGTACCCGATCGCGGCACCCTACGCATCAGCGCTCGGTGCCTCGCCGGCCCTCGTCGGGCTCATCGTCGCGACGTACTCGATCACGAATCTCCTCGGGAACGTCGCTGCCGGGTTCGGCCTGGACCGGCTGGGACGTATTCCGCTGATCGTTGCAGGAACCGTCGGCACTGCTGTCGTCCTGGTGCTCTACGTGCTGGTGCAGACACCTGGTCAGCTGCTCCTTTTGCGTGCGCTGCACGGGTTGACTGTAGCGGCTCTCGCTCCCGGTGCGTTTGCGTTGGCAGGGGACCTCGCGGCTCCAGAAGAGCGTGCTCGGGTGATGGGGCAGAACGGTGCGATCATCGCGCTCGCCGCGATCGTCGCGCCAGCTTTTGCCGGGGTGATGCAACAGCGAGCGGGATTTGCCCCGGTCTTCCTCATCGATGCTGCGCTGCTCGCGACAGTGGGCTTCCTCGTGTTCTTCGTGCGTGGGGTCACGCCAGGCAGACGCGGCGTCGAAGCCACCGGCTCGCAGGAGAGAGGCACGCTAGTCGCGCTCGTGCCGGCTCTCCTCGGCCCGTACCTGGCTGTCCTGGCCTTTACGACCGGGTTGGGTACCCTGGTGACGGCGCTGCCTGACCGGTTGCAGACCTTGGGCATTACGCCAGCGATCCGAGGCGCCGCATTCAGTACCTACGGGATCGTGGCGGCTCTCGTGATGGTGAGTCCCCTCGCTGTGCGCATGGCGCGTCGCAGCTGGCGAATCTCGGTAACCCTCGGCCTCTTTCTCGTCGCGCTCGGTCTGGCTGTGGCGAGCGCGCTCGGGGCGACCGAGCAGGCGGTCGTGGAACGGTCGACGCTGATCGGAGCTGCGCTGTTCGGACTCGGCTTCGGTTTCTTGTTTCCGGCACTGACCGCCGAAGTCGCTCGGCGTGCTGAGCGGGAGCAGCGCGGTCGAGCATTCGGACTCTTCTACGCTCTGTACTCGCTCGGCGTGATCGTCGGATCGCTGCTCGCCGGCGCGGTCGGTGAGTTCGCCGGTGTCGCGGGTGGCTGGCCACTCGTCGCCGGTGCCCTCGTCTCCGGTACCTGCGCAGTCGTGCTCCTCGTAGCCCGTCGGGAACGGCGCGCGGTAGGGGAGTGACCAGAGAACGGTGGTAGCTGCCGACTGAGGTGCCCCAAGACGGCTTCGAGGGCGCGCGTAAGCGCCTGCCGATCCTGATCGGAAAGCTGATCGATGGCTGGAGACAGCACCGAGCCAGGAGCGATCTCCGAGAGGGCGATGAGTCTACCGGTCTGGGTCGCATTCACGAGGACCGCACGCCGATCGCGCGGATCGGTCTCCCGGTGTGCGAGCCCGGCTCGTTCGAGGTTGTCGATCAGGCGTGTCGCTGCGGCGCGTGAGATCCCGAGCGTGGCCGCCAAGTGGCTCGCCCGTAACGGGCCGAGCACCACCACCAGCTGAAGCGCAGCGATGTCGCGATCTGCTGGGTTGAGGTGTGCCGACCCCTGCACGAGCCCCACAGCTCGGGCCGCTGCTAGCACCTGGAGCAAGAGTTCGGTGACGAGGAACGCCTCTGGCCCCCGCGCGGGTTGTCCTGAGTCCATCGAGACCTGCCTCGCTTTCGTAGCCCGTTCACCGGTGTAGGGCAACGGAGCTGCGACCGCAATCGCCGATCAGTCCCAGTATCTGCGAGCAGAATTTCCTAACGCTCCTCGAGCAGCGCTTCGGGTCCGCTCCGCGATCGTCCCTCTGTTCCTTTCGGCCGGGCGCAATCGCAGCAAGAGGTGTGTGGTCGGAGCCGTGCGCGTTGGCTGATGCGTGTCGACACGGCAGCAGAAGGTCGTGCTGGCTGTCGAGACTGGGCAGGGGACAGGTTTGGCGTCACAATACGCCATGTTGTAGGCTAGCGGGATGGGGGAAGGTACGGCGTACATGACTGTGCAGACGAAGGACGGAGCGAGCGACGATGACGGAACAGTTGGCGCTGACGTGCGAGCGACGCGAAGTCATCGGTAAGAAGGTGAAGCGGATCCGACGGAGCGGCCGCACACCGGGGATCATCTCCGGTCCAGTGGTGCCACAGCCGGTGCCAATCGCCTTCGATACGCGCGAGTTCGAGCGCGTCTTTCACCGGGCAGGTACGGCGCGCTTGGTCGACCTCGTGGTCGACGGGACCCGCTACCCAGTCTTCATTCGCGAGGTGGCGACGCATCCGGTGACACGCGAGATTCTCAATGTGGAGTTCTACGCACCGGACTTGGCACGCCCGGTTACCGTGACTGTGCCCGTCGTTACCGTCGGTGCGCTCTCACCCGATGTGGTCGGTGTGGTGACGATTCAGATGCCCGAGTTGCCGGTGCGCGCGCTGCCGACAGCCGTACCGGAGCACATCGAGGTGGATCTCGGTCTCCTCACGCCGGAGCGCACGGTGATCCATGCCGGAGAGATCACCCTACCACCGGGGGTCGAGCTGGATATCGACCCGGATGTCGTCGTCCTCGTCGTCGAGGAGGGTGAGGAGGTCGAGGAAGCTGCCGAGCCGGCGCACGTGCTGGCCGAGGAGATCGGCGATCGACCACGTGCGGCCGAGGAAGGGGCAGCCCCGGTGCACGAGCGTGAAGTGCGCGAGGCGTAGGCTGCTCAGGCTGGCGAGTGCTGCTAGCGCAGTTGGCTCCGCCCCGTTCGGTTCAGTGCCAGCGCCACCAGGCCGAGACAGGTCAACGCGAGGATCCAACGCCCCGGTTGCCGACGGCTCCGGGGCTTTTCAGCATGGAAATGATCGAGGTACCACTCCCGCATACCATCCGCTCGTTCGAGCATGCGGATCGTGATCGACTCCATGTGCGCGAGAGTCTCCGAGGGACGGGAGGCACGCGGGCGTTCGCGATGCAGGACACGCGGCAACACCTCAGCGAGCACTGGAGCGAGCGGGGCTGCCCAGCGAGCGAGCGTGCTCGCACGCTCGACGAGGGCCAGGCGAGGTTCGGCGTCGATAGGTGCCGCACGGTACGGAACTGGCAGGTCTGGAACCATCGTTCACTCCTGCTCACGTCGGCGCGCTTCCCAGAGCGCGCGAGCTTCTTCGACTGCTGACTGGCCGCCTAAATATTTCTCGATCAACTCGTCGAGGCCGAAGACGACATCCACACGCACGTCCGTGTCATGATACTTGAGGACCAGGTCCTCGTAGCGGGCCCAATACCACTCTTCGCCGCCGCCGGCATGGAACTCCCACTCTGGGCGCACTTGAACGAGGAGACGTCGGTCAGGGTCGTAATACTCGAAGATCGTTTCGATCTGCCGCGGTTGCTTACAGAGGGGACAGCGTGTCCAGTGTATCGTCTTGAGGAGTATGCCGAGCCGGGCATCCGGGTGCGTCCGGACGTTCACCCGGCGTGCCACCGGGGCAGACCAGAGCGTGTTGCACGGCGGGCAACGCATCTCGATCTCGCTGAACTCGGTCGGCAAGTCCGGTGTCTCGCTCTCCATTGTACGCTGGTCGGCCATGGCATCCTCCTCGTTGGCGACTCACTGACCGATTGTAGCCGACTCGCCTCGCGTTCCTGGTAGCCGTACGGTTCCTGCGGTTGTTCGATTGCTCCTGACGCCCCAGGCCGGACGAAGTTCTCGTTCTCATCGCGAGATCGGCTCTTCGGAGGTGCGATGCCGCCAGCGGCTACACTTCAGGTGAGGAGGGCGTCGAACATGGGACGCCAGGACACCGCTGTCGAGCAACTCGAGCGCCTCGGCTTCCGTATCGCCCAACGGACGAGCGCTCTCGTCTTTTTGGTACACCCGGACTACCCTGGTCTTCTCGTGCGGGTCGGGACGGTGTTCGTGGTGGCCGAGTGCGATGGCCACGAGATCGTCCGTCAGCGCGTCGACGCGTTCGAGGGTGAGGCGTTCGTCTCCGCCGTCGAACGAGCGAAAGCGAGCACGCGTCGATGAGGCATGCGCGGCAACAGTTCGTAGCCGGTGCTGCCATCGGCCTTCTGTGGGGAGTGGTCGTACTCCTGGCTGAGTCGTGGTTGGGGTTGGCCAGCCCGGTGAGTCGGTTGCTCGCGCTTTTGTTGCGACCTCTTCCGGTCGCTATCCAGAACTGGTTCCTCGGTACTGCCGAAGCGTGGGCGAAGGTGTTGGCACTCGGTGGATCGGTCTTCGGCGCTGCACTCGTGAGCGGTGTAGTGACGGTCGTCGCAGGACACTGTGGCCGGTACCGGGGGTGGCTGCTGGCCGCGTGGGCGCTCGGTGCTGGCGCCGCTTTGCTCGGCCTAGGCGACACGCTGCGGCTGTCGTGGCTTCTGGCTGCCGGTGGTGCGTCACTGGGACTGTTTCTCGGCTTGTGGGTCGCGTCAGATCCGGAGGAGATACGGTATTCGGCGAGCCGGCGGCGTCTCACCCGGACGGCGCTCGGACTGGCTGCAGTGGTCGGCCTCGCTGCAGCGGCACGTGCGCTGTGGAGACTGGGGGAGCGCGCGCGAGCACCGAGCCTCGTAGACGAGCAAGGTCTACCACCCGCCCTGACACCGATCGGAGACTTCTACGTCGTCTCGAAGAATGTGCGCGATCCTGTCGTCGACGCGAGTCAATGGCGTCTCCGTGTCGGCGGGCTCGTGCAGCGACCGCTGGAACTCGACTTGGTGGCCCTGCGCCGTCGTCCAGCGGTGCGCCAGATCGTTACTTTGGAATGCATCAGTAACGAGGTCTGGGGGCCGTACATCAGTAACGGTGAGTGGATCGGCGTACCGCTCCGCGACATCGTGCTGGAGGCCGGACCGGTCGAGCCGGTGGTCGATGTGGTGTTGCGCGCGGCCGACGGTTACAGCGATTCCATTCCGTTCTCCGTCGCGTTGCAGCCTACCGTGCTGCTGGCGTATGGACTCAATGGTGAAACCTTGCCGCACGAGCACGGCTTCCCGCTCCGGCTCGTCGTTCCGGGGATCTACGGCATGAAGAACGTGAAATGGATCACGGAAATCGAATTGACGCCAGACGATTACCAGGGATTCTGGCAGCAACGTGGTTGGAGCGACGATGCGCGGGTGCAGATCCACTCCCGGATCGACGTGCCGCGTGGCGGGGCCCGCGTGCCCGTGGGGCGACCGCTCTTCGTGGGTGGGATCGCGTTCGCTGGCGACCGCGGGATCAGTCGTGTGGAACTCTCCACCGACGGTGGAACGACCTGGCAAACGGTCGAGCAGGAGACGCCGCTTTCCCCCTATGCCTGGGTGCGGTGGTGGACGCATTGGCAACCGGCGAGTGTCGGCCGCTACCAGCTCGTCGTCCGAGCCTGGGACGGCCAGGGTGTCGTACAGGACAGCATGGAGCGTCCACCCTTGCCCGACGGCGCGACAGGATGGCACCGCATCACGATCGAAGCTGTGCTGGCCGCCTGACACATGGGAGCAGAGGACGTGCGAGAAACGGTCTTTCAGCTGGTTCCGATCGGCGTGGTGTATTCGCCGGTCGCCGATCGTCGCATGATGCCGCCGGAAGGCGTGGAGGCTGAAATCGAAGTCTTTCCTGAGTTCGCTGATGGCTTGTTGCGCATCGAGGAGAATACCCACATCTGGGTACTCGGTTGGTTCCCCGATGCGGACCGGACGCGACTCGAGCTGGTTCGGCCGGAATACGAGGCGACACGCCGGCGCCGTGGCGTGTTCGGCCTGCGCTCGGTCGCCCGGCCGAATCCGATCGCGTTGACGGCGACCCGTCTCGTTGCCGTCCAGGACCGTCGTCTGCGTGTCGAGCGACTGGACTTCGTGGACGGCACGCCGGTCATCGACATCAAGCGGTACTCGCCGAGCTGGGACTGCATCTTTTCAGCGCGTAGTTCGCGTGATCGGTATCTCGTCGATCTCGGCAGCGCCGAGCGTTTGGCCGAATGGGAGTTGGAAGCGCGGCACTTTCACGGTGAGCACTGTGTCTGGGTCACGGTCGGTGCCCGCCTGATCCAACACCTCGCTGTGCAGTTCGGTGTGTATCCGAAGGACGATCGACTGCGGGTGACGGTCAGCATCAGCGGCGAGTTCGCGCACCTGGCCGATGCGCTACAGGGCTTGACCGGCGCGACCTTCGGGAACGGCCGGCTCATGGTCACGACGGACCCGTTGCTCCAGTTCGCCTGGAATGGTCGGTGCGTGACGTACCATGTGCGCGGGGCGGTCACGGACGATCCGAACCTGGTGCGCAACCTACCGCTCGAGCAGCTGGTCGCGATCGGGGAGTGTTGACCGACCCTCACTCCCAACGGAATGTTCGCCGAGCGATGGCGAGGAGCGCGAGCAACCAGACGACGAGCACGACGAGTTCGAATGCGGGCACACTCGGCGTCGGCGAAAGCGACATGCGCAACGCGGTGGCG
>JBEPZP010000014.1:0-20923 GCA_041640735.1 Thermomicrobium sp.
CAGCACGAACACGTTCCCCACCTGGCAGCTCGCCCAGCCGTTCCGTCGCATCGCACACAACGGTGAGATCAACACCCTGCAAGGCAACCGGAACTGGATGCGTGCCCGCGAACCAGAGCTGTCCTCACCCTTGTGGGGCGAGCGCCTGGCCGAATTGCTCCCGTTGATCGATCCAGCAGGCTCCGACTCGATGAGCCTCGACCAAGTACTCGAACTGCTCGAGCTCTCCGGCCGCGATATCGTGCACGCAGTCGCGATGCTGATTCCGGAAGCCTGGGAGCACATGGACGACCTGTCGCCGGAGATCCGTGCCTTCTTCGACTACCACGCGGGGCTCATGGAGCCGTGGGACGGCCCGGCGGCGATCGCCTTTACCGATGGCCGCGTGGCTGGAGCGGTGCTCGACCGGAACGGGCTCCGACCGGCACGCTACTCCATCACCGAAGATGGCCTGGTGATCCTCGCCAGCGAGACCGGTGTGATCGACCTCTCGCAACGCCGTGTCATCGAGCGTGGTCGCTTGGGCCCCGGGCAGATGCTGGTCGCCGATACAGCGACTGGCCAGGTGTACCGGAACACCGAGATCAAGGAGTTGCTCGCAGCCCGGCGCCCGTACGCGAGTTGGCTCGCCGAGCACCGGCTCCGCCTGGAGCCGATCGCTCTCGACGGCAACGGGCGGGAGGTCGACGAGACGGACTGGCTACGGCGACAAGTCGCCTTCGGCTTTACCGCCGAGGATCAGCGGCTCGTCGTGCAACCGATGGCGGTCGAGAACAAGGAGCCTCTCTGGTCGATGGGCGACGATACGCCCCTCGCCGTTTTGTCCGAATACCCACGACCGCTCGCTCACTTCTTCCGCCAGCGGTTCGCGCAGGTGACGAATCCACCGATCGACTCCTATCGCGAGAAGCTGGTGATGTCGCTCGATGTCTACCTGGGCCCGCGAGCGAGTCTTTTGACCGAAACACCGGAACACGCGCGCTTGCTTCACTTGGCGAGCCCGTTCCTCACGGAGGAACAACTGGCCGCACTGCAGCACCATCCGGTGCTCCGCTCGGCGGTGCTCGACGCGGTATTTCCAGTAGCCGAGGGAGCGAGTGGCCTCGAGCGTGCACTGCGAGCGCTCCTGGACAAGGCGGAACAGGCGATCGATGAGGGCGCCAGCATCCTGATCCTGAGCGACCGCGCGGTCGACGCTGCGCACGCCCCCATCCCGATGCCGCTCGCCGTCGGCGCCGTCCACCATCACTTGATCCGCGCCGGCAAGCGCATGCGCGCCTCGCTCGTCTGCGACACCGGCGACGTCTGGGACGTGCATCAAGCTGCCGTCCTTATCGGGTACGGGGCCGCCGCGGTACACCCATACCTAGCCCTGCACGTCGCTCGGAGTTTCGCGGGTAGCCGGGCTGCCGGCGACGCGACACCCGAGCAGTTGGCCAAGAACTACATGAAGCAACTCGAGTCCGGGCTGCTCAAGATCATGTCCAAGATGGGGATCTCGACGTTGGCCAGCTACCAGGGCGCGCAACTCTTCGAGATCCTGGGTCTGGCGCAGTCGGTCGTCGACGAGTTCTTCACCGGCACGCCCTCTCGACTCGGCGGGCTGGATCTCGCTGGAATCGCCGAGCGGGTCCTCCAGCGGCATAGCACGGCCTACGCGGAACCGATCGACAAACTGCCCGACTGGGGATTCGTCCGTTTCCGCAAGGACGGCGAGTACCATGCCTTCAGCCCGACCAACGTGCGAGCACTCCAGCAAGCCGCTCAAACCGGCGACCGCGAGGCCTATCGACAGTTCATGGAACTCGTCCAGAATCGCCGACCCATGGCGCTGCGCGATCTCCTGACCTTCCGACCGACCCAACCGGTACCCCTGGAAGAAGTCGAGCCGGCTGAGGAGATCGTGAAGCGGTTCGTGGTCACGGCGATGTCGCTGGGCGCCCTCTCGCCGGAAGCGCACCGGACGCTGGCGATCGCCATGAACCGTCTCGGCGCTCGCTCGAACTGCGGCGAGGGTGGCGAAGACCCGGATTGGTATTACGAGAGCGGGAGCGACGTCCCGCACAACAAGATCAAGCAAGTCGCGAGTGGCCGCTTCGGCGTCACGGCGGAATACCTCGTGCGGGCGGAAGAGCTCGAAATCAAGATCGCACAAGGCTCCAAGCCCGGCGAGGGTGGGCAGCTCCCGGCACACAAGGTGACGGCCATCATCGCTCGTTTCCGCCATGCTATCCCAGGCATCCAGCTCATCTCGCCACCACCACACCACGACATCTACAGCATCGAAGACCTGGCCCAGTTGATCTACGACCTCAAGATGGTCAACCCCCGCGCACGCGTCGGAGTGAAGCTGGTGGCGGAGGCTGGTGTCGGCACCATCGCCGCTGGCGTCGCGAAGGCACATGCAGACTATATCCTCATCAGTGGCCACAGTGGCGGAACCGGTGCCTCGCCGCTCTCGTCGATCAAGTTCGCCGGTGTGCCGTGGGAACTCGGGCTCGCCGAGACGCAGCAGACGCTCGTCCTCAACGGCCTGCGCAGCCGGGTGCGCCTGCGCACCGACGGCGGCCTGCAGACGGCGCGCGACATCATCATAGGTGCCTTGCTCGGGGCCGAGGAATTCGGCTTCGGCTCCGCCGCGCTCGTGGCGATCGGCTGCGACATGGCTCGGCAGTGTCACCTCAATACCTGCCCGACCGGGATCGCGACCCAACGGGAGGATCTGCGCAAGCGGTTCGCCGGGCAGCCGGAGCACGTCATCAACTACTTCCTCTTGCTCGCCGAGGAAGTGCGCGAGTACCTGGCCATGCTCGGCGCACGTCGGTTCGACGATATCGTGGGGCGTGTCGAACTGTTGACGCGTCGCGAGGACATCGACGGGCCCGGTGCGCTCCTCGATCTCAGCCCGATCCTCGCCGCGCCAGCCGACCCGAACGCGCCGCGCCGGTGCCTGTACGATCGCAACATCTTCCACGATCTGACCGGTCCGGCGCTCGACGAGTGGCTACTCGAGCAGGCGCAGCCTGCGCTCGAGCACCGCACTCCGGTACACATCACGACGACCGTCCGGAACCACAACCGCGCCGTCGGTGGTCGCTTGGCTGGCGAGCTGAGCCTGCGCTTCGGCCGCGACCACGCACCGGACGGGTTGATCACCGTCGAGCTGACCGGCGAAGCCGGCCAGAGCTTCGGCGCCTGGTGCTGGCACGGGTTGAAGCTCATCCTCACCGGCGAGGCCAACGACTACGTCGGTAAGGGTATGGGCGGCGGCACGATCGTCGTCCGATCCGCTGAGCCACCTGCCGACCCCACTCGGCCGCACGTCTTGGTCGGGAATACGGTGCTCTACGGCGCGACCGGAGGTGAACTCTTCGTCGCCGGGCAGGCCGGTGAGCGCTTCGCCGTGCGCAACTCCGGTGCCGTCGCTGTCGTCGAAGGGGTCGGCGACCACGGCTGCGAGTACATGACGGGAGGCGTCGTCGTCGTGCTCGGTCCCACCGGGCGCAATTTCGCGGCTGGCATGACGAACGGCCTTGCCTTCGTGTTCGACCCGGAGGGAACCTTCCCCACCCGCCTCAACCGTGAGTACGTCCAGCTCGAACGCCTCAGCGAGGCCGACGAGCAACCGCTGCGCGAGCTCATCGCCAAGCACGTTGCCTTGACCGGTAGCCAGCGTGGTCGAGAAATCCTCCAGCGCTGGGAGGAACTCCGCAGCGCCTTCTGGAAGGTCGTGCCGCATCCGCCGATCGAGGCGGTCGAGGAACGCCCGGCCCGGCGCGTGCGCGAGCGGCCGGTCGAGGCCCAAGCCGTTGCAGACTGACCTCCCATCCATCCCATGCCGCAACCAGCCCGCGGGGAATCCCCGCGGGCTGGTTGGTGGGTGGGGATGCACGGAATCTGCACAGTCAGACCACCGGGGTGACCGCCGCTTCATCGCGCTCACCCGTCCGGATGCGGTAGACGCGCTCCACTGGAAGGACGAACACTTTCCCATCACCGACCTCACCGGTCCGAGCTGCACGGAGAATCGCCTCTACGGTCGGCTCGACGAAGTGATCGGACACCCCGATGTCGAGGCGGATTTTCGGGGAGAGTTCCATCTTTACCATCGTCCCACGATAGGTCTCGACTTGCTCGGTCTCCCCACCGTGTCCTTGGGCCGCAGAGATGGTCAACCCCCGAACCTCAGCGCGGAACAGAGCTTCCAAGACGTCGTTCAGTTTCTCCGGTCGAATGATGGCGACGATGAGCTTCATGACGTGCCTCCCGCCCGCTTCACTGCCGGCTCACCGAGCACCGGCGCTTCGCCGACCCGTCCACTCCGGAGGAGGAGCACCGCACCCTCCCCACTGGTGTATGCCTGCTCGCCGTGTTCGACGATGTCGAGACCGAGCCGCTCCGCTCTCTCAGCGACCCGCAGCGCCGTAACCAATCCGATGGCGCGGAGGATGACGAACGTTCCTACCGCGGTATAGGCGACGACGGCGAGGATCGCGACGATCTGAACGACGACTTGTTGCGGATTGCCGAACAGAAGGCCATTCGCGACGCCGTTCCAAGACTCCTCCGCAAAGACGCCCGTCAACACGGCTCCGGTCAAGCCGCCGACACCATGCGCGGCGAAGACGTCCAATGAATCGTCGAGGCGGGTCCGTGCGCGCCAGATGAGAACGAAGTAGCTGGGAAAGGCTGCTATCGCCCCGAGCACGATGGCCGATAGGGGCGAGACGAAGCCAGCCGCCGGGGTAACCGCGACGAGCCCCACCACGATCGCCGTCGCTACCCCGACAGCCGTCGCCTTGCCGCTTCGAACGAGGTCGAGGAGCAGCCACACGAACACGGTCGCCATCGGTGCGAGCATGGTGTTCGCCAGGGCGAGCGCAGCGATCTCATTCGCGCCGAGTGCGCTACCGGCATTGAAGCCGAACCAGCCGAGCCACAGCAGCATAGCGCCGAGCAGCATGAACGGGATGTTGTGCGGGAGGATAGCCTGCCGCCCATAGTCGCGCCGCCGGCCGAGCACGAGTGCCGCGACCACAGCAGCGATCCCCGCATTGACGTGCACGACCGTTCCGCCGGCGAAGTCCAGCGCTCCCAATCCGGCGAGCCAGCCGCCACCCCAGACCCAGTGGGCGACCGGAGCGTAGATCAGGAGCGCCCACAGACCGATGAACGCGAGATACGGGCCGAAGCGCATGCGCTCGACCAATGCACCGGAAATGAGCGCTGCCGTGATGACAGCGAACGTTCCCTGAAAACACATGAACAACACGTGAGGAATCTCGCCACTCGCCTCCAAGCCGACACCACGGAGCATCGCATGCGAAAGGTCACCGACGACCGGACTACCTGGCGCGAAGGCGAGGGAGTACCCGATGAGCGCCCAGACGAGTCCCACCACCGCGGCGGCAGCGAAACTCATCATCAGCGTGTTCAGTACGTTCTTCGAGCGAACCAGGCCACCGTAGAAGAAGCCGAGAGCCGGGGTCATCAAGAGCACCAGCGCCGTCGAGACGAGCATCCACGCGACTGCTGCTTCGCTCACCGTCGAGCTCCTTTCCGCTGCACCGTCGCAGCGACCCGCATCACTGCACCGAACACGATCGACATTCGTCGAGTGCACTGCTGTGGTGGTCCGCGTAGCCGCGCCATGGCTCTCTCCCACGTCTCACGTTCGTCACTTGTGCAGCGTACTGAATCGAAGCCGAGCCCTCTCGTGCAGACCGGCAGAACCCCCAGTGTGTATCTGTGCTCCCTGCACAAGCCGTGACGGCTGGCCACCTCCGTCGCCAGGCGACGCGTGCCCCCGGACACACACATCCACAGTGCGCAGCGACACACTGCGACCGTGGGCCAGTTCGCCAGCTGCAGGAGCGCGAGCCGAGACTCGCTGCTGCGGGGTCGCTCCCGAGTCGGGCTCATTCCAGTGCACCCGAGGCGAGTGCCACACGACCTGCAATCACCCGTCGGGAGTTCAGGAAGGACGAACGCTACTCCGCCGTCAGCACCACGGCGGGATACACTCTCGCCGGGGAAGGGGGCACTTTTGGCCAGCGACCGATCGACGGGCAGCCGCGAACCCTCGTTGAGTCAGTGGCACCTCGCTCCGTTTCACCTCGGCTCCCTGATCGGTCCCTACAACGGAGGCGGTTTTCCGATCGTCTTTCCGATCCTCCAGATCGCCTTTCACGTCAGTCCCGCCACGCTGTCCGTCATCGTACCGGCGTACTTCGTGACGTTCGGGATCTGCCAGTTCTTCTCAGGTACCATTTCGGATCTCACCTCGCGTCGCAGCGTCATCCTCATCGGGTTCGCCGCCTTCGGCTCAGCGGCGCTCCTCTGCGCGCTGGCACCGAACCTTCCCGTCTTCGTCGTCGGCTGTATTCTGCTCGGCGTGACGAACGCGTTCACGACGCCGATCCTGCTCGCAACGCTCGGCGACGCCCTCCCGCCCGCCAGGCTGCCACGCACTGTCGCCGTCTTCTCGGCAGCCAACCAGGCCGGGCACCTGCTCGGTCCGTTGGCTGCCGGCTTTCTGGTTGCCGCGTCGTGGCGTCTCTTTTTCCTGTCGGTCGCCATGCTGAGTTGGCTGGCCGGAGGATGGCTGCTCTTCTGGTTCCGGCGCTACGGCGGAACCGTACCTGAGCGACCGCGCACCGGATCACTGCATGCGGCACTCGCTGAACTGATCCGGGCTCTCGACCGCTCGGTCGCACAAGTCGTAGCGCTAGCCTTTCTCACCAATGCCGCGGTGATGGGAACGGCTTACCTACTGGGTCAAGCCTTGCGCGACCTCTGGGGACTGGACTACGCGACGATCGGCGTCATCGTGTCGCTCTACGGCCTCGGGGCACTCCTCTTCGGGCCACCCACCGGTGTACTGCTGGAACGGCTGGGAGCGCAGCGCGGTGCTGCACTCGGTCTCGCAGCGGTCAGCCTTTCGATCCTCGGGATGACGCTGGCACCGCACCCGCTCCTCTTCGCAGGCAGTTACCTTGCCCTCGGCCTGGCCGCCATGCTCACATGGACGGCCTACAGCACGTTAGCTGTCCAGGCCGCACCGACGCACCGTGGGACCGCCTCGGCCTCTTTTCTCGGCGCCCGCTTCCTGGTGCAGGGACTCGCGCCGCTGCTGTACACCCCGACCTATGCTACGCTAGGCCCGCGTGCGATGCTGGGACTTTCCGCCCTGTTCGCGCTCCTCGCCTTCGTGCCGTTGCGCGTCCTCAGACCACCGGCCGGTCATGAGCCGGCACGATCTCTAGGTACACACGGTCACGATCCGCACTCCTCCGTCTCGCGCACCAGGCGCTGAAGCTCGTAGAGGATCGTTAGCGCTTCCAGCGGCGTGAGGGCATCGAGTTCCAGTGCCTTCAAGCGCTCCAGGACCGGATGGGGCGGACTGAACAACGTCAGCTGCACCGTCAGCGGTGGCGTCTTGGTCATCGCGCCCCGGCGGCGCGCCCGTTCGCTCGCCCGCCCCGACTCCAGATCGGCCAGGATCTCCTGGGCCCGCCGCACTACCGCTTGGGGCAATCCAGCGAGCTGGGCAACATGAATCCCGTAGCTCTTGTCGGCACCGCCGCGGACCACCTTGTGGA
Source organism: Thermomicrobium sp. (assembly GCA_041640735.1). GTDB lineage: Bacteria > Chloroflexota > Chloroflexia > Thermomicrobiales > Thermomicrobiaceae > Thermomicrobium. The sequence continues at coordinate 7,602 of JBEPZP010000014.1, forward strand.
GAAAGATGATCCTGTCCCCTTCTTCGAGGACCTCCATCCGATAGTTGCGTACCCGCGGCAGAACGCGTTCCAGCTCGGTCAGCTCGTGGTAATGCGTGGCGAACAACGTACGACAGCCCAGGCGTGGATGGTTGTGCAGGTATTCCACGACGGCACGAGCGATGGCCAACCCGTCGTAGGTACTCGTCCCGCGTCCCACCTCGTCCAGCACGACGAGGGAGCGACGCGTCGCCTGGCGGAGAATGATCGCTGTCTCGACCATTTCGACCATAAACGTGCTCTGGCCAGCAGCGATGTCGTCGTGCGCACCGATGCGGGTGAAGACGCGATCGACCAAGCCGATGCGGGCATGTTGGGCAGGTACGAAGGATCCGATTTGGGCGAGGAGGACGATAAGCGCTACCTGCCGGAGATAGGTCGACTTTCCCGCCATATTCGGGCCGGTCAGGATGACGATTTGCTCGCCCTCGGTGTCGAGGCGCGTGTCGTTGGGGACGAACCGTCCTGCTTCGGTCATCGTTTCGACCACTGGATGGCGGCCACCGATGATTTCCAGCACCGTGCTCTCGTCGACGATCGGCCGCGTGTACTGCCGTTCGGCAGCGACCGCAGCGAGTGCACGGTAGACGTCGAGCTCGGCGACCAGGTGGGCTGCGCGCCGGATCTGCGACGCGCACGCGGCCACTTCTCCGACGACCCGCCGGAACACCTCTGCCTCGAGCGTGGCGATACGCTCGTCGGCGTGCAGAACGAGTTGCTCGTACTCTTTGAGTTCGGGAGTGACGAAGCGCTCCGCCCCCACGAGAGTCTGCTTGCGCTGATAGTCGGGCGGGACGAGATGGCGGTTGGCGTGACTGACCTCGATGTAATAGCCGAAGACCTTGTTGTAGCCCACCTTGAGGGAACGAATGCCAGTGCGCTCCCGCTCGCGCTGTTCCAACGAGGCGATCCATTCCCGGGCTGTGCGAGCACGCTCGCGGAGCTCATCCAGCTCCGGCGCAAAGCCCGGACGAATCACCGGCCCCTGCCCGAGCGTCGCCGGCGGGTCGTCGACCAGCGCCCGCTCGATCAACTGCGCGACCGGCTGGAGATCCGGAAAGGTGCCTAGCGCCGCGAGCTCGGCGCGTCCCCCGATCAACGCTCCGATACGGGGCAGGACCTGAAGGGAGCGACCGAGCCGGCTGAGTTCGCGCGGCGTGATGCGTTGCGTCAGCACGCGACTCGCGAGCCGTTCGAGATCGGCGACCTCGTCGAGAAGATCGGCCAGCTGCAATCGGAGCGTCGTGTCGGCGACGAAGGCAGCGACGCGGTCGTGACGCACCGCGATCGCCTCGACGTCGAGCAACGGTTGTCCAAGCCAGCGCCTGAGCAAACGCGCTCCCATCGGGGTTTTGGTCCGATCGAGTACGGAAACCAAGGAACGCTCGTGCCCGCCGCGAGCTGCTTCGTGGATCTCGAGATTCCGTCGCGTCGCGGCGTCGAGCGTCATGTAGCTGTCGGTTCGATAGAGGACGAGGTCATCGATCTGCGGCAGATGCCCGACCTGCGTTTCCGCGAGGTACTGGAGCAGCGCGCCAGCAGCCCGGAGCGCGAGTCGCCGTTCCTCGAGGCCGAACGCCTCCAAGGTCGCGACACGGAACTGCTCCTGAAGCGCTTGGCGAGCGGCTCGTTCGTTCCAGAGGAACTCCTCCGAAGGAGTGAGCGCGGCACCGACGTCGGGTACCACGTCACGCTGGGAGCCGGGAACGAGGAGCTCCGCTGGAGCCAAGCGGAGCAGCTCGCGTTCGACCGCAGCCAGCAACTCCTCGTTCGTCGCAGCCCGCAGCTCGGTGGCTGCGCATTCTCCCGTCGAAAGGTCAGCGTAGGCCAGGCCGGCCCCGGTCTCTTCGAGCAGGAGTGCCGCGATATAGGTGTTGCGCTTCGCATCGAGCATGGCCGGGTCGGTGACGGTACCCGGGGTCACGACCCGCGTGATCCGTCGCTCGACGAGGTGTCGCCCATCGGGCGTCCCGACCTGGTCGCAGAGTGCGACGCGGTAACCAGCTGCGACCAGCTTGGCGATGTACGGCTCGGCCGCATGGGCGGGGATACCGGCCATAGGCACTCGCTGGCCGCGCCCGAGATCCCGCGACGTCAGGGTGATATCGAGGACACGGCTCGCGATCTCCGCGTCTTCGTCGAAGAGTTCGTAGAAATCGCCGAGACGGAACAGGAGCAATGCATCGGGTACTTGACGCTTGATGGCGAGGTACTGGCGGCGGATCGGCGTCGACATCGTTCTCCCCTCGCACTAGTGTACGGACGAGCCCAGGCAGGTGGCGACTCTCGACGTGCTGCGTCCCCGAAGCGATCACGCGTTGTGGTCGTTGTCTCAGCTTGCGATGGGAAGCGTGTTTCCCTTGCGCTTCGCCCTGCGACAACGGAGAAACTGCCCAGGAAAGCGACCAGGATTTAGGTCTACGGAAGCATCAGCGACGCAAGATTGCGAGCAACCGAAAGACTTCACACGTCGTCGCTCACGTACGCTCCGTACGCGAGATCCGCGAAGGCTAACGAGGAGGGAATCCCACGCTCGAGCCCGTCCAGCTCGGCATCGAGTGGGGAGCCGCAAAGGCCAACTAGAAAGTAATCCTGACAATCGTCTAAGGGCTTCGAGCAGTTCTCGTCGAACAGCCGCGTATCCAATCGAGGAACTCTCTGGCATCACCTCGAGACACTCGAACTGTGGAAAATCGACAGTGCACGAGCACCAGCCTCTACTCTAGATGTTCCTGACTCCTCGGGTGACAATGGCTCTCTTGGGGGGACGATATGGACCTGATCAACCCGATCGTCGCGCGGTGGCGCCGCGAAGGGCTCGAGGATTCGGTCGGCTTCTGGGCACGGGCAGCCGAACGGACGTTCTGGTTCAAGACGTGGGACGAACCGTTCGTCTGGGAACCACCGACCTTCCGTTGGTTCGTAGGCGGACTCACCAATCTCAGCTACGCCGCGCTCGACCGACATGTCTCGGCTGGTCACGGCGGTAAAGCAGCCCTGATTTGGGAAACCGAATGGGGCGAACGGCACACGTTCACATACGCACAACTCCTGCATTCGGTCCGCCGCATCGCGGCGGCGCTACGCGGGCTAGGCATCCGGCGCGGTGACCGGATCGGCGTCTACATGCCGACCTGCCCGGAAGCCATCGCGCTCATGCTGGCCGCGACACGTATCGGGGCGATCCACATCGTCGTGTTCGCAGGGTTCGGGGCCGGTGCGCTCGCCGACCGACTCGCGATGGCCGGTGCACGGGCCGTCTTCGCGGCCGACGTCACCTGGCGGCGCGGTCGCGAAGTGCGCCTCAAAGAGATCGTGGACCAAGCCCTCGCGACGGGGATTCCGAGTGTGGAGCGCGTCGTCGTGCTCCGGCGTGGCTCCACCGAAGCGCCGATGACACCCGGACGCGACCTCTCGTGGGACGATTTCCTCGCCCTCGGTCACGGTCAGGACGACCGCCACGAGGTCATGGAATCGAACGAACCAGCCTTCATCCTCGCGACCTCGGGCACGACCGCCAAACCCAAGCTGGCGATCCACACCCACGGACCCTATCAGGTCGGCATCACCAGCACCGGACGTTGGTGTCACGGACTCTCCGCTCGCGACGTCTGGTGGGCAACCTCCGATATCGGCTGGATCGTCGGACACAGCTACATCGTCTACGCACCGCTCCTCCTGGGTGCCACGACGATCGCCTACGAGGGAGCGCTCGACCATCCCTCCGCCGAGACGGTGTACCGCATCGTCGAGGAGAACGGAGTCACTGGCATCTTCACCTCGCCCACAGCGGTCCGGTTGCTCATGAAGTACGGGTCGGAGCCCACGACCTCTCGTCCGTCGAGCGCGTGGTCTGTGCTGGGGAAGTGCTCAATCCACCGGCTTGGGAATGGCTGCAAAAAGACGTCTTCCAGAACCGCATACCGGTGATCGATCACTGGTGGCAAACGGAAACCGGCGGACCGGTCGTCGGTAACCCCTACGGCATCGGGCTGCTTCCGATCAAGCCAGGTTCGGCCGCCCTGCCGCTCCCCGGTATGGATGTGGCAGTCGTCCACCCGGAGGACGGCACACCGTGCCGACCGGGAGAGCGCGGCATCGTCGTCATCCGGCGCCCCTTCCCGGGGCTGACACCAGGATTGTGGGGAGAGCCGGAACGGTACGCCCGCGACTACTGGCAGCGGATTCCCGGCGTCTACTTCACCGGTGATGCCGCCTCGATCGACGAGGACGGCTACTTCTGGTTCGCTGGACGCGCTGACGAGATCATCAAGATCGCCGATCACCGCATCGGTACGATCGAGGTCGAGAGCGCCTTCCTCCGTCATCCGGCGGTCGCAGAAGCGGGCGTTACCGGCCGCCCGGATCCGCTCCGCGGCGAAGTGATCAGCGCCTTCATCACGCTCAAGCAGGGATACGAGCCGTCCCCCGAACTCGAGCGTGAACTGATCGAGACCGTCCGGCGCGAACTCGGCCCGGTGGCGGTGATCGGAGAACTCAACTTCGTTAGCGCACTCCCGAAGACGCGGAGCGGTAAGATCATGCGCAGGGTGCTCAAAGCGGTCATCTTGGACCGCGACCCCGGCGATATCTCGACGATCGAAGAAGAGGCGAGTGTCGAAGAAGCCCGAGCCGCTTGGCTGGAGCTCAAACGGATGCTCCGCGTCGGCATCTTCCTCGAGCAACCAACCACGGCCGACCGAAGCGACGCCAGCTGACCGGCTGCTCCTCAACTCGGCACACAACGAACGCGAGCCTGGCTCCGGATCGGTCAGGCGGGTACAGGCTGCTCCGCTGTGGATCCTCGCCGCCGCGGTTCTCTGGGGCACGACGGGTACGGCTCTCGCGCTGGGTCCCGCCGAAGCACATCCGGTGGCGGTCGGTGCCATGCGGCTCGCGCTCGGTGGCCCCCTGCTGCTCCTCCTCTTCCGGCCACAGCGCATCCCCCACGCTGCGCGTCTGCCCCTGCTGGCTGCCAGCCTGGCGGTCGCCCTGTACCAGCCTGCCTTCTTTTGGGGCGTAGCGGCGAACGGCGTGGCGATCGGTACTCTCGTTGCGCTCGGCAGTGCTCCCTTCTTCGCTGCAGCGTTGGAACTCCTCCTCGACCGACGGACACCCTCAGCCGCCTGGGCAGTGGCGACGCTGTGCACGCTCGCCGGACTCGCCCTTCTGCTCCTGACCTCGGCGGAGTACCGCCTCACGGTCACCGGCGCCGCGGCGAGTGCAGCCGCTGGTTTCGCCTATGCATCGTTCGTCCAGGCGACACGGCGCTGTCGCGCACGAGGACTCACGCCGCAACGGACGGTCGGTATCGCCTTTACCCTCGGCGCCCTTTTGCTCGCGCCGACACTCCTCTGGCTCACCCCGAGCTGGGTAGCCTCGCTCAGGGGGTTCGCGGTGCTCGTCCACCTCGGCCTCGTAGCGACATGTCTCGCCTACGCGCTCTTTGCACGCGGTGTCGCCCACACGTCGGCCGCCAGTACCGCCACCCTGTCGCTCGCCGAGCCGCTGACGGCGAGCCTCCTCGCCCTCTTTCTGGTCGGCGAAACCCTCGCACCCCCGCAACTGGCGGGGGCAGGCCTGCTCCTCGTTGGTTTGGCACTGCTCGCCATCCGTGAACGCGCCTCACCACTAGAGGAAACCGGCTAATGGCGAGCAGACAGCGGGTCACGCTGAGGCCGATGACGCGGAGAGCAGCTACGGCGGTCTACGCATGGAGAGCGCACTCGAACGGTCTGTGACCACAAACGCGTCACGAGACCGCCGCGCCAGAGAGCGACACGGCAGTACTGCCGTATTGGTCTACATCGCGCCTGTGTCCTTGGCTATCCGGTGACCCCTCTGCGCCGCACCGCCTGATGACGTCTCACGCGCCACCCAACAGGCTCGGCGCGTCGCTGCGCCGGTAGAGCGTCCACACCCCCCGTTGGCCATCGACGACGAATCCCGCTGGCGGGCCGGCAGCGAACCGCGCACTGACTAGATCTCCCTCCATCGGCACGGCGGTCACCAGAACGTAGCGCACCGCTGAAACCGGGTCGTCGAGCGCCACAGCAAAGGCTGCATCGGTCGGTAGCAGGAACGGTCGAGCGGTGACCGCCCGAGCGACGATCCGGTATGCGCTGCGGTCGTCAGCCAGAATCGATCGGTCAGGTGCGGCACGCAACCGAGACGCGAGCTCGATTTCCTGCTGGTCTTCCGCGCGCGATGCACCGCTCGTCACCACGTTCTCCCAGGCACGTACCTCGCCGACCTGCCGCACGAGCGTCGCTGCCACGAACCCTTGCGTGACCGCCAGGACGACGAGGAACGGTCCGAACCAGCGCGGCTGGCGCTGCGGCAGGGAGAGGAGCGCGATCAGTGTATAGCTTCCCAAGACGAGCGGGAGCGGGTAGGAGAAACCGCACAACCGCACCAGTGCTGGGACGAAGGCCAGGACAGCCAGTACGGGCAGACGCCGTGGAGCGACACGCGCGTGGACCAGAAACGCCGCCAGCAAGAGCGGTTGACTGAGCACCTCTACGCCGAACTGCGGCAGCCAGGACAGTCGTTCGTCGAGCGGGACGCTCCATCGGTCCGGATCGATCACCGCTGCCGCAGGGTCAGCGAGATACATGAACGGGCGCCCCGTGAAGACCCAGTTGATATAGCTCCAGCTGGCGAGCGCCCAGAGCGCCGGAAACGCCGTCACCAGCATTTGACTGAGACTGGCAGCGAACTCGCGCGGCTCCGGTCGCTCGTGCGCTGCCCGGCGGAAGAGCGGCACCAAAACAGCGAACGCGAGCGCGTACAGGAGCGCATAGAAGTTCGCGTAGAAGGCGAGACCGAGAATCAGTCCGGCGACGAAGCCACTGAAGGTATGCTGGTAACGAACGAAATTCCAGTAATAGTGCCAGGCGACCACGAGAAAGTGCAACGTCAGCATGTCCGGGAATGCCTGTGTCGCCAGAAACACTGACGACGGGGTCACGACGACCGCCGCGAGGAGCATCATGCGCCACAGCAGCCCCAAGCCCGTTCGCTCCAGGTCGTACCACACGAGCCACGCAGTCGCCCCGGCAGCCAGACTGCTGAGCAACGCTGGAGTCCACGGATGTGGAAAGGGAAGAACGAGCAAGAACGGTAGGGGCGGATACAAGAAGCCGATGACTTCCAACCGCAGACGGTCCGCCGCCAGGAGCGCCTTCGCCGTGACGTGGGCGTGCGCATTGGAAAGGAAACCGAGCTGCGCCGCGTAGAGCGCCAGCGCGGCGAAGGGCACACTGAAGAGCAGCACACGAACAAGATGCTGGTGCCAACGCAGCCCGAGGAGCCGCAGGTCAGGACTCGGTCGCGACGCCAGGGCTCGAGCTGGTCGGGAGGTAGCGGCTGAGGCCATGGTGCGTCTTCTCCCAGTAGAACGGCTTGGTCACCAGTTGCCAGAGCGCCTTGTACGACGCGATCGAGTGCAGGATCCAGTACAGCGGGTTGAGGAGCGCGAACGGCACCAGCTCGTACCGGCGCCGCTTGAACCCGGCCAGCATACCCAGGTACATCATGACTCCGTTGCCGATCAGAAGGTTGAATAAACTGACATACAAGACGACCGGGGGAAATAGGGCATCGAAGGCATGCGTTCGCGTCACGATCCAGAGCAACGTCAACGACCAGAGTGGAATCAGTGCCAGGAAAGCGAAGGGCGTGCCACCGATCAGCAATACGAAGCCGAGCGTATTCCGCAACCCGGCAGTCCGGACTAACCTGACCGGACGACGAGTGTGGACCAAGACCGTCTGCAGGTACCCCTTGATCCAACGCGAGCGTTGACGGATCCAGTTGCCGACACGCGTGTTCGCCTCTTCCCATGTCGTCGAATCGATGACCCCTACTCGGTACCCACGCGCGGCGGCGCGGATACCGAGGTCAGCGTCTTCCGTCACGTTGAACGGATCCCATCCACCGAGCTCGCGCAGACGATCCACCCGGAAGTGATTGCTCGTTCCCCCCAGAGGAATGGGAAGCCGCAGCCTATCCAGTCCTGTCAATACATAGTCGAACCAGTACGAGTACTCGATCGTGAACATCCGCGTGAGCAGATTCTCCGTCGCATTGTAGTAGTTGAGTCGCGCCTGCACGCAGACGAGGTCGGGCGACCCCTTCCGGAACGCGATCACAGCTTTCTTCAACTGATCCGGTTCCGGTCGGTCTTCTGCATCGTAGATCGTCAAGTACTCGCCACGAGCGAAGAGGAGGCCGACATTGCACGCTTTCGGCTTCGTCTTCGGCAGCCCATTGGGGACGACGACGAAGGTCACAGTTTCCGGTGGTCGAGCAGCTTTCGCTGCCGCCAAAGTCTCTTCGTCGTCCTCCTCGATCAAGAGCAGGACCTCGAGCTTGCTCGCCGGATAGTCGAGCTGGCGCAGGTTCTCGATGAGGTGCCCCACCACGTTCGCTTCGCGGTACACCGGGACGAGGACCGTGTACATCGGGAGTTCGTCCTCCCGCAGTGCCCGTACTTCGTCGTCGCTGATTGTCTGCAGGTGCTCGTGACGGGCACCGGTCATAGCTACGAGGAAATGGAAGAGAACGTAGATGAACAACACCCCATTGACGAAGGCTGAGAGCGCCACCGCAGTCGGGCGTGGCATCAGCGCCAGCGCGACGGCGAGGCCCACGATACTCGCCCACAGGACGACCTTTTGCCATCCGACCAAAACGCGTCGCGCACTCTCGTCTGGGCTGCGGAAGTACAGACCGAGCGATGCCCGGTCCAGGACGACATCCCGAAAGACACGTTGCACCGCGTGATCGATGTCCCACTCCGTGGTCACGAGGGGGCGGACACGCACCGGGCCGAGTACCGAGCGCACGAATGCTTCCAGCTCGCTCGTCGGCGGCTCGGCGGTCGCCACCCAGACGTCGCCGCGATCCCACCGGACCGGAAAACAGCGACGGCGAACGAGTTCTTCCGGATCGAACCGTCGCGCGAGCTGCACGTCCAAGGGTTCCCGCAACAGGTCGACGTAGGGATAGCCCCAGAGCTCGGCGAGCACGCGGTAGAGCTGTTGACGCCGGACGTACCCCAACGCGATCAGGATGCGCCCTAGCCGATCCCCCGTCCGCTGCTGATACTCCAGCGCACGTTCGAGCTGTTCCGGCGTCAGAAGCCCCCGTTCGACGAGCGCTTCACCTAAGCGGAGCCGCTGTCGGACGCGGTCCGGTTCCCGAGCCGCACTCAGCTGTCGAGCGAACATTCGTTTCCACGCGTCCTCTTCAGTCGCATGACCTACCTCAGGACGTCCTCTTCATCAGAGAAACGGCCGTGGGAGGAGGCCGAGCATCGACCACCACTCCTGATGGCCGGACGACATTTTACCACGGGTCAACGGACAATCAGGCTAGGTCACGTCTGCCGGAGGAGGCGGAGGACTTCAGCGGCTCTTTGGGGATCCGATTGGATCGCCCGGTAGATGGGCACGAGGAGTTTGTCGGTGATGCTCCATGCAGCACACTCGACGATCGCCTCCGGGGCCACGTCAGTCCGTCGCGAACGGTGCAGTGCACGCGAGATTTCGCGTTCGCACACGGTCCGCATCACAGCCTGCGTTGCCGCGAGCTCCGGTCCCAGTGCGTGGGCTCGAAACCAGCGGAGAAAGCGTTCTACGTACGTCTCGACGACGGTCTGCGCTCGCGCACGTTCACCTTCGCAGGTGCGCTCCCACGTCTCGTCGCGCAGGGCGTCGACCGTGATGACCGGTATGCCCAGATCCGTTTCCACCGCCGGGTCCACGTTGCGCGGCACCGCGAGGTCGACCACCACCCGAACGCTCGTCGCCGCACCGAAGTGTCGCCGCGTCAAGACGGCGTGCGGTGCTCCCGTCGCCACGAACACTGCATCGACGTCCGCGAGCACAGTAGGCCAAACCGACCAGTCCAAGCAGTGGATTCCGTCCTCCTGCACCCAACGGGGGAAGCGCTCTTGCGTACGATTGCTCCACCAGATGGCACGAGCCCGTCTCCGGCGCAGCACTGTCACGAGGAGTCGACCCGTTTCTCCGGCACCGAGGACCAAGACGGAGCACCGGGCCAATTCCCCTAACCGTCGCTCCACCTCGAGCACGGCGAGAGAAGCGAGCGAACGATCCCCCCGGCCGAGGCCAGCCGCGACCCGTGCAGCTCGCCCCGACGCTAGCGCCAGCGAGAAGAGACGGTCAGTGACCGGACCGAGCGTCCCTGCGCTCTGCGCTGTCGCACGAGCGCGTCGCACTTGCCCGAGAATTTGCGTTTCGCCGAGGACGCGAGAATCGAGACCAGCTGCCACCTGCATCAGGTGACGAGCGGCCCTCGCATCGACCGCCACGGATACGTACTCAGCCAAAGAATTCGGGGAAAGTCCCGCCGCAGCCGCGAGCCATTCCAGCCCCGGTTCGACTCGAGGGCTCTCCGCCACCCAGTACAACTCGGTACGATGGCAGGTCACGAGGAGCACAGCTTCGGGAACGACAGCACGCCAGCGCCCGAGGAGTTCGAGCTGATACTCGGGCGTGAAACCGAAACGCTCGCGAACCTCGAGCGGTGCCGTCTTGTGAGTGATGGCGACGTTCACTAGGTGCATAGCCGACCTCACGCGATTTCCCGCACAGCCTCGGTAGCCGCATCGATCGTCCGTTGGATGTCCCCCTCGCTGTGCGCGAGCGAAACGAACCACGCCTCGAACTGCGACGGTGGGAGCAGGATACCGCGGCGACGCATTGCCCGATGGAAGGCAGCGAAGCGTGCGGTATCGCAGGCCTCCGCCTGTTGTGCGTCGAGGACCGGCTGCTCGCTGAAGAACAGCGTGAGCATGGAGCCGACGCGCTGCACGACCGCGGCCAGCCCTGCGGAGCGCAGAGCCTCCCGTAAGCCCTCTTCCAAGAGTACTGCGAGCCGCTCCAGTCGTTGGAATGCGTCCTCTTCGCGCGCCAGTTCCAAGGTCGCCAAACCGGCTGTCATCGCCACCGGGTTGCCAGCGAGCGTCCCGGCCTGATACACCGGACCACTCGGCGCCACCTGTTCCATCAACTCGCGCGGCCCGCCGTAGGCGCCGACCGGCAACCCTCCACCGATGACCTTTCCGAAGCAGGTCAAGTCGGGCAAAACGCCATAGCGTTCTTGCGCGCCACCCCACCCCAGCCGGAATCCTGTGATGACTTCGTCGAAGATGAGGACAGCCCCAGCCTGTTGCGTGAGCGCGCGCAAGCGCTCGAGAAAGCCAGGAACCGGCGGAACCACACCCATGTTGCCAGCCACCGGCTCGACGATGACGGCGGCGATGCGTTCACCGTGCCGATCGAACGCCTCTTCGACAGCAGCCACATCGTTGAACGGGAGCACTAGTGTATCTGCTGCCGCGCCCGGCGTCACACCGGGTGTGCCCGGAAGCCCGAAGGTCATGACGCCGGAGCCAGCGGCGACGAGCAGCGAATCGACGTGCCCGTGGTAACAGCCAGCGAACTTGACCACGACGGAACGACCGGTCACGGCGCGGGCCAGCCGCAGCGCACTCATCGTCGCTTCGGTTCCGGAACTGACGAAGCGAACCATGTCGACCGAAGGGACGGACTCGACGATGAGGCGCGCGAGTTCCACTTCCAGCCATGACGTGAGGCCATAGCTGGTACCGCGACGGGCAGCCTCGGTCACACGTTCCACGACGCGGGGGTGCGCATGCCCCGCGAGCAGGGCGCCCCAGGAGCAGATGTAGTCCAGGTATCGCTGCCCCTCGATGTCGACCAGGTACGCTCCCTCGCCACGGTCGATGATGATCGGCTCCTCCCCGACAGCACGGAAAGCTCGGACCGGACTGTTGACACCACCGGGGAGATAGCGGCGCGCTACTTCCCACACCGTATCCATCGTTTCGCCAGCTCCCCTCCTCATCGCGCGACGACCTCTTCGATCGGACTGCTGAGCTCTCCACTGCTCAGCCAGCGTGCCGCTTCCTTGGCGTGGTAGGTGATGATCATCTGCGCGCCAGCGCGTCGGATACCGGTCAAGATCTCGAGCACGATCCGGCGTTCGTCGATCCAGCCGTTGCGGGCAGCTGCCTTTACCATCGCGTACTCGGCACTCACGTTGTAGGCAGCGATCGGCACCTCGAACCGTTCCCGCGCTGCAGCGATGACGTCCAAGTAGGCCAGCGCTGGTTTGACGATGACCGCATCCGCTCCCTCTTCGATGTCGGTCGCGATCTCGCGCAGCGCCTCACGCCGATTCGCAGGATCCATTTGGTGCGAGCGCCGGTCGCCGAACGCTGGTGCCGATTCCGCCGCTTCACGGAAGGGTCCGTAGAACGCGGAAGCATACTTCGCCGCGTAAGAGAGGATGGGAAGCTCAGTGAAACCAGCACGGTCGAGCGCCCGCCGGATAGCCAACACTCGTCCGTCCATCATGTCCGAGGGGGCCACCATATCGGCGCCTGCTTCCGCGTGCGATACCGCCGTGCGCGCGAGGAGCTCCAGGGTGGGGTCGTTGACTATTTGCCCCTCGCGCACGATGCCACAGTGCCCGTGCGAGGTGTATTCGCAGTTGCACACGTCGGTGATGACGACCAGCTCGGGCGCCACACGCTTGAGCTCCCGGATCGCGCGCTGAACGATCCCGTCCGGATCGTATGCCTCGCTCGCCAGAGCATCCTTGCGCGCCGGAATGCCGAAGAGAAGCACCGCGCCGATGCCGAGCGACAACAGTTCCTCTGCCTCGTACCCGAGTTGATCGACACTCAGCTGAAACACTCCCGGCATCGACGAGACTTCACGCCTGACTCCCTTCCCGTGGACGACGAAGAGTGGGTAAATGAAGTCCTCGACGCTCAACCGGACTTCACGCACCAGGCGTCGCAGACCTTCGCTCCGTCGTAACCGCCGGAAACGCCGAAAGTGGAGTGCTTCACCGTTCACCGCGCGCTCCTCTCCGCTCGCACCACCGCCTCGATCAAACCTTCGGTCGTGTGACGGTCAGCCACGACGTCGACGCGGAGACCGAGCTCGCGCGCCGTCGCAGCAGTGATCGGACCGATCGCAGCCACCCGGACACGGTCCGAAAGCTTCTCGGCACTCCCGAGCACAGCCACCAGCGCTCGGGCCACGGAACTCGCGGTCAAGAGCACCCAATCGATCGACCCCTCTTCGAGCTGACGGCGAATCGACTCGTCCAGCGGCGCGAGCTCGGTACGGTAGACCGGCACCACTTCGACGAGTGCACCGGCTTCCCTCAGCTGTGCGGGCAAAACGTCACGCGCCTCCGCAGCGCGAGCCAGCAACACG
>JBEPZP010000015.1:0-20912 GCA_041640735.1 Thermomicrobium sp.
CGATCGGGTCAGGCGCCGGTCCGCCAGGGCCGGGCGGCGACCCCCGTGCCTGCACGATGCGCGCTTGCGTGTCGGTCACGTCCCAGGCGTCGTCGATGCCAGCAACCAGTCGGTGTGGCCCCCCCCCCGCGCCGTTGGCGCGGCCCGGGCGCGGCGTGCCGCGCCCCTACACAGCATCGGGCGCCACGCCAGCCGCACCTGGCCGGGCACGGGGGCACGCTGCCGCCATCGGCCTGGCTGGAGGCAGCCCGTGTCGTGTAGGGGTCACACGTGTGTGACCCGACCGGGTCGGGCACGCCCGACCCGGTCCGTCCCGCAAGAACTGGCCATCTGCCCGCTGCGGGGCCTGATCCCGCCCACGGTATCCCGCAACTGGTCGAAGCACTCGTCCAGGTCAGCACCCCGTCACGTTCGTCCCCCGCACCGTTCGGTGCAGCTCCGGCAGCGGCACGCTGCGCCCCCACAGAGAACCCGACGCTCTGCGCCAGCGCTCGCTGGCCAGGCGCACGCGTGCCGTGCCCCCTTCCCGCAGTGAAGTGGGCACGCCCGACGGTTCGCCACGCCGACCCAGCGTGGGGAGAGGGCGCGGACCCCGAGACGATGCTGCCTTCCCCTGCGCGGGCTCTCCCATCGCTTCATGAGTAAAATATCGCCGTGAGGTTGCTTCAGGCGGCCGGTCGAGATGCATACTCCGGGTGAGACTGCAGAGGCGGGGACGGTGCTCTCAAGTGCGAGGCTGGAGGTTCGCGTACGAGCGAGACTCGCCGTGGCGGACCTGACCAGCGCAGGCGATCGAGGATCCGCTGCGCCGCCTCAGTGGTGCGGGGGTGACTGCTATACTCGGATCGGAGCGTGTCCATGACCGCGATCGACGTCGGTGAGCTACGTCAGCTCGTGGAGCCGTACCGGAGCCTCGGCCGGTCGGGGCTCTTGCCCGCGCTCCATGCAGTGCAACGCCGGTACGGGTGGGTGCCCGAGGAAGCCGCGCTCGAGATCGCGCGCGTCCTGCGGGTACCGGCGGTCGAAGTCCACGGTGTGATCGAGTTCTACAGCCTCTTCAGCGACACTCCGCGAGGGAGGACGGTCGCTCGCGTCTGTGTCGACCCGGCTTGTGCGATCCGGGGTGCGAACGCGCTGCTCGAGGCGTTTTCCACACGCTATGGCGTGGCGCCTGGGGAGACCACGTTGGACGGTGCATTCACGCTCGAGGCGAGCCCGTGTCTGGGGCTCTGCGAGCACGCGCCGGTGTACTGGATCGCCAGCCCGAGCGGCGATCGCTTCGGAAACGACCGCGGGGAGTGGGAGCGCCCGCCCGCATCGATCTATGGGACGGAGCGTCGACTGACGGCTCGCTGTGGTCGTGGAACCGTGTGGTTGCAGGAGTACGGGCCGTACCGGGCGCTGGAGAAGGCGCGCAGCATGGCGCCGGAGGACGTCATCGCCTGGGTCAAGGAGTCTGGCCTCTTCGGTCGGGGTGGGGCGGCCTTCCCGACTGGGCTCAAGTGGGAGAGCGCGGCCCGGGCTCCGGGAACCCCCAAGTTCGTGGTCTGTAACGCCGACGAGTCAGAGCCGGGCACCTTCAAGGACCGCGTGCTGCTGGTCGATGACCCACACAGCGTGATCGAGGGGCTCGCGATCGCCGCGTACGCGATCGGTGCTCGCAAGGGGTACATCTACCTGCGCGGTGAGTATCCCTACGCTGCGAGAGTGCTCGAGCGTGCGCTCGCCGAAGCGCGCGCCGCAGGGTACCTCGGTCAGGACTTCGACGTGGAACTCCGGCTCGGTGCCGGTGCCTACATCTGTGGGGAAGAGACGGCGCTGTTCGAATCGATCGAGGGGAAGCGCGGCTTCCCCCGCGTCAAGCCGCCGTATCCGACAACGCACGGCCTCTTCGGTAAGCCGACGGTCATCAACAACGTCGAGACGTTGTGCAACGTGCCCTGGATCGTCCTGCACGGGCCAGCCGCATATCGCGCCATCGGAACGGAAAAGTCACCGGGCTCGAAGCTGTTCTGCCTTTCGGGGGACGTCCAGCGCCCTGGCCTGTACGAGCTTCCCTTCGGTCTCTCGCTGCGCGAGGTACTGGAGATGGCCGGGGTGGAGGGCGAACCCCAGACGGTGCTCATCGGTGGTGCGGCCGGCGTGTTCGTCCCGCCCGATCTGTTCGATGTGCGGCTCACGTTGGAAGACCTGAGTGCTGCCGGCCTGACGATGGGCTCCGGGGTAATCATGGTGTTCAACCAGGAGCGCGACCTGCGGGCGATCCTCCTCCGTATCGCGGAGTTCTTCGTGCACGAGAGTTGCGGCAAGTGCTATCCCTGCCAAATGGGAACCCAACGGCAGCTGGAGATCCTGCGGCGTGTCGTCGAGGGCAGAACACTACCAGGCGACGTGGAGCGTCTTGCGGACGTCGGGTGGACGATGACCGATGCCTCGCTCTGCGGCTTGGGGCAGACGGCGGCGATGGCGGTGCTCTCGGCACTACGGCTGTGGCCGGAGTTGTTCCAGCCGTCAGCTCCAGGTGGGCGACAGTGAAGCGGCGAGGGGAGTATCCGATGGCTTTTTCGCTCTGGATCGACGGTGAGGAGGTCGCGGCCGAAGAGGGGCAGACGCTCCTCGAGGTCGCCCGCGCACACGGTAAGGAGATTCCGGTCATTTGCTATCACCCCGCGACGACGGCCAACGCGCTCTGCCGGATCTGCGTCGTCGAGGTGGAGCGGCAGCGGCTCCTGCAACCGGCCTGCATCGTGCGGGCCGCTCCGGGGATGAAGGTCTCTACACAGAGCGAGCGTGTCCGGCGTGCCCGCCGCACGATTCTCGAGATGCTCGCGTCGACGGTCGATCTCTCGGATGCGCCAGAGATCCAGGCCATGCTGGAGACCTACCAGGCTGACCCGGAGCGCTTCCCAGAGGCGCACCCGCGCCACGTGCCGATCAAAGACGACAATCCGGTGTACATCCGGGACTACGCCAAGTGCATTCTCTGCTGGCGCTGCGTGCAGGTCTGCGCCGAGGATGCGCAATACACCTACGCTATCAATTTCAGTGGACGTGGCTACGAGACGCAGATCGCGACCTTCTACGACCACCCGCTGCCGGAGACGACCTGCGTCTTCTGCGGGCAGTGCATCGGTGTCTGCCCGACCGGGGCCCTGAAGCCGAAGCTCGAGTTCCTCTTGGAGACGGCCGGTTCGCCGGAAGGCGTGCTGGAGCAACTCGCAGCGCATTGGAGCCAGCGGCGACGGAGGCGAGCGTGAACTGGACGGGCCGCCTGGGGAACATCCACCGGGTGCGGTCGAGCCGACCGGCAGCGAGCTGGTCGGTGGGGTGGTTTCGGCGGATCGCACAGCGCAGCCCGCGGGGCAGCGCGAGGACGTCCGTCGACGTCGGTGTGGGAAGACATCGACCGCTCGCCGCAGCCTCGGCGCCCGCGGAGAGAGTCAGCGAAGAGGAGCGACAGCCATGATTCGACCAGATCGCGTCGTACGGACCGTCTGCCCGTACTGCGGTGTCGGGTGCAACCTGGATCTCCACGTCAAGGACGGCCTGATCTACCGGGTCACCGCGCCGTTCGATTCGCCCGTCAACCGCGGCAACTTGTGCGTGAAGGGACGCTTCGGCTACGACTTCGTCTTTCACCCGGAGCGGATCACTACGCCGATGGTGCGACGATACCTCCTGGAGGACGACCCGGCGACCCTCGCGCAGCGCTGGCGAGAGCGGTACCGGGCGCCGGAACTCGGTGCTGCCTCGCTCCAGGCGCGTGGGAACGGCGCGATGGTGCATCCCACCCCGTGGGACTGGGTGGAGACCGACTGGGACACCGCGTTGGACATCGTGGCGGACCACTTGGTGCGCATCTATCACCGGGACGGCCCCGACGCCATGGCGGCCTACGGCAGCGCCAAGGCGCTCAACGAAGACAACTACGTGCTCCAGAAGATGATCCGGGCCCTCTTCCGGACGAACAACATCGACCATTGCACCCGGCTCTGTCATGCGGGCAGCGTGGCGGCCTTGCAGCTCTCGCTCGGTACGTCGGCCATGAGCAACACTGCTGCACAAGTCAAGCAGGCCGACGTGCTCCTCGTGACCGGGTCGAACACGAGCGAGAACCATCCCATCATCGCGCTGCAGATCAAAGAGGCGGTGCGCAAGCACGGGACGCGTCTCATCGTCGCCGACCCGCGCCGCATCGAGCTGGTGGACTTCGCGGAGATTTGGCTGCCGCTGCGACCAGGTACCAACGTGCCGCTCTTCTCGGCGATGGCCCACGTGATCGTGAAGGAGAAGCTGGTCAACTGGGACTTCGTCCGAGCGCGCACCGAGTGTTTCGAGGAATACGTGCAGTCGCTCGAGAAGTTCACGCCCGAATACGCCGAGGAGATCTGCGGCGTCCCAGCGGAGGACATCCGGCGGGCGGCCCGGCTGTACGCCACGGCCCGCAACGGGATGATCATGTGGGGGATGGGGATCTCGCAGCTGTCCACCGGTACGGCTTCAGCCCTGACGCTCGTCCATCTCGCGCTCCTGACCGGTCACATCGGGCGCGACGGTACGGGACTCAACCCGTTGCGTGGACAGAACAACGTCCAGGGCTCGAGCGACGTCGGCGTCATGCCTTTCCACTACCCGGGCTACATGCGCGTCGACCGAGAGGAAAACGCGCGCCAGTGGGAGCAGCTGTGGAACGTGGAGCCGGGCGGGCTCTCCCGCAAGCTGGGGCTGACGACGACCGAGATCCTGAGCCATGCCCACGAGGGCGGCGTCCGCGCGCTCTTCATCATGGGCGAGAACCCGATGATGAGCGAGCCCAACTTGGAGAAGACGCGTCACCACCTCGAGCAGCTGGAGTTCCTCGTCGTCCAAGACCTGTTCCTGAACGAGACGGGCGTCTATGCGGACGTCTTCTTGCCGGCAGCCTCTTTCGCCGAAAAGGACGGCACCTTCACGAATACCGACCGGCGCGTGCAACGTGTACGGGCAGCGCTTCCACCGCGCGGGCAGTCGCGCCCCGACTGGCAGATCGTCTGCGACCTCGCCAAGCGGATCGAGGCGCGCCTCGGGCGTCGTGTCAGCGCCGGTTGGGACTACACCCATCCGGAGCAGATCCTGCGCGAGATGGCGCAGGTCAACACCGATTACGCCGGGATCACCTACGAGCGGATCGAGAAGGTCGGACTGCAGTACCCGGTCCCGACGCTGGACCATCCGGGTACACCCACGCTCTTCACCGAGACGTTCCCGCGCGGCCGCGGCCGCTTCGTCCCGGTCGATTACGTGCCGATCGCCGAACCGCCCGACGACGAGTACCCGTTGATCCTCACGACTGGCCGCGTCCTCGAGCACTGGCACGGGGGGACGTTGACGCGCCACTCGCTGATCGACGAGCTCTACCCGGAGCCGTGGCTGGAGATCCATCCGGTCGATGCTGAACTGCTCGGTATCCGGGAAGGTGACCCGATCCGGGTGGAGAGCCGGCGCGGCAAGGTCGTCGTCCGCGCGCACGTGACGGAGAAGACGACGCCGGGTGTCGTCTTCCTTTCGATGCACTTCGCTGAGGCAGCGGCGAACCTCTTGACGAACGACGTGCTCGACCCGCAGGCGAAGATCCCGGAGTTCAAGGCCTGTGCGGTACGCGTCGAGCGGGCGAGCGAAGCGGAGCTCCCTCGGGCAGAGGTTGTGGTCCATCGCGGACGGTACTGACGAGGGCCGTCGCCTCGTGGCTCTCGGTACCTCGTAGTGGTCGTCGTGCCTCGCGATGACCGGTGAAGCGTGGTTCCAGGCCTGGCGGCGATGGCCTCGACCGCAAGATGAGGGGATAACCAGTAGGGCAGCGTGGCAGTAGGGCATGCGGGAGCTCGCGTAGCCTTCGGGAGGCCGGGTGCACTGCTGGGTGCGTTCGTGTCCTCCCGCCGGAGGTACGGCTGGTGCGCCTCGTCGCCCGCGGGACGGTGACGGGCAGGGTATCTCCCGCGTCGAGAACCCTCGCGGGCGACGAGCGGTGCGACGGTACTGTGGTGCAGCCGCCGTCTCGCGGCCGCCCGAGCGGGCTCTGGACGCTGTTCGCCCGTTGGGAGCAGGGTATCCAGACGATCTCGGCCGGCAGCCCGGCGCCTGTCGGGGCCTCGTCTTTCCCATCCGACCGGCGTGTACCCCACCGCTCGCTCGGGGAACCCGTGCCCGGGTGCTGCCGGGCGGGGCGCTATGACGCAGGCGACCGGCCGTCGCTGCGCACCGGAGCGTGGCGTGTCGACACGGTTGTGGCGGGGCCGGTCACTCGGGCACGAGTGCCAAAGGGCGGACGGGCGAACCGGTCGCGCCGGTGAGCTGGAGCGGAGTGCAGACCAAGGTGCAGCGACGGACGCCGTGGGCGCCCAGTTCCTCCAGCTGCAGGTTCTCGATGATCGGGATACCGTGCTGCACCAGAAAGATGACGTGTCCCGGGAGGTCGCAGCCGAGTTCCTCGTCGACGAGCCCCGGGAGGTCCCAGGTCATCGTGTCGCACCCGACGACACTCGGCTGGTGCGCGGCCAGCCAGCGCGACGCGTCGGGCCCGATACCGGGGGCGTCCAGGTACCGCTCCGGCTGAGCCCAAAACCGGCCGTTGCCGGTGCGGACGAGGAGCGCCATGCCGGGCTCGAGGGCGATCCCCTCGCGGTCGCACCATGCTTCCAGATCGGCCGCCGTGACGAGGTCACCCGGCGGGAGGACGGCGACACCGCGTAGGGCTGGGATATCGAAGAGCACAGCGGGCACGACGAGTGGCGGCAGCGTTTCGGCTCCCAGTTGCGTGAAACCGCGCGATGACACTGCCGCGACGGCGTCGACGCCTCCGAAGAGCTTTCCGTGCCACGCCTGGTGGCACGGGGCGTCGATGTGTGTACCGGTGTGCTCCATGAGGACGGCATCCCGGAGGCGGAGGAGCGGGGGCCAGCGGTCGGCGAGGAGGGATCGCTGTGCCGCCGGTGGAGCGCGTAGTAATACCCCGGCCGGTGGGCCGGGTAGACCGGCATCTCCGGCGTCCGTGGTTGCTCGAGGTCGAAGACCAGGACCGAGCGCCCAGCGACCGCTCCACGGTACGGCATCGTCTCCTCACCCCCGTCGGTTGGTGCGCTCGAGATACTCCATCGCCGTACGGTACCGTTGGCTGTCGATCATGCCGCTCTCGTAGTAGTAGGTCAGCATGGTGCGCAACCGGAGGATCGGCAGCACGTGGTAGCCGTGCAGCTGGAGCCGTTCGGCACCCCCTTGCTCGCGGTCGATGAGGACGATGAAATCGCGGACCGTCAGGCCAGCTTCCTCGAGGATCCGGGCCGTCCGGAGCAAGCTGGTGCCGCCGGTCATGAGGTCGTCGATGACCAAGACAGTCTGGCCGGGCACGATGCGGCCCTCGATCGCCGGTTCCTGCGCGTCCGGACGGACATAGATGAGCGGGGTGTCGCTGACGAGTGCGTAGGCCGTGGCCAGGTGCAGTCCGCCCATCGGGACTCCAGCGACAGCGGCGAAGGAGGCCAAGCGTGGACGGCGGCGGGCTTGGTCGGCCTGGATCTCGTGGTGGATCAGGTTGGCGATGCGCCGGAGCAAGGCGGGTTCGCTGATGAGCACGCGTGGATTGATGTACACCGGGGAGCGCCCCGCTGTGGGGCCGAGATCGAACTCGCCGAAGAGGACGCCGCCGAGTTCGAACAGGGCACGAGCGATGTCCAAGTTCGTTTCTGCGCCGAAAAGCACAGCTCTCCCACCTCCGTCGAGTCGTTCTGGCGGTTGTCTCGCTCGCGTGCGACACGGCGGGACCGAAGCGACCAGCAGCCGGTCGGATACACTACGTTCGCTCTGGTCGCGTGCGGAAGCGCCGTCACCGGGCCACCCGAAGCGCCTGATACGTGGTTCGTAGTATATCCGGAGAGGGTAGGTCGAGTGGACTACTATGCAGCGCTCTGCTTCCTGCGCGATCGCGCCGGGTACGATCGCGGCTTCGTGAGCAACCCGTTCGCTGAGGAAGGAGTCGGTCTGGCGCGGACGGCGTGGCTGTGCGCAGCGGTCGGAGATCCCCAGCAGCGCTACCGGAGCGTGCACATCGCGGGGACGAAAGGGAAGGGGTCGACTGCTGCGCTACTCACCGCGGTTCTCCGGGCAGCCGGGTATCGGGTCGGGCTCTACACGTCGCCGCACCTCCATACGTTACGCGAGCGCATCCAAGTGGACGGTGAACCGATCGCGCCGGAGACGTTCGGGAGGCTGATGGCTGAGCTGGCTGAGGCGGATCAGGCGCTCCAGACCGCCCAGCCTGCGTGGGGTGCAGCGACCGCCTTCGAGCTCGTGACCGTCCTCGCCTTCCTGGCCTTCGCGCGGGCCGGGGTCGAGGTTGCGGTGGTCGAAGTGGGGCTCGGTGGGCGGTTGGACGCGACCAACGTGATCCTCCCCGACGTCGCGGCGATCACGCGCATCGGGTTCGACCACATGGCCATCCTGGGTTCCACGCTCAGCGCGATCGCTGGCGAGAAGGCGGGGATCATCAAAGCGGGGCGGCCGGTCGTCGCTGCGCCGCAGGAGCCGGAGGCAGCCGCAGTCATCGAGGCAGTGGCGCGCGAGCGGGGAGCGCCGCTCTGGCTCGGTGGGCGGGAGTGGACCGTCGAGGGAAGCTGGCGTGCCTTCGCTTTCCGTGCGCCCGGGCTGACCCTCTCCGACCTCTCGCTCGGCCTGCGCGGCGCGCACCAGGTCGAGAACGCGGGTGTGGCGCTGGCGACACTGCCGTGGCTCGCCCGATGCGGGATCGACGTGCCTGTGGAGGTGGTCCGCCGCGGTCTCGCCACGGCGTCCTGGCCTGGTCGCCTCGAGGTCCTGCGGGAGCGACCCCTCGTCGTGGTCGACGGTGCGCACAACCGCGAGTCGGCCGAGCGCCTCGCCGAGGCGCTGCGTCAGGAGTTCCACTGGTCGCGTCTGTGGCTCGTCCTGGGAGTGATGCGCGACAAGGAGATCGAGCGGATCGTCGCTGCCTTAGCGCCGTTGGCTGACAGCCTCTTCGCCGTGGAGCGGTTCGCACCACGTGCGGCACCGGCCGAGCGTCTCCGCGCAGCGTGGGAAGCAGTCGCTCCCGGGAAACCGGTGCAGGTGTTCGACTCCGTCGCGGCGGCAGTCGGAGCGGCACTCGGTCGAGCACAGGCCGACGACCTCGTTCTGGTGACCGGTTCGCTGTCCATGGTGGCGGGAGCACGGGAAGCGCTCGGTGTCGCGGTGCGCGACGCGCTGGAGGAGGAAGTGTTGCTCGGCTGATCGTCCCGGGGCCGGTGCTCTGGTAGACTCGGGTCGGTTCAGCCTGAGGTGCCGCCATGGAGGAGCCTCCCGAGGGGGAAGAACGAGGCGCGGAGTCACCGCCGTCGGAGCCAGTACAGCGAGCGCGAAGTGGCCGCCGGATCGTGCTGCTCGTCGTGGCTGTGTCCGTGCTGCTGGTCGGCGGAGCAGTCGGTTGGTATCTCCTTCGGCTCGGCTGGGCAGCGAGCCAGACGTTCAGTGACATCTTCTTGACACCAGCACCGCGATCGCCGGTCGCTACTTCCCGCACACCCCGACCGACCGCAGCGCCCACGACGATCCGGCTGCCGGCCCCGAGCCCTACTCCGACACCGTTACCGACCTGGGAAGGGACAGAACCGGTGACGGTGGTGCTCATCGGCGTCGACACGACGCCGGAACGGGCCGGGGAGGGAGCATTGCCGCTCGCGGACGCGATCATCCTGGCTCGCGTCGATCCCGTCGGCAAGACAGCAGTGCTGCTCTCGATTCCGCGCGATCTCCTGGTGGAGATCCCGGGCGTCGGTCGGGACCGGATCAATGCGGCGTATGCCTACGGCGAGGCGAACGGTGTGGGTGGCCCGACCCTTCTCATGGCGACGATCGAACAGAACTTTGGTGTACGCGTGGATGCCTTTGCCCAAGTCGACTTCCAAGGGTTCGTCCGGATCGTCGATCTCCTCGGCGGTGTGGTGGTCGACGTCCCAGCGCCGATCAAGGACGACGAGTTCCCTGGCCCCGGCTTCAGCTACCAACGGGTCTACTTCAGCCCGGGGTTGCAGCGTCTCGACGGGAGGCGTGCACTCGCCTATGTACGGACGCGGCACGACGACAACGACCTCGCACGTGGTCTGCGCCAGCAGCAAGTGCTGCGCGCACTCCGGGCCCAGGCCCTGGGGGTCGAGGCATTGCGACGTGTACCGGAACTGCTCGCTGCACTCGGCGATGCGGTGCGGACCGACCTGACGCCGCGCCAGGCGCTCGCTCTGGCGCGTCTGGCACTCGAGCTGCCGCCGGAGGCGATCACCTCGGCTTCGCTCGCCGGTCTGGTGGCGGACGCCACCTTGCCTAACGGCGCGGCGGTCCTGGTCGGCGATTGGCCAGCGATCCGGAGCGAGGTGGCGCGGCTGCTCGGTCCCCCGATGTCTCCGTGACCGCCCGCGGTGCGGTAGGCTTGGGACGTCGGACCAGCGCCGAGCGTGTGCTGGTGTGCTGAGCGGAAGGAAGGAACGATGTCGATGCGACGCCGTACGTTCGTACTCTGGCTCGTCGCTGCTGCAGGTGGTCTGACTGCTGCCTGCCGAGGCGAAGCGACTCCGACTCCACGCCCAGGAACGCCAGCCACAGCGCTCTCGCCGGCGCCAGCGGTCGAACCGACGCCGACCCCGCTCGCAGCGGCCACCCCCACCGAGGCGGCGACACCGGCTGCGACGACGGAACCGGAGCGGCAGATGGTCGTCGCGCTTTACTTCCTCCGCGGAGAGCAGCTGGCGGTCGTGCGCCGACCGATTCCGGAGACGCCGCGGGTCGGGACGGCTGCGCTCGAGGAACTCCTGGCTGGTCCCACGGAGCAGGAAGCGGCCTGGGGATTCACGACCGAGATTCCAGCGGGTACCGAGGTGCGCGACCTGGAGGTCGCCGACGGTATCGCCATGGTCGATCTCTCGTCGGCCTTCACCAGCGGTGGAGGCTCGTTCTCGATGCGCGCGCGGGTCGCTCAGGTGGTCTATACGTTGACGCAGTTCCCGACGGTAGAGGCGGTGCGCTTCCGCATCGACGGGGAGCCAGTGGAGGCGATCGGGGGTGAGGGTGTCCTCGTCGAGCCGCCGGCCGGGCGCGCCGACTTCGAGGACCTCCTGCCGCTCATCTTCGTGGAAGCGCCCGGACCGGCTGAGCGCGTGCACAGCCCGCTGCGCGTGACTGGTTCGGCCAACACGTTCGAAGCGACCTTCATGGTCCGCTTGAGTACCGCAGACGGCACGGTGCTCTACGAGAGCCCGGCGATGGCGACCTCGGGGAGCGGGACGCGCGGCACCTTCGACGTGACGATTCCGTTCACGGTCGCCAGCCCGGTCGAGGGGACGCTCCGCTTGTGGGAGTACTCGGCGAAGGACGGCTCGGAAATCAACGTGGTCGAGATACCGTTGCGACTCGAGCCCTGAGCGGGAGGAACGGACGCATGGAAATCCGCGAGCACGTGGAGGCGCTGGGTGACCTCTGGCTCTGGGTCGCCGAGGCTGGCGCGAGCGAGGCGCCGCCTCTGCTCTTGCTCCATGGGCTCTACGACCGCTGGGAGACCTGGGAGCCGGTCGTCCCCGCTCTGGCCGAACGGTTTCGAGTGATCGCCTACGACTTGCGTGGTCATGGACGGAGCTCTCAGCCCGCCGGTGGCTACGCGCTCAGTGACTACGCTGACGACACTGCCCGCTTGCTCGCTCGCCTGCGGCTCCAGCAGCCGGTCGTGACGATCGGGTTTTCGCTGGGAGCGCTGGTCGCCATCGTCCTGGCGGCCGAGCGACCGGAACTCGTCCGTGCACTGGTGCTGGAGGATCCACCCTTGGCCGCTCCGAACGAAGCGACGCGCCTCTGGTTGGAGGCCTTGCTCGAAGCCAAGCGAGCCGGCATCGAAGCGGCCTACGAGCTCGCTCGTGAGTTGGATCCGGACGGATCGCCCGAGGAGTGGCAGCGGAGCGCGCTCTGGCTCTGTAGTACGGCGGACGGGCCTCTCCTCGCCCTCCTCGACGAGGGACGGCGCCCGGAGCCGTGGGAGTTGCTACCCCGCGTCGCTCAGCCCACCCTGATCCTCCAGGCCGATCCTGCTGCTGGCGGCGTGTTGGACGACGAGACGGCAGAGCGAGCGTTGGCTGCGCTGCCGCGCGGTTTCCGCGTGCGCTTCCCGGGGTGCGGCCACGCGATCCACCGGGAGTGCCCCGACGCGTTCGTGGAAGCGGTACTCGACTTCCTCGCAGGGCTCGAGCGTCAGGTTGCCGGTGACGAACTCGGCCTCGAGCGTCCGAGCGGTTGACTGACGCTGCGCGCGAACTGCGAGGAAAAGCGCCGCTAGCGTTCGGCGGTGGTACGTTGCCTCACCGCGCGCTTCCCCATCGACTCCGCGTTCGGCCATACTCAGCAGTGCACTGGCCGAGCATAGGTCTGGCGACACCACGGTGTTCGGAAGGGGCGAGCGATGGGGCAGCTGAGCGTCGTCGTGCTGGGACTCTTTCTCGTGTCTCTGGTACTCCGTTTCCTGCTCGTGTACTCGCGTCGCCGGAACAGCGACGGTGCACCCGAGCGACAGCATCGCAGGCGAGGTCTCGCTCTGCTGGCCGTGACCGCGCTGGTCGGGGTGGCGCTCTGGCTCTCGGCCGGTGAGAGCGTCCTGGTACAGTCTGGACTCGCTGCCTTCGCTGTCGTTTCCCTGATCGACACTGTGTGGTCACGGGTTCGCCACAGCCTGCGCCGGCGCGCTGTCGGGATCGACGAGCGGGTGGGCTGAGGTAGCCTCCGGTGCATCGAGCGGGGCGGCGGTCGGTCACGGTGAAGCCGGTGTGGCCCATGGCGTACTGGCTCGTGTGTGTCCTCTTGGTGAGCGCACTCGTGCAGCTCGCCTGTCGGCCGGACGAGCGCAGCGGGACTGCCGTCTACCTGGTCGAGCCGGGCCGACTGGTCGCGCTGGACGCCAGGGACGGTCGCCGGGTATGGGAGGCGGCGATCCCGTTCCAGTGGGCCTGCGATCTCGCACCGTCACCGGACGGGCGGTGGGTCGCTGTCTTGCAGGGGAACCTACTGCTCGTCTCGACGCACGGCCCGGCGACCATGTTGGTGCTGGATCCACCGGAGGAATGGTATTTCATCGATTGCTTCCAGACCTTCGCCCACGCAGAGATTCCGTGGGCTCTCGTGCGTTGGGCGAACGAGCAGACGGTACTCGTCCTGCTGCGCAAGACAGCAGGAGGACAGGAGCTCCGTGCCGTCGCGGCGTTCGACCTCAGCGAAAACTCGTGGCGCCCATGGATCCAGCACGTGGTCCTCGGCTGTTGGTTGCTCGCTGATCCGACGGTCGAGTTTCAACTTTCCTGCGAGCGGTTCCCCGATCCCAAGTGGCCGCCAGCTGTGGCAGGGCTTCTGGGGATCGATCCGGTCAACGGCTCGATCCAGCGGCGTGTGCCCTTGATCCCGCCGGAGTCACTGCGCGCGACCGGTATACCGTTCGGTTCCCCGGTTGTCGGGGTGGTCGAGATCGATGACCGCATACTCGCGCTCGCGGAGTCCGGCTTGTTTCTCGTGTTCAGGGACAGCGAGGACGCAACGACTGGGATCGTGGTGTGGCGGGCAGCGGGCCTCCCGGAACGCGCCAGCGGGAAGATCCTGCGTCTCGCAGCGGATCAGCGTGTGGTCTGGGCGTTGCTCTGGCGCAGCGATGCCCCGCCGCTGCTCGCTCTCCTCGACTTGCGGAGCCTGAGTATCGCTCGCATCGTGCCGTTCGCTCAGCCGGTCGTGGACGTCGACATGCTCGCCGACGGCTCAGCGCTCGTGTTGCGCGACCTTGTCGGCACACTCCGGCTCGAGCGGTGGAACCTCCGATCCGGGGAAGAGCGAACGCTGGCAACGCTTCCCGGTGGCACGACCTGCTGCTGGGTAGGCCCGCTGGCGCGGGGTAACTAGTGCGACTGTGGGCAGGTCCGCCAGCGCCCGCGCACGGTGTCGACGGCGCTGAGCCACGCCTCCGGCTGCTCCAGGTGCACGGTGTGACCGGCCTGGGGGACGACGACGAAACGGTTCTGGGGTATGCGTGCGGCCATCGTTCGGCCGATGGCGACGTACTTGGGGTCGAGTGCGCCGGCGATGACGAGGGTCGGCGGTCGAAGCGCCGGGAGGTGATCCCACACGGCCGGCATGGCACCGGTGCCGAAGCCGCGGAGCGATGCGGCGAGCCCGTGGGCAGGTTGGGCGAGCCACTGCTGGCGCAGCAGGGCGCGGACCGCGTGCGGCAGGCTCTGCCGGGAGGCGAAGAGGGGGAGCTGCTCCCAGTAGTCGGCGAACCAAGCCATGCCGCGCTGGACGATGGCGCGGGCCAGCTCCTCGTCGGCCTGCTGGCGGGTGGCTCGTTCGGCTGGGTCAGCGATGCCGGGTGTGGTGCTCTCCAGGACGAGTGCGCTGATCCGCTCGGGGTGCGCGAGCGCGAACTGCAGCGCCAGCCGACCACCCATCGAATAGCCGAGGAGCGTGCACTGGGCGAGACCTAGCGTGTCCATGAGCGCGAGGAGGTCGGCGACCTGTTCGTGGGCAGCGTAGCGAGCCGGATCGTCCGGCGCGTCGCTCTCGCCGTGGCCGAGGAGGTCGGGTGCGATGACCTGCCAGTCGCGAGCGACGAGCGCCGGGACGAGGGGTGCCCAGAGGGCGCTCGACCCGGCGAAGCCGTGCAAGAGAAGGAGCGGATGGCCATCCCCGGCCGTGCGGACCGCGTAGCGGACGCCGCGGACAGTGCAATCGGCGCGCTCACCCCAGTCGCTGTTCATACCCGTTCCCGTGCCACGGCGCTCTGGACCGCGCTGCGCACGCGCTGCCAGAGCGCCTGGTGCAGCGCGTAGTTCCGTTGCCGGTCGGTGCGCACCTCGATCACCGTCACGCCGTCACTGGGCAAGGCCTCGCGGAGTGCGGTGCGGAAGCCTGGCCAGTCGTCCGGATTGCGATAGGCCAGGCCGAAGAGCGCCGCCGCGTGACGGAAGTCCAAGCCATGCGGGGTACCGAAGAGGAACTCGAAGTGCTGGGGTACCTCGCGCGCTTGCGGCAAGAAGGAGAAGATGCCCCCGCCGTCGTTGTTCAAGAGGACGATCGTCGCCCGCAGGCGGTGCCGTGGTGCGGCGAGCAGTCCGCTCAGGTCGTGGTAGAAGGAGAGGTCGCCGGTCACGAGGACGGTCGGCCCCGGGTGCCCGGCCGCGATGCCGAGCGCCGTGGAGGTCACCCCGTCGATCCCATTGGCGCCCCGGTTGGCGAAGAAGCGGATGGTGCGCTCGACGGAAGGGAAGAAGCTCTCGAGGTCGCGCACCGGCATGCTGTTCCCGGCGACCAGGGCTGCGCCGTCCGGGAGGAACTCGGCCAATGCGCGGAAGACGCCCGGCTCGCTCAGCTCCGCCTGTTCCTCGAGCGCGGTGTCGAGGACCGAGCGGGCCAGGCGGTCGAGCGAGCACCAGCGTGCGATCCAGGCGGTATCGGGTTCGACGACGGCGTGGGCGATGCACGAGGCGAGCGCGCGCACGCTCGACCGGAGCGGGCTGCGGACGAGCCAGTCGGCCTGATGGGTGGGGTCGGGCCAGTTCCCCGGTGCTAGCACGACGTGCGTCGCCGCTCGCCACGCCTCGAGCGCGAGTTGGAGCGGCTTGGAGGTCGGGTAGGCACCGACGCGGAGGACGACCTCCGGCTGGAGCGCGGCTACGGCCGCTGGCTCGCGCAGGACGGCGTCGTAGGCGTCGAGGACGAGGTCACGCGCGTGTCGTCCTGCCCGCACCTGCGAGAGCGGATCGGCCAGGATCGGATACCCGAGGTGTCGCGCCAGGGCGACGAGCGGTTCGGCCAGTGCTGGGTCGGCCTGGGGCCCAGCGACGACGATACCGCGGCGCTTCTGCAGGAGGAGTTGCGCGACCGGCTCGAGGTCGGCGGGGTCGACCTGCACGGCAGCGAGCACGACGCTGCCTGCACTCCCGTCCGGCGCATCCGTGAAGGACGGGACGAGCGGCTCGCGGTAGGGGAGGTTGAGGTGCACTGGCCCAGGCGGGAAGGCGCGGGCCAACGCGACGGCGCGGCGGGCCAGCGCCCCGGCGGACCGTTGGACGAGCTGGCTCGCATCAGGTATGGGGACCTCGGCGAACCATTTGACGTGCGCACCGTAGAGCCGCACCTGGTCGATCGTCTGTGGTGCACCGACGTCGCGGAGCTCCGGTGGGCGGTCGGCGGTGAGGACCACGAGCGGCACCTGGCTGAGGTTCGCTTCCACGACCGCTGGGAGCAGGTTGGCTGCAGCTGTCCCCGAGGTCGTGACGACCGCGACCGGTTCGTCGAGCGCCCGGGCGAGTCCGAGCGCGAAGAACCCCATGGCGCGCTCGTCGAGGTGGTCCCACAGGCGGATCCGCGGCTCGCGGACGAGCCCGAGCACGAGCGGTGTCGAGCGCGAGCCGGGGGCGAAGCAGGCGTGGCGGAGTCCGGCCTCGGCCAGCGCGCGGACGAAGGTGGTGACCGTCGTGCCGAGCACCTCTTGGGAGGTCATCGCTCACGCTCCTGCGAGTGCCTGGAGCATCGGCTGGAGCTTCGCCTCTGCCTCGGACCATTCGGTCTCTGGGTCGGAGCCCGCGACGATGCCGCAGCCGGCGTAGAGGCGGGCACGCGGTCCACGTACGACGGCTGAGCGGAGGCCGACGACCAGTTCGCCGTCTCCGTTCGCCTCCACCCAACCGAGCGCGCCTGCGTACCAGCCACGCGGCACCGGTTCGTGGGCACGGATGAAGGCCAGCGCTGCCTCGCGCGGTGTCCCCCCGACGGCGGGTGTCGGGTGCAGGCGTGCGGCCACGTCGAGCGCACTGTAGCCGTCGCGGAGGACGCCGCTGATCGGCGTCGCCAGGTGGTGGACGTTGGCCATAGAGACGACGGTCGGTTCCTCCGGTTCCGAGAGCGACGCACAGACCGGCGCGAGTGCAGCGCGGAGCGCCTCGACCACCAGCGCGTGCTCGTGGCGATCTTTCGAGCTGGCCAGGAGGTGAGCCAGCGCGGCGCGGTCAGCGGCGGGGTCTGCGCTCCGCGGGAGCGATCCGGCCAGCGCGACCGTGTGGACCGTCTTGTCCTCGACGCGAGCGAGCCGCTCGGGGGTCGCGCCGAGGAAGACGGTGGTCCCCAACGCGACAGCGAAGAGCGTACAGGTCGGGTACCGCTCGGCCAGCGCCTGCAAGACCGCTTCGAGGTCGAAGGGCCGGTCGGCGCTGAGCTCGACGGCGCGGGCCAGGACGACCTTGACGAGGTCGCCGCGTGCGATCGCGGCGAGCGCGGCCCCGAGCATCTCTCGCCACGCTCCCATGGTCACGAGGTCGTGACGCTGGACGCTGGAGGGCTGGGCACGTGCGGGAAGGGGCGTTCGGTCGAGCGCGAGGAGCGGTGGTGCCAGCGGTGTCTCCGCGCCCGGGTCGACGAGCGACTGGAGGGTACGCACGGCGAAGGAACCGCGTTGCCGGTAGAGGAGCCGTGGCAGGATCAGTTGACCGTCGCCGAAGGGCGTCCACCACTCGTCCTGGAGTGGCGTCGCCGGGTCGAAGGCCCAGCCAGCGAAGGCAAGGGGCGGGAGCGGCCCTTCCCACAACGCCTCGGCTGCCCAGCGACGCCAGGCCTGGGCCAGCCGTTGCGGGGCTGGCGAGCTGGTTCGGTCCGCGGTGGTCGTTGCGAGGCGCTGGCCGGAGAGCCCGACCAGGGCCTCACCGGTATGCGGGACGTACCACAGCACCTTGACCGGAGCCGGTGTGCGAGTGAAGCACGCGATCGGGTCGGAGGGGTCGCAGCGTTCGGAGACGCTCAGGACGATAGGTCGAGCGAGAGCGCTGGCCCGGCGGGCAGCGATCGTCCAGAGTTCAGTGAACGGCGCGACGAGCGTTTCGCGACTCATGGTAGTGCCTCGCCTCTCGGACCTGTAGCCGGGATACCAAGCATGCGGCGCAGCAGGCGGCGGAGCTCCGGGAGGGCTCGATCGAGCTCCGCCTGGTCGCCGCTCAACACCCACTGCGTGAGCACTTCGTAGAGGGCCCCGAAGCAAGCCGTAGCGGCGAGGTTGGGATCGAGCGGACCGATGACCCCAGCGGCCTGCGCGGCCGAGAGTTCCCGCGCGATGAGCGCCGTGAAGCGGCGGCGCACAGCGATCAGGGCGTGCTGAATGGTCGGCCCGGCGGCCAGGGCCTCGACCAGGAACAGACGCGCCAAGGCCTGGTGCGAGGCGAACGTGTGCACGACGACCTCGAGCGCGGTGTCCAGCTTGGCCGCGGGGTCGGTCGTCCGGGCGAGCGCCTCGCTCGTCCGCCGGAGCAGGAGTTCGGCCGAGCGTTCCAGGAGGGCGAGGAAGAGCGCTTCTTTCCCCGGGAAGTGGAAGTAGAGGCCCCCCTTCGAAGTCGCCGCTGCCTCGGCGACCTCGTCCATCGTCGCCTCGCGGTAGCCGCGGCGGGTGAAGACCTCGAGCGCGGCGTCGAGGATCCGTTCGCGCCGCTCGCGGGCGCGGGGCTGCCGGAGGCTCGTCTCGCTCGGGGGCTGGCTTGCAGCGCTGGCCATCGTGCGTCTCCTCGAATCCGACCGACGCGTCGGTCGGATTCGAGTGTAGCACGGGCAGGGAGCGCCTGTCGCTCCTCGC
Source organism: Thermomicrobium sp. (assembly GCA_041640735.1). Lineage (GTDB taxonomy): Bacteria > Chloroflexota > Chloroflexia > Thermomicrobiales > Thermomicrobiaceae > Thermomicrobium. The sequence continues at coordinate 18,671 of JBEPZP010000015.1, forward strand.
TGCAGGCGAGGTCGGGCCGTCGACGGGCGCGCTTCAGCGTGCGGGTTCCTCTGCTCGTGCGGTCGAACGGATGAACGCTTCGAGGAACGTGCACGCTCGGGCGACGACAGCTTCCACGATCGCGGTGCCGATCTCGGCGCTGGCCTGTCGGGCGTCCCCGAGCGCTCCATTGGCCGTGATGTCCTCGAACGGCATCGGTGCCGTCAGCGAGAGCGGCTGCCAGGGGTCGGTGAAGGGAAGGCCAGGAAGGCGCAGCTGCCCCGCGGTGAGCGCCTACCGACGGACGATGTCAGGAACGAGCGCGAGCGCGACCGAGGTTTCGATCTCGCAGGCATGGCCCCAGCGTGGGCTCGCGGCATGTGCGGCGATGACGTCGTTGGCGAGCGTGAAGTAGAAGAGGTAGGCTGCGGGGATCCCAGTTCGAAGCGGAGTTTCGTCGTGACGACATCGAGGACGCCGCGGTTACCAGCGTGCCCGTCGAGGATGAACAGGCGGCGGACGCCGTGGTGCCGGAGACTCTTCGCCAGATCGAGCAGCACGGCGACGAACGTGTCGGGTGAGAGCGTGAGGGTACCAGGAAAGCCGAGGTGATGATAGCTGACCCCGAAGGGTAGCGGTGGGGTGACGAGTGCCCGCGGGAAGAGGCGCAGCGCGATACGGCGTGCCAACTCATAGGCGATCGCCGTGTCGGTCTCGAGCGTCAAGTTCGGTCCATGCTGTTCGGTCGCGCCGACTGGGAGGATCACGACCTCTGCGCGCGCCAGGGCACTGGCGGCCTCCTCCGTCGTGAGGCGAGCCAACTCGACCGGCCTGCGATCGTGTGTCTCCATCACCCGCGTTTCCCTTCCCGGTTCTGCCAGCCGTGCTAGACGGCTCCCTTGGTCAGCCCACGAATCATAAACCGCCAAACGGGTATGACGAGAAGGAGGGTCGGGACGACGCCGACGACGATGCTGGCCATGAGGAGTCCCCAGGCGACGTCACGGTTCGTCGCGAGGATACCTAAGGTCACCGGTAATGTCCGCGTCTCCGAGTTCGTCAGGATGAGTAGGGCGAAGAGAAACTCACTGTAGGCGAGCAAGAAGGTGAACAGTCCAGCGCCGACCAGGCTGGGCAGGGCAAGCGGTAGGGTGATGTGCCAGAGCACTTGCCGTGGTGACGCGCCTTCCAGTTGTGCTGCCTCGTCGATCTCCTTGGGGATCGTCCGGAACGAGAGCGTGAGGACCAGCGTCGTGAAGGGTACGGTGAGCACGACGTAGATGGCGAGGAGTGCCCAGTAGGTGTTGAGGAGTCCTAACCGTAGCACGATCGCGTAGTAGGGAATCGCCAGGGCGACCGAGGGCAGCAGGCGACTCAACAGAATAAAGTTGAACGTCGCGGTGCGGCCTGGAAAGCGCAAGCGGGCGTAGGCGTAGGCGGCGAGACTGCCGATGACCAGGCTCGACAGCATCGTCCCGCACGCCAGGAGCAGGCTATTGCCGAGCGCACGCAATGGTAGTGCCAACATGTGAACCTCCTGAACAGCGTGGCCGTGCGCCCCTCTCGGGCGGTACGGCGGTGCGGGGCGAGCGGGCGACGCGCCTGCGCTCGTCACGGAAGGCAGCGCGTTTCCTTCCGAGCACCTGATGCAGAGGGGAGTACGTGCGCCCGTGCCTCGTGGTCAGTCCAGGCAGGGCCGATGCATTGTCGCAGCAGTCACGCTCCCGCGCCGAACCGGGCGGTGCTGGACGGGTGCCGTGGTCGCCGACATGGGATACGACGCAGCTGACCTCGCTGCGCGTGGCGACCGCGCACTCGGGCCCGGGACTGGCTGCGGAGCGACGCTGCCCACCCCCGCTGCAGGTCGTCCTGGGCGACGACGCGGGTGCTCCGGGGCGCTTCGTGCGTCGTCCGGCGTGCACGTCACCCGCGCTGCCTCCGCAGCGACCTACACTGGAGTGGCGCTGTCATCGTTCCGCGCGTGCTCCACCGGATTGGCGGCGTGTGTCTCCCCGAGGAGAGGCGTATCGTATAGCGCAGAACGCGCTCTCGCGGCGGGGTCAGCGTGGGGCGGTCGCTGCGGACGGACGGCGGACCTCCCGGACGCGCTCGACTGCACGTCGCGTCGCCTCAGGATAGTCGGTGATGATCCCGTCGACGCCGAGCGCAGCCAGTTCGACGGCCCGGTCGGGCAGGTCCACCGTCCACACGTTGACGACCAGTCCGGCCACGTGGGCCGCCGCCACGACCGCTGCACCGTGTT
>JBEPZP010000016.1:0-20221 GCA_041640735.1 Thermomicrobium sp.
CCGTGACGGTGACTGGTGGCTCGTTCCGTTCGTTCGCACCACTCTCGTTCGCGATGCGGTTCGGTGACGCTGCGCTCCCTGTCCACAGCCGACTGTCGGGACTCTACAATGCCTACAATCTCCTGGCGGCAGCGACGGCGGGAACGGCGCTGGGCCTCGAGGTGGAACAGGTCGTGCGGGCGCTGACGAGCGTCGAGGCAGCCTTCGGCCGCCAGGAGCGGGTAGTACTGGCTGGCCGGGAGGTGACGCTCGTGCTCGTCAAGAACCCGACCGGTTTCAACGAGGCCGTGCGGCTCCTCGCCGCGTCCGAGCAGCGCTGTCCGGTGCTGATCGTGATCAACGACCTCGATGCAGACGGCCGCGACGTGTCCTGGCTCTGGGACGTCGACCTCGAGCCGTTGCGGGAACTCGCTGTGCCCGTCAGCACCGGCGGTATCCGGAGCGCAGAGATGGCGCTGCGGCTGGAGTACGCAGGCATCGAGCCGGCCGCTCGGTACAAGGGAGTCGTCGAGGCGCTCGACGAGTGGGTCGCTCGACTCCCCGAGGGTGGCTGCGGATGGGTGCTGGCCACCTACACCGCGATGCTCACGCTGCGTCGAGCGTTGGCCGAGCGCGGGTTGCTGCCGGCGTTCTGGGAACAGTAGTGCCGCTGGTCGGTTGAGCGAGGCGTGACGATGGAGCTCCGGATCGGTTGGCTCTATGCACGCACGATGAACATCTATGGCGACCGCGGTAACGTGCTCGCCCTCGTCGAGCGGTGCCGGCGGCGCGGTATCGCGGTGCAGGTACGCGAGATCGACCTCGGCGATCCGCTCGAACCAGGGCGATACGATCTCTTCTTCTGGGGCGGTGGGCAAGATCGGGAACAGATCGCGGCTGCCCACGATCTCCAGGGAGAGAAAGGGGACGTCTTACGCGCCGAGGTGGAGAGAGGCGTCCCGCTCCTCGCGGTCTGTGGTGGGTACCAGCTCCTCGGTCGCTTCTACCGCCCGCACGAAGGGCCAGAACTTCCCGGGCTCGGTATCTTCGATGCCTGGACGGTCGCAGGACGTCGCCGCATGATCGGCAACGTCGTCGTCGATACACCTGACTTCGGCGAGCTGGTCGGTTTCGAAAACCATAGCGGGCGCACCGTTCTCGGGCCGGCGGCGCAGCCGCTCGGACGCGTGCGGATCGGTTACGGGAACAACGGTGAGGACGGGACAGAAGGTTGCCGGTACCGTAACGCGATCGGCACCTACTTGCACGGCCCCGTACTCCCGAACAATCCTCAGTTGGCCGATTTCCTCATCGCCTGCGCGCTCCGTCTCCATGGATGGAACGGCTCCCTAGCCCCGCTCGACGACGAGCGGGCACGCGCCGCGCACGCGGAGGCGGTCGGGCGGGCGCACGCGGAGCGACGTGCTCGCCTCTGGCGGTTCCTCCTCAGGCAGAGCTGAGCTGCTGCTCGATGGCATCGAGCGCGATCCAGTAGGCGTCGCACAGGGCGCGCAAGCGAGCGATCCAGTCGCGCGCTGCCGGGTCGCCCTGCTCAGCACGCGACCGCTGCGCGGGCAGTTCGCGCAGGCACAGCTCGTAGGCGACGTTCTGGACGCGCCATGTATTGACCGGCTCACGGAGGCGCCCAGCGAAGCGTGCGAGGGCGGTGAGCGTCTCCATGACGTCTTCTCGCTCGGGATGCGCTTCCCATTCGAGCGCGAGCATCTCGAGCGTCTCCTGTAACGCGTAGGCGAGGCCGGCGTGGTCGAGTTGCAGCGCCCAGCGTTCGGCTTCGTCGAACAAGACAGCGAGCGTCTCCAGTGAGGGGCGTTGCTCACTGAGTTCGTAGCGGAGTTCGGCGTTGACCGTCACTTCAGCGGCGGCGAGAAACGCTCGTGGAATCGGGACACCGAGGTCCAGCAAAAAGCGCATCAGTGGCTGACTGTCCTCGTAGAGGTGACGGTACAGTTCCTCGGCTTGGCTGAGCGTCGTATTCAGGATGATGTCGAGCAGCTTGCGTTGCTCGTCTTTGAACAAGGAGCGCAGCGAGTACTCGCTGCGCGTGAAGGCGCGGTCGAAGGCTCGCAGGGTTTCGGCCAGATCAGCGCGGGCGAACGGGTCGCTCACGATATCGCGGATCTCGCGGTAACGCTCCGGCGTCCCGTCCGGTTCCACACCGCCGACGAGATTGTGGTCGCCGAGGTGCAGGGCTGCCGTCACGAAGGCGCCGCTCCGTCCGGTCAGCGTGGAGGTGACGCGGACACGGGCAACGAACAGCTGAGCGCGCCCCGCGCGGTACGGTGCACCGTCGAGGCGCTCCACCTCGTAGCAGCCGATCGACGTTCGCTCCGGGTAGTCCTCGAAGAGCGCGCTCAGACTGTAGTGCGCGGCTACCTGGGCGAGATCGACGCGCGCGGGGCGGACGAAGGCTTCCCACACACCACGTCCGTCGCGGTAGCGTGGCACGTTGCTAGGAGCGCGAGCGAGTCGCTCGACGAAGGCTGCTTCCAGAGACGTCTGGAAGAGATCCTCGGCGATCTGGATGACACGAGCAGCCGAGCGGAGCGACTGGACTGTTTCGAGACCGGAGAGTTCATCGAAGAACCACGCGTCGCTGCTGTACATGCGCAAGGCCGCGCGCTGCATTTCCAGCGCCTCCAGCACGCGCACCGTCTCGTCAGGCGAGAGTGGGTGCGTCTGCCAGCGCTCGAGGAACCGCTGCACGGTCTCTGGGGAGCGGTCCAGGATGACTTCGATGTAGTCGTCGCGTGCCGCCCAGGGGTCGCTGAGCAGCGCCGAGAGGTGTTTCTCGTAGAGCTCTGCGACAGTGTCGCGGAGCCAATCGAGGGCCTCCCGCAAGGACCCGCGCCATTCTTGTGTCCAACCAGGGTGCGCACCGGTGTTGCAGCCACAGTGGCTGCGCCACCGCTCCAGACCGTGGGCGCAACTCCATGCCGTCTGCTCGATGATCCGTGCTTCCCACCTCGCCGGGTGGGTGGCCAGATAGGCCCCGTAGGTCGTGACGCGGGCATCCGGTGTCGCGTGCAGCACCGCGATCGCGGCAGCTAAGGCCATGTCGCCGAAGCGGTGGTGATGGCCATACGTCTCGCCGTCGGTCGCGATGTGTGCTAAACGGTCAGTCGTATCGCTCGCTGCAGCCAGCAGACGGGCAGCGAGCTGCCGTCCGTCCTCCAAGAGGCCGCCGAAGGCGACGTCGCGAGCGATGGGACCGTCGTAGAAGAAGACGGTGATGCTGCGACCGGACGGCAACGTGACGCGATACGGGCGGGTCGGGTCGACCCGACCGCCTGAGACGTCTTCCCACTGCGTGAACCCTGGAGCGCGGACGGCTGCTGCTTGATAGGGGGAAAGAATGGTAAAGGAGATCCCGAAATCGGCGACGAGCTCCAGGGTCGCCGAGTCGACGGCGGTCTCTGGGAGCCAGATACCCTCCGGCTGGCGACCGAAACGAGCCGTGAAATCGCGGATACCCCAGAGGAGCTCGGTACGCCGGTCCCGCTCGTTCGCCAGTGGAAGGATCACGTGGTGATACGGATGCGCGATGGCTGGGCCGTGACCGTCGAACCGCGCACAGCCTTCCCGATCAGCGGCGAGGATGGCTCGATAGACCTCAGGTGCTTCGCGTTCCAGCCAGCGGAGGAGCGTAGGGCCGAAGTCGAAACTGATCCACGCGTAGTTGTTGACGATGCGGACGATCCGGCCGCGGTCGTCGAGGATCCGCGACCAGGCGTTCGGTCCATAGCATTCCGCGGTGATGCGCTCGTTCCAGTCGTGGTAGGGATACGCGGAATCTTCGATTTCGACGATGTCCAGCCACGGGTTTTCCCGGGGCGGTTGATAGAAATGCCCGTGGATACAGACGTACCTCACGCTGTGCTCCCGTCAGTGACTCGCTTGAAGATCACGATCGCGAGTGGGGGAAGCGTCAAGGTGAGCGACCAGGCGCGGCCGTGCCAGGGTACCGGCACTGCCTCGACTCCACCGAGGTTTCCCCAGCCGCTGCCCCCGTACTCGCGTGCGTCGCTATTGAGGAGCTCGCGCCAGAATCCTGGAGCGGGAACCCCTACACGATAGTTTTGCCGCGGAACCGGCGTGAAGTTACAGACGACCAACAGCTCTTCACCGGGGTGACGGCTCTTGCGCAGGTAGGCGAGGACGCTGTTCTCAGCGTCGTTGCAGTCGATCCACTCGAAGCCGTTCGGGGAGCAATCGAGTTCGTACAGCGCCGGTTCGCGGCGCGCGAGATGGTTCAGATCCTCCAGCCAGCGCTGAACGCCAGCGTGTGGTGGATACTCCAGCAAGTGCCAGTCCAGACTCGTTTCGTGGTTCCACTCGCGCCACTGCGCGATTTCCGCGCCCATGAAGAGCAGTTTCTTCCCTGGTTGCGTGTACTGATACCCGTAGAGCAAGCGGAGGTTGGCGAACTTCTGCCAGTCGTCGCCCGGCATCTTGGCGAGGAGCGAGCCCTTGCCGTGGACGACCTCGTCGTGCGAGAGCGGAAGGACGAAGTTCTCGTTGAAGGCGTAAAGGAGGCGGAAGGTGAGCTCGTTGTGGTGGTACTTGCGGTAGATCGGGTCGCGGCTGAAGTACAGGAGGGTGTCGTGCATCCACCCCATGTCCCACTTCAGGCCGAAGCCCAGTCCGCCGACGTACGTGGGCCGGGAGACCATCGGCCAAGCCGTCGATTCCTCAGCGATCGTCTGGACATCGGGATGGTGGCGATAGATCTCCTCGTTGAGGCGGCGCAAGAAAGCGATCGCTTCGAGGTTCTCGCGACCGCCGTACTCGTTGGGTATCCACTCACCGGGCCCGCGGGAGTAGTCCAGGTAGAGCATGGAGGCGACGGCATCGACCCGGAGGCCGTCGGCGTGGTAGCGATCGAGCCAGAACATGGCGCTGGAGAGGAGAAAGGTCCGCACCTCGTTCCGCCCGTAGTTGAAGATGGCGGTGTGCCAATCGGGATGGAACCCTTTACGGGGATCGGCGTGCTCGTAGAGGTGCGTCCCGTCGAAGAACGCGAGACCATGCTCGTCTCGGGGGAAGTGGGAGGGAACCCAATCGAGGATCACGCCGATCCCGTGCTGGTGGAGCGTGTCGACGAGGAACATGAAGTCTTGCGGGTCCCCGTAGCGGGCGGTGGGGGCGAAGTAACCAGTCACCTGGTACCCCCAGGAGCCGTAGAAGGGGTGCTCCATGACCGGCAGGAACTCCACGTGCGTGAAACCGAGCCGCTGCACGTGCTCAGCGAGCTTGGGTGCGATTTCCCGGTACGTGAGCCAGCGGTTCCCCTCTTCAGGGACGCGCATCCAGGAGCCGAGGTGCACCTCGTAGATCTGCATCGGAGCGTCGAGCGCATTGGCTCGTGCTCGCTGCTGCATCCACTCGGCGTCTCCCCACGCGTAGGCGAGGTCCCACACGATCGAGGCGGTCGCCGGGGGACACTCGTGGCGCACAGCGTACGGATCCGCCTTGAACACCTGGTATCCCGCGAAGCGGGAGACGATGTGGTACTTGTAGCGGGCGCCGGGACCGAGTCCCGGGATGAAGCCTTCCCAGATACCGGACGAACCGCGCGGAGCGAGCGGGTGCTTCCCGGGTGTCCAGTCGTTGAAGTCCCCGACGACGGAGACGCGCTCGGCGTTCGGCGCCCAGACGGCGAAGTAGACCCCTTCCTCCCCGGCCAGCACGCAGGGATGCGAACCCATCGTCTCGTAGGCGCGGAGCCATGTCCCCTCGTTGAACAGGTACACGTCATGGTCGGTGAGCAAGGAGCGGTCGTGCCGCACCGGACCGACACGCCATGCGCTCACGGTTCGCCTCCTTTCCGCGCTCGGTCGAGCTGGGTCAGGAACGCCGCGATCTGCGGGTCGGTGGTGATGGCGGCGAGCCCGCGCCGCGCTAGTCGCCGCCAGTTGGGTCGCTCCAAGCCGGTGCCGGGCTGGTTCTGCGGTTCGCGCTCGAACCACAGGTCTTCCAGGTTCACCACGACCACAGCAGCTGGACTGGAACCGAGTAGACGCATCAAGGCGGCCGTCACCGGCTGCAGCGGGTCCGCTCCGTCCGCTGGCTCGAAAAAGCCGTGGTGGAGCAGCCAGTCGACGACCGCCTGTCGGATGGCTGGACTCCATTCTTCCCAAAGAGCCGCGAACGGCGGCAAGTCGTGGGTGTCCAAGCTCGCGACTGCCAGAGACGGGGGCTCACGGAAGCTGCCGTCGCGGCGCTCGAAGGGGAGGACCCACAGGCGCAGCAACCCGTTCGTCGCCATCACTCGCCGGACTGCCGCCGGCACGGTGCCCAGATCCTCGCCGGCGACTGCGCAGCCGGCGCGGTGACTTTCGATAGCCAGGACGGCGTAGAACTCTTCCGGCCGGTAGCGGACGTACAGGCCGTCGCGGCCGCTGGCTCCGGCCGGGATCCAGTACAGGCGATGGAAACCCATCACATGGTCGATCCGCAGCAGGCGCGCTGCCCGGAGGTGATGAGCCAGGACTGCCCGCACGTAGCGATAGCCGTCCTCGCGGATCCTTTCCGGATGGAGCGGGGGGAATCCCCACACTTGTCCTCCCGCGAAAAACGGATCGGGAGGTGCGCCAGCACTGACGCCGGTGACGAAGAGGTGCGGCCAGCGCCAGACGTCGAACCCCTCCGGGTGGACACCGAGCGGTAAGTCGGCATACAGCGCGGTGCGGCTCGCTGCCACCTGCTGCGTCGCCAGCCACTGGCCGACGAGATAGAGGCGCGCGTCAGCCTCCAGGTCGCTCGTTCCGAGCGTGCGGTCCTGACGGAGTGCCGCCGGCCACTGGCTGGGTGGCCCGTACCGATCGACAGCGGCGCGGAAACGCGCGTAGCGCTGCACCTCGGGATGCTGGTCAGCCCACTGGGCGAGCGCGGCCCAGCGGCCGGGATCGGCGCGGAGACGCTCGCTGACGGTCGCCAGGGCCGCTCGCCGGGCACGCCAGGTCGCGGCGTACTCGACCAGGAGCGAGCCGGTCGCGCTCGCGACCGTCACGAGGGTGGCGACGAGGTCCGCCCCCTCCGGGAGCGTCGTCACGTCGCTGTAGAACTCGTTCCAGAACAAGCGGCTCACCGGTGCATACGGGCTGGGATCGAACGGCTGGTCGCTGAGGAAGACGGGAAGCAGCGGGAGAGTCCCGACGAGTGCGCCGCCGCGTCCCTGGATCCAGCTGGCCAGCTCGGCGAGACGGCTGTACGTCGCACCGTCGTCCGGCCGCTCGCGCCACAACGCGTAGAGTGGCAGGAAGACACCCCAGCTCCGCCCCAGACCGATCGCCTCCGGCAAGAGGACGGTTGGGGGGCGGACTATCACGAGTGCCCGGCTCTCCACACCGTCCGGCCCTCGCACGGTGACCTCGTGGTAGCCGACGGGGAGGTCACTGGGCAACGGTAGTCTGACCGTGGCGGCTGCGATCTCCTCATCGACGCGGTCGCGCGCCGGCGGCATCGTCACGCGGAGTGTGTCCGTCGGTACTGCGTATGCCTCGACCTGTCCGTCTTCATGCCGGATCTGGACCGTCCATGTCCCGTGGGGCGGTGTGGCGACGAGCAGTCGGAGCAGCGGGCGTCGCTGCCCGTACCGCACGACCTGAACCGGCTCGCAGCGTCGTTCGAGACGTCGCCACCGGAGCGCGCGCACGAGTGCTGCCGCCTCCTCCGGGTGCGCGATCGGCAAGCCGAGCGTCTGCAGCACAGCGATCAACTGCTCCGGCTGTGCCACGTGTCGCTGGCCGGAGATGTCCCGATAGGCGAGCTGGATCCCCGCTTCGCGGGCGATCGCGCGGAGCATCGCCGTGGCCTTCATGGTCCGCCCTCACGCGCTCGCAGGAGTTCGAGGACACCGCGCAGCGGAATGGCCAGCCAGTCCGGCCGGTGCCCGAGTTCGTAGCGGATCTCGTAGACCGCCTTGTCCAACAGATAGGCCTCGAGCAGCGTCGCCAGTTGGGCCGGGTCGCGCGGCAGCAGCGCGGTCCCTTCGAGTTCTGCGAGGTATCCCTGGAGGAAGACGGCCGCGACCCAGGCATACCAGAAGCGGAGCCACCCTTCCGCGCGCGCGACGTCGTGCAGCAGACCGCGTTCGCGTTGCTCGATGAGCGTGGCAGAGGCGGCGTAATGGAAAGAGCGGAGCATGCCGGCAACGTCCAGGAGCGGCGAGCGCTTCAACCGCCGCTCGCTGAGGGGTCGGGCTGGCTCGCCCTCGAAGTCGATGATCACGAAATCGCGCCCGGTGTACAGCACCTGACCGAGGTGGTAATCGCCGTGGCAGCGGAGACGCTGTGCCGGCAGCAGGCCGTGCAAGAGGCGCTGGTAGACCTGCACGATCTCGCGTTCCCGCTCCAGGACGGACTCGGCCTCGGCGCGGACTGGCTCGGGTAGGTGCACGAGTCGGTTGCGGAGTTGGGCGAGGGTCTGGAGCAGGTGGCTGCGCATGCCTTGGTACAGGGAGCGCTGGTAGAGCATCGAGAATGGTTCGGGAGCGAACGCTGGGTCGTCCGTAATGCTGGCCAGGGCCCGATGCAGCTGCGCGGTGCGTTGCCCGAGCAGGTACGCTGCCTCGATGTACGTATCGACGAGTTCGTAGGCCTTTTCGGGGGGCGGTTGCTGAGCGCGAGCGAGCATCGCCGCAGCGTCGAGCGCCAGCGCTGGCGGCTCCTCGCTCTGTGCCAGCGCCCGTTCCAGGAAACCGGCCAATTCGTCGAGCGTGTAGTGCCAGGCGTCACCCTCGTTCGGGACATACCCGAGCAGCACGCCCAACGTCGTCGCCTCTCCCTGCACGGGCTGGTATTCCAGACTCCCGGCGAGCGGCGGGACGTGCGGGAAGCCGAGCCGCTCGCTGAGGACACGCTCCATTTCCAGTTCCGGATTCGGTCCAGGTTCCGCGCGACGATAAAGCTTGAGGAGGACGCGGTCCGGGAAGACCACGGACGTGTTGCTCTGCTCGGCACGACTGAGCACCGGTTCCGGAAGCGAAGCGCTCGGCCCCACGAGACGGCGGTAGGCTGCGGTCGGCTGCGCGATGACGGTGCCGTGCTGCCCGCGGAAGCGGCGGCGACGACCGATGGCTTCGACTAGCCCACGGGCGACCGCTGGAACGGCCAAGGCGTCGACGAGGAGCGCCTCCTCGTCTTGCGCCATCGCGCGTGCGATCACCGCGTGGGGTGCCCGTTCGACGATCTCTTGGGCGAGTTGCCCAGTGACGACGGTGAGGGGCAGCGTATAGACCTCCGGATCACCTTCGGTGTACTCGACCTGCACGAGTGTGAAGAGCGCGCTGCGCTCCGGCAGGGCGATGGGTACCTGCTCGGTCAGCTTGACCTGCTTGATGCGCCGCGCCTTGCCAGCGAACCAGCGCCGCGGCCGCAAGTAGCGGGGGAGAGCGTTTTCCAGTGCGCGCTGGGCGGTTCCGAGCTCGAGCATCCCCTCCTGCTCGCGCACCGGGACGAGGGGAAGCTCGCTGACCGTCACGACCAGAGGCTCTTCGCCGGCCCGTGGTCGTTCCAAGCTGAACCAGTAGAAGCTGTGCGGTCCGAGCGTGATCCGATACGGTTCCTCGCCGATGGCTGGAAACTCGATCCGTCCGAACAACTCGACGGGCACGAGGCCGCGGTAACCGGAGAGGTCGAGTTCCGCCCACTGGACGAAGCGGGAAAGGTTGGCGACGACGAGGATGATCTCTTGCTCGTAGCGCCGCACGTAGGCCAAGACTTTCCGGTTCTCCACCGGGATCAGCTCGAAGCTTCCGCGGCCGAACGCCTTGAACTGCTTGCGCAGCGCGATGAGCCGCTTCATCCACCAGAGGAGCGAATGCGGATTAGCCTGTTGGGCTTCGACGTTGACCGCCTCGTAGTGGTACTCGGCATCGACGATGACCGGCAGGTACAGCTTTTGCCGTGGGGCGGTCGAGAACCCCGCATTGCGGTCGGCACTCCACTGCATCGGGGTGCGGACACCGTTGCGGTCACCGAGGTAGATGTTGTCCCCCATGCCGATCTCGTCGCCGTAGTAGATGACCGGTGTCCCCGGAAGCGAGAAGAGCAGCCCGTTCATCAGCTCGATGCGCCGGCGGTTGTTGCCCAGCAACGGCGCCAGACGCCGGCGGATGCCCAGGTTGATACGGGCGACCGGGTCGCGGGCGTAGACCCGGTACATGTAGTCGCGCTCTTCGTCGGTCACCATTTCGAGCGTCAGCTCGTCGTGGTTGCGGAGGAAGAGTGCCCACTGTGCCGTCTCCGGGATGGGTGGCGTCTGGGAGAGGATATCGACGATCGGGAACCGATCTTCCATCCGGATTGCCATGAAGAGGCGCGGCATCAGCGGGAAGTGGAAGGCCATGTGACATTCGTCGCCGTCACCGAAATAGGCGACCGCGTCTTCCGGCCACTGGTTGGCTTCGGCGAGGAGCATCCGGTTCCGATAGCGGCTATCCACGTAGCGCCGGAGTTCCTTGAGGAAGGCGTGCGTCTCCGGCAAGTTCTCGCAGTTCGTCCCCTCGCGCTCGTAGAGATAGGGGACTGCGTCCAGCCGCATGCCGTCGACGCCGAGGCGCATCCAGAAGTCGACGACGCGGAGGATGGCGCGGCGCACCGCCGGATTGTCGTAGTTGAGGTCAGGCTGGTGCGAGTAGAAGCGGTGCCAGTAGTAGGCCTTCGCGACGGGGTCCCAGGCCCAGTTGGAGGTCTCGAAGTCCTTGAAGATGATGCGAGCTTCCTTGTACTTCTCCGGCGTATCGCTCCAGACGTAGAAGCTGCGCCAGACGCTGCCGGGTGCAGCCCGCCGTGCCCGTTGGAACCACGGGTGCTGGTCCGAGGTGTGGTTGAGGACGAGCTCGGTAATGACGCGGATGCCGCGGCGGTGGGCCTCCCGGATGAACTCCTTGACGTCGCGCAGTGTCCCGTATGCCGGGTGGACGTCGGTGTAGTCGGCGATATCGTAGCCGTCGTCGCGGAGGGGAGAAGGGTAAAAGGGAAGCAGCCAGACGGCCGTTACCCCGAGGTCTTCCAGGTAGTCCAGCTTCTGGGCCAGACCTGGGAAGTCGCCGATCCCGTCGCCGTTGCTGTCGTAGAAGGCGCGGACATGCAGCTCGTAGATGATCGCGTCCTTGTACCACAGGGGATGGTCAGGGAGCTGCGGGCTGGAGACGGTGCGTCGACGCTGGAGTGTCCTCGTCGCCATGGCGTCCCTCACTCGTAGTACTCGAAGTCGTGCTCAGTCCTCAGACGCTGTCGCACCAGAAAGATATGCGCCGGCATCACGTGCGGGTCGAGTTCGACGTAGTTGCGGGGCCCGTGCCAGATGTAGCGCTCGCCGGTCAAGAGGTCGTGCACTTGGAAGGGGACGTCGTGCGGCAAGTCGAGCGCGTCGAGATGCAGGCTCACCCAGCCGGAGTGCCGGTGGTGCGGGTCGAGGTTGACCACGGTGATGATGCGGTTGCGCTTGTCGATGCTCGTCTTGGAGTAGGCGATCAGCTGGTCGTTGTCCACCGGATGGAAGCGGAGCGTCCAGTCCTGCTGGAGCGCTGGATGTTCGCGCCGGATGCGGTTGACGCGTGCGATCACCGGTGCGATCGAGTGCGGTGCGTCGAGGTTCCAGTGACGGATCTCGTACTTCTCGGAGTTCAGGTATTCCTCGCTTCCGGGTGCGAGCGGCGTCGCCTCGCAGAGTTCGTACGGCGGCCCGTAGATCCCGTAGCTCGCGCCCAGTGTCGCTGCCAGGATGAGGCGGATGAGGAAGGCCGGCCGCCCACCGGTCTGGAGATACTCGGTCAAAATATCGGGCGTATTCGGCCAGAGGTTGGGACGGAAAAATTCGCGCACCTCGGTCTGGGTGAGTTCGGTGAAGTACGACTCCAGCTCGTGCTTCGTGTTGCGCCAGGCGAAGTAGGTGTACGACTGGGTGAAGCCGAGCTTCGCCAGGTGGTACATCACCTTGGGGCGAGTGAAGGCTTCCGAAAGGAAGATCACTTCGGGGTCATCGCGCTTGACCTCAGCGATCAACCACTCCCAGAAGGCGAACGGCTTGGTATGCGGGTTATCGACGCGGAAGATGCGGATCCCTTGTCCGATCCAGAAGCGGACGATGCGCAGGAGCTCGAGCCACAGCTCGCGCCAGGCCGGCGACTCGAAGTCGAAGGGGTAGATGTCCTGATACTTCTTCGGCGGGTTTTCCGCGTACTGGATCGTCCCGTCCGGCCGCCTGCGGAACCATTCGGGGTGTTCGCGGACGTACGGGTGGTCGGGTGAGCACTGGAAAGCCAGGTCCATCGCGACCTCGATACCGAAGTCGCGCGCGCGGGCGACGAAGCGGCGGATGTCCTCCAGTGTTCCCAGCTGCGGGTGCACCGCGTCGTGCCCGCCCTCCTCGCTTCCGATCGCCCAGGGGCTCCCGGGATCGTCGGGGCCGGCGACGAGACTGTTGTTCTTCCCTTTGCGGTGCGTACGCCCGATCGGATGGATCGGCGGAAGGTAGAGCACGTCGAAGCCGAGTTCCGCGATGTGCGGGAGCCACGCCTCGCAGTCGCGGAAGGTGCCGTGTCGACCCGGTTCCGGCGCGCAGGAGCGGGGAAACAGCTCGTACCACGTGCTGAAGCGCGCACGTTCCCGATCGACGACGATGCGGAGGACGCGCGGGTAGGTGACGGCGAAGAGTCGCGGGTCGGCTCGCCGCATGCGCTCAGTGAGTTCGGGGTCCAACGCGTGGTGTGCCGCTGGTGGCCCACTGCGCACCAACGCTGCCCGTTCCCGCAGCCAGCTGGCGTCGGCCGCAGACGCGTGACGGGCGTACTCCTCGATCAGCTCCGCCCCGATCAGCAGATCGACCGTCACGTCCTGCCCCGCGTCGAGCCGCTTGCGCAGATCGCGTTGCCAGGAGCCGAAACGATCGATCCACGCGACAGCGGTGTACTCCCAGACGCCGAGCGTATCGACGACGAAGCTCGCGCGCCAGCGGTCGTTACTGACGAAGGTGAAGGGAACTTCCTGCCAGTCGGTGTCTCCCGGACCGCGGTAGCGGAGGACTGCGGCCAGCGCGTCGTGGCCATCGGCGAAGATATCGCCCTCGACGATCATCTCGTCGCCGACGATCCGCTTGACGGCGAAGCGACCGCAATCGATTTCGGGGAACAAGCGCGCGATCACGACGCGGCGGCGACCCTCCTCGGGTAGCCGTCCTTCAGCCGACTCGGTGCGTGTGTCGGTCTTCGCCACGGCACCCCCTACTGCTCCTCGATAGCCCCTCCTGCTGCCCAGCAGCAGGGTACGCTTGGTTGTAGCGATACATGGTGGCAGAACCAGAAGGGAACGGCAAACGATGCGCGTGGCTGTGCTTTCCGATACGCATGGTAACCTGCCGGCGCTGGAAGCGGTACTCGCCGAGCTCGAGCGGGAATCGCCCGACCTCGTCGTCATGGCTGGGGACTTCGCGTTCGGCGGACCCTGGCCGAGCGAGTGCATCGAAACGATACGCGCCCGCGGCATTCCGGCCGTCCGCGGCAATACGGACGAATTTCTCGTCGAAGTCGCGACGGGTGGGACGCGCCGGGCGCAGGTCGACGATCCACGGCTGCGGCATCTCGACAACCCGCTCCTGCTGGAGCGTTACCGCTGGTGTGCCGCGCGCTTGTCGCCGGACGCCGTGGACTATCTGGCCTCGCTTCCTCTCGCCTACACGGTTCCAGCGCCGACGGGAGCCGCGTTGACCGTCGTGCATGCCACGCCGTGGAGCGCGCACCCGGTCGTGCCGGCGACGGCGTCGGTCGAACAGGTGCGGGAACTCCTCGAGCGAGCGGGTGGCGCAGCGCTGGCCTATGGCCACATCCACGTGCAGGCGCGCTGGGAGGTCGACGGCCGCCTCGTCGTCGCAGTGGGGAGCGTGGGCTTGCCCTTCGACGGCGACCAGCGAGCGGCCTACGCGCTGCTGACGTGGGACGGCGGCCGGTGGAGCGTCGCGTTCCGTCGCGTCGCCTACCCGGTGGAGCGCACGATCGCGGCGCTGCGGGCGAGCGACATGCCGGGTGCGGAAGCGCAGGTGCGGGTACTGGAAACGGCGCGTCCGCCCGGTCCCTGAGGCGGTGCATGGTAGGATTGCCGCGACGACCGTCGCGGGTTTGGGGTGAGGCTCGGTGCGGCAACTCGTCATCGCGATCTTGCTCGTCAGTGCTGCGCTCGCCGAAGTGCACGTCCTCCCGCGGCTGGCACCGTACGGGTTGTTCCCGGACCTCGTGCTCGGGGTGGTCCTCGTCGCCAGTGCGGTCGACGGTTTCCGTCTCGGGCTCCTCTGGGCTGCACTCGGTGGCCTCGCCCTGGACCTCTTGGCGGCGCATCCGTGGGGACTCCACGTCATCGTGTTGCTTCCGGCTGTCCTCATCGGTGCTGCGGCGCGGCAGAGCGTGTATCGGAGCGCCATCCTGCCCTTGATGGGTTTCGTCGGTGCGGTGACGCTGTCGTACCGCCTGCTCCTGGTGGTGGCTCGCTGGCCCACGGCATGGGACGTGTGGGTCGATGCGGCCATCACGGCGCTGCTCGTGGGAGTGCTCAACGTGATCATGGTGCCGATCGTCTATGCGGTCGTCGCCGTGTTCGGGCGCTTGGGGGTCGGCCGTGCGCGTTAGAGCCGGTCGGCGGGGGCTCGATCTCCCGGCACCCAAGTCGATCGCTCCGCCGAGCGAGCCGGAGCCGACGCGTGACGAGCGGTTCACGCGACGGATCTTTCTCCTGCGGAGTGCGATGGTGCTCGGCTTCGGTGCGGTGCTCGCCAAGCTGGGTTTGATGCAGTTGCGCGAGCGCTCCCGCTACCAGCAAGCGGCGCAAGGGAGCATGGTGCGCTTCGAGCCGCTGCGGGCGCCGCGCGGGCTCGTTCTCGACCGGAACGGGGAGGTGCTGGCGCGCAACCGGCGCAGCTGGACCGTGTGGTTGGTGCCGGCCGAGTTGCCGGACGACGAGACCGAGCGGGCGTTCGTCCGCGAGCAACTCATCCGAGCGCTCGGTCTCGACGACGTTTTGGTCGTGCACCGGCCGGCTTTGCCGCTGGGACACGAGCGCGACGTCTTGGACCAGTTGGCCGAGGTGCTCGGCGTCCCGGGCGCTACGGTCGCGGGCATCGTGTTCGGCGCGCCGCCGGACCAGCAGTACGTCGTCGTGCGAGAAAAGCTGGATCCGGAGCAGGCGCGTGTGCTCGCGGATGCGGTGCGCCGCTTGCCGGGTGTCCACGTCATGAACCGCTTCGACTATGTAGCGCTCTCAGCTGAGGGAAGTGCGGCGCCGGTCACGCTGGCTCGGGACGTGCCGCGCGAGCTGGCCTTGACCCTGGCGGCCAATCCGACCGCCTTGCCGGGGGTGCACGTGTCCGACGAAACGCTCGTCCGCGAGTATCCGGCTGGACCGGCCTTCTCGCACATCCTTGGGTATGTCGGCCCGATCACCCGGGAGGAATACGAGGCAGCGGGCGGTGCCAGCCCGGCCAATCCGTATCGCCCGGATGACCGGGTAGGGCGCGGCGGTGTCGAGCAGGCGATGGAGACCGTGCTGCGCGGGCAGCACGGTGGCCGCTGGGTGCAGGTCGACGCGCGGAACGTCGTGGTCGGAGAACTGACTGAGCGCCGGCGAGACCCGGTGCCGGGACTCACCGTGGTGCTCACCATCGATGCCGCGCTCCAGCGCGCCGTGACCGACGCGTTGGCCGAAGGTATCGAGGTCGCCGACCGTGCGGCGCGCGAGAACGGACGGGATCCGGTCGGCTCGGGTGTCGCCATCGTGCTCGACCCGCGCTCGGGCGAAGTGTTGGCGCTCGTGTCGCTGCCGACCTACGACAATCAGCGGTTCGTGCGCGGTCTCAGCCAAGCGGAGTACGAAGCGCTCTTGAACGATCCCTTCCATCCGCTCGTCAACTTCGCGATCAGCGGGGAGTTCCCGCCGGGCTCGACCATCAAGCCGGTGATCGCCTGCATCGGGTTGCAAGAAGGTGTCATCACCCCCGCGACGACCTACACCTGTCGCGGCTCGATCCGCGTCCCGACCGTCTGGGACGAGCGTGGTGGGAACACCTACGTCTGCTGGCTGGCGACCGGGCACGGGGACGTCGACGTGCTCGACGGGATCGCCCAATCCTGCAACGTCTACTTCTACAACGTCGGTGCGCCGGGGCAGATCCCCGAAGGTGGCAGCGAGCCGCTGCACTACTACATCCCGGGCGACCCGAACAAGCACTATTTCGAGGGACTCGGCATCGAGCGGATCGAGCGCTACTTGCGCGAGGTGTTCGGGTTCGGGCAGCCGACGGGGATCGAACTGGCCGGGGAGTCCGAAGGACTCGTGCCGAATCCGCGCTGGCTTTTCCAGACATTGCGCGAGTACTGGTCGGTCGGAGATACTATAAACGTCTCCATCGGCCAGGGGCACCTGGCCTGTACACCGCTGCAATTGGCCTGTGCGCTGGCCGCGATCGCCAATCGGGGGGTGTATTATCGACCGCACATCATCAAGGAGCTCCGCGACGCGGCCGGACAGGTGGTGCGTCGTTTCGACCCCGAACCGGTACGGACACTGGCGATCGCACCCGAGCACCTCGAGACCGTGCGACTGGGCATGCGGCGGACGGTGACCGACGGCACAGCGAAGGGGAAGTTCGTGCGGACGGGCGACGACATCGCGATCGCTGGCAAGACGGGGACGGCGGAATACGGGATCGCTGAGAACGGCCGGTACAAGAAGGCGCATGCCTGGTTCGCCGCGTTCGCGCCGTACGACGAACCGGAAGTGCTCGTGCTCGTCCTGATCCGCGACGGAGGCGAGGGATCGACCTTCGCGGTGCCGGTCGCTGACCGCATCTTGGCGACCTACTTCGGGCGTGTGGCCTGAGGACAGGGAGCGTGGGAGAGGGTCGAGGATGGTAGACGGAGAGCGACTGGAGACGACGGTCCGCGTGCGTGGTACCCAGGACGGGGTGCGCCTCGTGCTCCCGCGCGGCGTTCCGTTTTCGTCCGTACTCGCGCAAGTGCGCGAGGTGCTGGAGAGCAAAGCCGCCTTCTTTCGAGGTGCAGCACTCGTCCTCGACTATGCCGAGCGCGAGCCGTCGCTGGACGAGATCGCGGCGCTCCAGCATCTCTTGGACTCGCGCGGCGTGCGGATCCAGGCGGTCAGTGCGGAGGTGCCGGAGCACCGCGAGCGGCTAGTGCGCTGGGGACTGCGTACCGAGGTGGGAGAACCGCCGAGGCGGCTCCGGCTCGTCGAGCCGAGCGGTGAGGAGGGCGTCGACGGGTCTGCGACCTACGTGCGGCGCACACTGCGGTCGGGCATGAGCGTGGAAGCGCCAGGACACCTGATCGTGATCGGCGACGTCAACCCCGGTGCCTTGGTCGTCGCTGGTGGCGACGTGCTGGTCTGGGGTGTGGTGCGCGGGACCGTGCATGCGGGGCGGGGCGGCGATACCGGCGCCGTGATCGCGGCGCTGCGGCTGGCGCCGATGCAGCTGCGGATCGCGCAGCTGGTCGCCCGGTCTCCGGACCGCGGCGGGCAGCTCTTGGACGCGCCGGCGCTGGCGCGGGTCGTGGACGGGCAGATCGTGATCGAACCGTGGCGGATCGAACGACGCTCGAGCTAGCGCGACAGGAGGGGTGCGGTGGAGGAGCAGCAGGAACGCAACGGACGAGTCATCACCATCACCTCGGGGAAGGGCGGTGTCGGCAAGACGACGACGACGGCCAACGTGGGGGCGGCGCTCGCAGCGCGCGGTAAGTCGGTCGTGCTGGTGGACGCCGATATTGGCTTGCGCAACCTCGACATCGTGCTCGGGCTGGAGAACCGGATCGTCTACGACATCGTGGACGTCGTCGAGGGGCGGTGCCGCCTGCGTCAGGCCTTGATCCGCGACAAGCGCCTGAGCACCCTGCACCTGATACCGGCCGCCCAGACGCGCGACAAGGAAGCGGTTTCCCCGGAGCAGATGCAGGAGCTGTGCCGAGAGCTGCGCCAGCAGTTCGACTTCGTCCTCATCGACTCCCCGGCCGGGATCGAGCGTGGTTTCCGCAACGCGATCGCTGGAGCCGACGAAGTCCTCGTCGTGACCAACCCGGAAGTCTCGGCGGTGCGCGACGCTGACCGGATCGTCGGGTTGGTGGAAGCGGCGGAGCTACCGCCGCCGCGACTCATCGTCAACCGGATCGACCCGGAGCTGGTGCGCCGGGGCGACATGCTCTCGGTGGAGGACGTCCTGGAGATCCTCGCGATCCCGCTCATCGGAGTCGTACCGGCCGACGAAACGATCGTGACGGCGACCAACCGCGGCGAGCCGGTCGCGCTGGATCCGCAGTCGCGGGCGGGGCAAGCGTTCCGCGATATCGCAGCGCGGTTACTGGGCGAGGAGGTGCCGTTCCAGCCGCTGGAGATGCCGGACGGTGTGTGGCGGCGTATGCTCCGCGCGCTCGGCTTTGGTGGACGGGCGTAGAGACGGGGGGACGAAGCGATGGGTTGGTTGGATGCGCTGTTCGGTCGCGGCTCGAGCCGAGCCTCGCGTGGGAGCGCGCAGGTCGCCAAGCAGCGGCTGGTCGAGGTACTCGTGTACGACCACGTGAAGGTGACGCCTGACGTCCTGGAAGCGATCCGATCGGAGATGTGCCGGATCCTCTCGCAGCACCTCGATATCGATGCCGAACGGATCGAGATCAGCATCGTGCGAGGAGACGGCGGCGATCGGCTAGTCGCGAACGTACCGGTCCGCCGGTCCGGCACTGGGCGCCGCTGAGCCGCCGCACCGGTACGCTTTGGTATAGTGCTATACTTTCCCCGTCGTCACGTGGTCCACCGCGCGTGCAGGCGCGTTGCAGAAGGGAGTGCCGTTCGATGGTACCGGTGCCTGTGGTCGGCATCCACCATATCGGCATCGTCGTCGCGAACTTGGAGGAGGCGATCGAGACCTACAAGCAGCTCGGCTTGACCTTCGACGGTATCAAGGAGTTCCCGCATACACGCATCGCGCTCTTCCGCGGGGGTGAAGGGCACGTCGAGTTGTTCGAGCCGACTGATCCGGAGTCGGATCTAGGACGATTCCTGGCCAGCCGGGGTGGTATCCACCACGTGGCCTATGCGGTGCGTGACATCCGCACGGCGCTCGCCCAGCTGGAGCAGCAGGGGTTCGAGCTGATCCACCGCGAGCCGGTGATCGGATTGCACGGCTTCCCGGTGGCCTTCATCCATCCCAAGTCCTGTCACGGTGTCTTGACCGAGCTGGTCGAGATCCCGGAAGGCGGCGAGCACTGACGGGCTGCTCCGGTCGGACGATGGCTGTGACCCCACGCGCTGCGACGGCGCGTGGGGTCATCGTCTGTCCAGCGGGCGGAGAGTGCGCCGAAACGAGTGCATCATGTAGAGTAGGTGCG
This sequence comes from Thermomicrobium sp., assembly GCA_041640735.1. Classification (GTDB taxonomy): domain Bacteria; phylum Chloroflexota; class Chloroflexia; order Thermomicrobiales; family Thermomicrobiaceae; genus Thermomicrobium. The sequence continues at coordinate 19,382 of JBEPZP010000016.1, forward strand.
TTACGAGTGGCCGCATCGGGAGCGTGCGTGTACCCGATCGGCCGTTTCGTGGAGAGCGCCGGAAGCACCTCGACCGAGGGCTCGCGAGGAGGCCGAGCATGACGACGACCGACGTCCGCCGCGTCGTGACCGACTCCGGTATCGAGATCGCCCCGGTGTACCGGGACACGGGGAGACCGGCCGAGCCGGATCCAGGGGAGTATCCGTTCACGCGGGGCATCCATGCCACGATGTATCGAGGGAAAAAGTGGACGATCCGGCAATATGCCGGCTACGGGTCGGCGGAAGAGACCAACCGCCGGTTCCGGCTCTTGCTCGAGCGTGGGCAGACCGGCCTGAGCGTTGCCTTCGACCTGCCCACACAGCTGGGCTACGACTCCGACCATCCGTTGGCGCGACCGGAGGTGGGGCGCGTGGGTGTGGCGATCTCCACCTTGGACGACATGCGGCGGCTGTTCGAGGGGATCGACCTGGGCGCAGTGACGACGTCGATGACTATCAATGCGCCGGCAGCCATTCTGCTCTTGATGTACGAGATCGTGGCGGAAGAGCAGGGTGTCGCGTCGACGCAGCTACGGGGGACGATCCAGAACGACATCCTCAAGGAGTACGCAGCGCGGGGCACCTACATCTTTCCCCCGCGGCCGTCGATGCGGCTGGTCGTCGATACTTTCGCCTACTGCAAGGAGCGGCTGCCGAACTGGAACACCATTTCGATCAGCGGGTATCACATCCGCGAAGCTGGCGCAACGGCCGTGCAGGAGGTGGCGTTCACGCTCGGCAACGCCATCGCCTACGTGCGGGCAGCGATCGAGGCCGGGCTTTCGGTGGACGAGTTCG
>JBEPZP010000017.1:0-19781 GCA_041640735.1 Thermomicrobium sp.
ATCGGGCTCTTCGCCGTCAGCGTCGTCCTGCTGGCATGGTTCGTCGTCGTCGAACTGCGTTCACCCGAGCCGATCCTCGACCTGCGCCTGTTCCGCAACCGGGTCTACACCCCGACGCTGTTGGCGGCCTTCCTGATCGCCATCGGGATGTTCGGCACCATCCTCTATCTGCCCCTCTTCGTGCAAGCAGTGCTCGGTCGCACGGCAACCAATTCGGGCGCTGTCCTCACTCCGATGATGCTGGCCTTCGTGGTCTCCAGCGTGGTCGGTGGTCAACTGCTCTCCCGAACCGGGCGCTACAAGGCACTCGCGATCGGCACCGTCGCGCTCGCCGTGGTTGGAATGTTCCTCCTCTCCCGGATGGACACGAGCGCGTCGAATGCGACCGTCGTGCGCAACATGGTCGTGCTCGGGCTCGGCATCGGCACGACGATGAGTTTGTTCACGATCGTCGTCCAGAACGCCTTCCCGCCTGAGCGCTTAGGCGAAGTCACCTCTGCACTCACGTTCTTCCGGTCGATCGGTGGCACAGTCGGTGCGGCGGTTCTCGGAACCGTTATGACGAACCAGTTCCAGAGCGAACTGGCCACCCGTATCCCGAGCGACCTCCGGGCACTCGTCCCAGCTGATCGGCTGGCAGCGATGGAAAACCCTCAAGTCTTCATGAGCCCAGAGGCGATGGAGGCTATGCGTCAGCAGGCCGCCTCCCTCGGACCGCAGGGACAGCAACTGTTCGACGTGCTACTCAGCGCGATCCGCCAATCCCTGGCCATTGCACTGGAGCACGTGTTTCTGGCCGGAACGCTCATCTTGGTCGTCGCGCTGGTCTGCACGCTCCTGATTCCCGAGATCCCACTGCGGCGGGCACCGGCACGCTCGCCTGGAGGTTTGGCGCACTGAAAGGCTGGAAACCGAGACATCGATCTCGCTCAGGGTTCCACTACGTCACGCGGTGGACGAGCAGCCGGGGTGGGTCGGGGGTTGCCGATCCACCCCGATCACGCGCTCGACGGCCGCTCTCAGCGGAGATCGGCACCGTCGACTCGCTGAGGAGAACGACGGCACGGACGATGGGTTGGCTTGACCGACGCACCCGCGTGGCGGTACACTCCCACGGCGTGAGGCCCTACGGGGAGGCGACCGAGTGCGGAGAGGTCTTCTGGGCACGACACTACCGATGGTCAGTGCTGACCGGCTCGTACCGGTCGCAGTTCCGCCGTGCCCCTCGATGATCGGTGTCTACTCCTTCTGGCCTCGCATCTGCGAGTGTCGCCACTCCTGAAGACGATTTCCCAGAACTGCTGCGATTAGCACGCTACGCACGGACGCCAACGATCGCCGCGTCGGCGTGTGTGCAGCATCACTGGAAGAACTTTTGTGGAGGGGGAACGATGACCAATCGTGTCGACGGAACTCTCATGAAGGAAGCTGTTGGAAATCTCACACAAGCGATTCGGGAGAACCCGGATCTCGCTAAAGGGACGACCAGCGTACGCGTCCGCTGGGCCGGCGGGACACGGGTCCTGAGCGAGGTGCGCTCCTTCGAGCCGCTCGTCGTCGACGAACCACCGGCCTTGGGAGGAACCGATCGTGGACCGACCCCGGTCGAGCTCCTGTTAGCCGCTTTGGGTGCATGCCAGGAAATCACGCTGGCTATCCTCGCCGAACGACTCGGCATCGAGGTCGAGGCGATCGACATCGAGCTACACGGAGAGTTGGATCTCCGCGGATTCCTCGCCATCGACCCCGCTGTACGGCCTGGGTTCCAGCGGATCGAGATGACCGTCCACATCACGAGCCCGGAGCCAGAGGAGCGAATCCAGAGACTGCTCGCGCGCGCCCAGCAACTCTGCCCGATCCTGGACATGCTGCAACGGCCGGTTCCGGTGGAAATGCGGCTATCACTCGTGCGAAGCGGAGTGCTACAGCCCCAAGAAGTGTCGTAACAGCACCAAAAGAAGAGTGAAAGGGGGGTGTACTATGGCGACGATCGAAATCGATCCGCGTATCGCAGCACGCGGCTACGCCCATCCCGAATCGCTGGTGACGACCGAGTGGGTAGCCGAACACCTGAACGACCCCAACGTGCGGATCGTCGAAAGCGACGAGGACGTGCTCCTCTACGAACTGGGGCACATCCCCGGGGCTGTGAAGATCGACTGGCACACCGACCTCCAGGACCCGGTAGTCCGCGATTTCATCGGCCCTGAACAGTTCGCCGAACTGTGCTCTCGGTTGGGCATCACGCCGGAGACGCGCGTCGTCTTCTACGGCGACAAGAACAACTGGTGGGCCGCCTACGCCTTCTGGTTCTTCCGCTACATGGGGCATGGTCCTCTCTCCATCATGGACGGCGGGCGCAAGAAGTGGGAAGCCGAGGGCCGACCGCTGACCCGCGAGGTTCCGACTTACCCACGGACGAACTATCCTGTTCCGAAGCCGAATCCCGAATTGCGCGCCTTGCGCGACGAGGTGCTCGCGTTCATCGGCTACCGTGACCGCCAGAAGGTCGCCGAACCGCGCGGTGCGCTCGTCGACGTGCGGAGCCCCGGCGAGTACCGCGGCGAACTCCTGCACATGCCCGATTACCCCCAAGAGGGCGCGCTGCGCGGTGGCCACATTCCCGGTGCAGCCAACATTCCGTGGGCACAAGCCGTCAACGAAGACGGTACCTTCAAGTCGCCGGAGGAACTGCGCGCGCTCTACGAGAGCCAAGGCGTAACCCCGGACAAGGAGGTCGTGGTCTACTGCCGCATCGGCGAGCGTTCGTCGCACACCTGGTTCGTCTTGCACGAACTGCTCGGCTACCCGAAGGTGCGGAACTACGATGGCTCCTGGACCGAGTGGGGCAACGCTGTTGGCCTCCCGATCGAGCGCTGAGCCGTCGGGGTAGGGGAGCACGCAGTGTCCGCTCCCCTGCCCCACTCTCAGCTGGACGCAATCGAGGCGAACGAGCTTGCAGGGAACGCAGCGCCTCCGGAGCGGTGCGGCTGCCCAGGTTACCTTTACCGGCTCCGTGCGGTTCCGGATGCGTGTGACTCGCCGTCTCGATCGCTTCCAGCTCACCCAGGCCACCCGCGCTGGCATTCTCGGTGTGCCGCGAGGTGCACCGAGAACGCTCAGCCTACAACCGGAAACCCCGTTCAGGTGTGCTAGAATGTGGCCGTCAGCGAACCGTGGGAAGTCTCGGGAGAAGAGGCACAACCGGCCAGCCCACACCGGAGTGTCGTCGACGGCCTGGTACCGCTGGGCATCCCGGAGTACTACGCCCCTGGCGTTCATCGATCCTCACCGTTTCGAGAGCGGCACCTACGCCTGGCGCCGACGACACAGGTGAACGAAAGGATCGGATTAGGAGATGAGCGACAGCGTCGTCGACCTCCTCCGCGATCATGCCCGACACCCGCGTTATTACGGCGCACTCGCCGAACCGACTGTCGTCGTCGAAGGCGGCAATGCCGAATGCGGCGACGTCATCACGGTGTACCTCAAGGTCGCTGCTGACGGAGAGACAGTCGAGGACGTCACCTTCACGGGTGTCGGTTGTAGCGTGAGTCAAGCCGCGGCGTCCCTCCTGATGGAACGACTGCATCAGGGGGTGTGGACCCTCGGACGCCTCGCGAGCGTCGATTTTTCGCTCGTCCAGGATCTCGTCGGCAGCGAAACCGCCCGCTCGCGGCCGCGCTGCGCCTCGCTGGCGCTCAGCGTCCTCAAGGCTGCCGTGCACAAGTACCAGCGAGAGCAGCGTCACGCGTTGCTCGCTGAGCAGGCGAACCCGGCATGGGTCGAGGTAGAGACTGGCGAGTAGTAAGGAATTGGAGGTGCGACCATGGCCACCTGGCGTCCTGATCCGACGTTCTATCCGTCACCACGGCTGGCGATGAAGGCGCCACCAGAAAAACTCGCCTACGTGGTGCGGATCAATCCCAACGGCGACGGACGACCGGACGCGATGTGCGTCGTCGACGTCGACCCCTCGTCGAGTACCTATGGGAAGGTCGTCGGTGTGACCGAGATGCCGTACACCGGCGGCGAGCTGCATCACTTCGGTTGGAACGCCTGCAGCTCGATGCTCTGCCCCAATGCGCCGCACCCACATGTCGAACGGCGGTACCTCGTCGTTCCCGATATCCGGAGTTCCCACATCACGATTTTCGATACGAAGGATGATCCGACCCAGCCGCGTGTCGTCAAGGTGATCGAACCCGAGGAACTGTTCGAGCGCGCCTACTACGCTCGTCCGCACACGGTCCACTGCGGCCCGGACGGGATCTACATCTCAGCGCTCGGAACACCGGACGGAGACGGCCCCGGTGGCATCTTCATCCTCGACCATGACACGTTCGATGTCCTCGGGCGCTGGGAGATCGATCGCGGCGATCAGTACCTCCACTACGATTTCTGGTGGCATCTCGGCTACGACACGATGATCACTAGCGAGTGGGGCACCCCGCGCATGGTCGAGCACGGCGTGCTCGGCGAAGAACTCCTCGGCGGCAAGTACGGGCACCGGATCCACCTGTGGGATCTCCACCGTCGCCGTCGGCTGCAGGCACTCGACATCGGCGCGGAATACCAGATGCTCCTCGAGCTTCGGCCTGCGCACGACCCGACGAAGGCTTACGGGTTCGTCAATGCCGTCGTGAGCCTCAAGGACTTGTCCTCGTCGATCTGGCTCTGGTACCGCCACAACGGCGAGTGGAAGATTCAGAAAGTGATCGAGATTCCAGCCGAACCGGCGGACGAGGACCAGCTGCCCGAGATCCTCAAGCCCTTCAAGGCGGTGCCACCGCTGGTGACGGATATCGACCTGAGCGTCGATGACCGCTTCCTCTACGTTTCCTGCTGGGGGACCGGCGAGCTGCGACAGTACGACGTGTCGAACCCCTTCGAACCGAAGCTGACCGGCGTGCTCCAGATCGGCGGCATCGTGCGACGGGCTGGTCACCCGGCAGCGCCGGGGCCCTTGAACGGCGGACCACAGATGGTCGAAGTGAGCCGCGACGGCCGGCGCGTGTACTTCACCAACTCGCTCTACCTTCCCTGGGACGCCCAATTCTATCCGGACGGCATCCGCGGTTGGATGGTCAAGGTCGACGTCGACCCCGCGGGCGGCATGCAGTTCGACCCGAACTTCTTCGTCGACTTCGGCGACCAACGGGCACACCAGATACGGCTCCAGGGTGGCGATGCCTCCAGCGACTCCTACTGCTATCCGTGAGGTGCACGCTTGCTGTCCTGGCGCGCTCCCGGCGCGGAGTCGGGAGCGCGCCTGTCACGTCGATCGGAGAGGCTTTGTCGCTCGATGGAACTCGACCTGTGGGCCTGGGGTGCGCTCGTTGCGCTCGGCGTCTTCCACGGACTCAATCCCGCGATGGGTTGGTTGTTTGCTGTCGCGCTCGGTCTCCAGGAGCAGCGTCTCTCTGCGGTAGTGTGGGCACTGCTCCCTATCGCAGCCGGACACGCGGCAGCGGTCGCCCTCGTCGCGCTGGCGACAGTCTTGCTCGGCCAGACGATTCCGCGGCCAGCCGTGCTCGTCACGGTCGGTACACTGCTCCTCCTCTTCACCGCGTGGCGAATCTGGCGCCGGTTCAAGCACCCGCGGACACGCTTCCGCGCCACCAGCCTGCAGCTCGCCACCTGGTCCTTCCTCATGGCCAGCGCGCACGGCGCCGGATTGATGGTTGCCCCCATCGTGGCCGCCGTTGCTCCTAAGGCCTCACTGACGAGCGAGCACAGCGCACACGCAGCGAGCCAGTCACTCGCCGTCGCTCTCCTCGCGGTGACGCTGCACACGCTCGCCATGTTCTCGGCGATGGCGGTCGCCGCAGTGACCGTCTATCGACAGCTGGGAGTCAAGATCCTGACCCGCGCCTGGTTCAACGTCGATCTCGTCTGGATCGCGGTGCTGGTGATCGCGGGAGGGATCACGCTCCTCGCCGGGCTGAGGGAACTCCTCTAGCTTTCACTCGCCGGCCGAGCTCGTCACTCTATCCTCGACGACCACTCGGAACCCGAGCCTGGCCAACAGCGTTTCCACCCACTCCGCGCGATAGGCGATCGGGTCGACAGGTATGCCCGGGGCATGCGAGTCCGAACCAGCGCTCACGACGAGCCCTCGTTGCCCGCACCACTCGCGGAACATTGCCGTCTGCTCCGCACTGTGCGACCGATAGTGCGCTTCGAGTCCGTCGAGCGGAACGACCCGGAGAAGCCGGTGGAACGTCTCTTCGGTCAACACGCCACTCCCGTCGTCCCGCCCGGGATGCGCCAAGATGCACACACCGCCTGCCTCGTGTGCCGCCTCTACCACGCGCTCCAACGGGAGATCCACGAGCATCGGCTCACCGAGCTTTTTCGTCAGCTCGTGCGCAGTGGCCAGATTCGTGGCGTAACCCTCCCGAATCAGCGTGACCAGGACGTGATACGGCCGGAGCGGCCGTCCCGCGGTCACTGCACGCAACGAGCGCAGGCGGTAACCATGCCGTTCGAGCGTGACGATGGCGCTGGCCGCTGCTGCCCACAGGCGGTCCGCTAGCTCATCCAGCACGGCACGGAAGGCGCGGGCACGCGGGAGCGCAGGGTCGACGCCGTACACCAGGAGGTGCCACTGCCGACCCTCCCACCGCGTCGTCACTTCCACGCCGGGGACGATCGCGAGACCCCGCTCCGCACCCAGCTCGACCGCCTCAGGGACCGAGGCCATCGTATCGTGATCGCAGATCGCCGCGATCCGGAACCGCCGCCGCGTCAAGTACTCGAGCAACTGCGAGACCGTCCAACCACCATCGCTCGCGAGGGTGTGGAGGTGGAGGTCTACCGGCTCGTGCGACAAAATCGTCTCCACCATCGTCGCTTCCCCCTCGGCCGAGTATACGACGCCGCGTCGTCAGGAGATGGCAGAATCGATGCGAAGGGAGCGCAACCATGGTCGAACTCTCCGAGCTGGTACGGTATTGTGACCAGCTTCTCGAGGTGACACGCTTCCGCGACGCGGCGACGAATGGCCTCCAAGTTGAGGGACGTTCCGTTGTCCGCCGGCTCGCGGTGGCAGTCAGCGCCAATCGCACCACCATCGAGCGCGCGATCGAGGTCGACGCCGACGCCTTGCTCGTGCACCATGGTCTCTTCTGGGGCGACGGTCTGCGGAGTGTGACCGGTATCGCTCGCACCCGCTTGCGGCCGCTGCTAGTCCACGACGTCAGTCTGATCGCGTACCACTTACCGCTCGACGCCCATCCCGAACTCGGTAACAACGCGCAACTCGCGTTCGCTCTCGGCCTCGAACCGGTTGAACGGTTTGCAGAAGTCGGCGGGACGCCCATCGGTTGGATCGCTGCCGTACCCGGCGCGCCACAGGCGCTCGATCAGTTCGTGGCAGCGGTCGAACGGTTGACGGAGCGACACCCCGTCGTCTTGCCGGGCGGACCCGCGGTGATCCGACGTGTCGCGATCGTGAGCGGCTCCGGAGCGAGTACCCTCGCCGATGCCGCGGTAGCCGGCTGCGACGTGCTGTTGACCGGGGAAGGTCGCGAAACGACCATGGCCCTCGCTCGCGAACTCGGGGTTACGGTACTCTTGGCTGGCCACGAGGCAACCGAGCGCCTCGGTGTCCAAGCCCTGGCTCGGCACCTTTCCGCGCTGTTCGGACTCGAGACCGTGTTCCTGCACGATCCGAACCCGGTCTGATGGAAACGGGAACGGAAGGAGCACACGCCGATGGCACGAGCGATCGAAACCGTCTTCAAGGCCTACGATATCCGTGGAATCTATCCGACCGAACTCGACGAGGAGCTCGCCTACCGCATCGGCCGAGCGTATGCGCTGTTCCTCAACCCTCGGAGGGTCGTCGTCGGGCGTGACATGCGGCTCTCCTCACCTGCGCTCGCCGAGGCCATCATTCGCGGGCTCGTCGATCAGGGCGTCGACGTGACCGACGTCGGACTCGTCAGCACCGATGCGCTGTACTTCGCGGTCGGCAAATTCCAGTTCGACGGAGGCGTCATGGTCACGGCCTCCCACAACCCCCCGGAGTACAACGGGTTCAAGCTGTGCCGCGAAGAAGCACGAGCTTTGAGCATGGATACCGGCATCGCGGCCATCCGCGACCTCGTGCTGCGTGGGGAGTTTCCCGAACCGGAACGGCGGGGGACGATCGCCACGCAGGACATCCTGGACGACTTCGCGAACCACGTCCTTTCGTTCATCGACGTGAGCGTCATCAAGCCTTTCAGGATCGTCGTCGACGCTGGCAACGGTATGGGAGGAGTCATCGCACCCAAGGTGCTGGGGCGCCTGCCCGTCACGATCATCCCGCTGTACTTCGAGCTCGACGGGAGCTTCCCGCACCACGTCCCGAACCCGATCGAGCCGGAGAACGTGCGCGACCTGCAGCGCGCCATTCTCGAGCAGCACGCTGACTTCGGGATCGCCTTCGACGGTGATGCTGACCGTATGTTCATCCTCGATGAGCAGGCACGCCTGGTCGGCGGCGACATGGTGACAGCAGTGGTCGCAAAAGCGCTCTTGCAGAAGCATCCCGGCGCCCGCATCGTCTACAACCTCATCTGCTCCCGGGCCGTACCGGAGGTCATCAGGCAGTACGGCGGCGTCCCGATCCGCTCCCGCGTCGGCCATTCCTTCATCAAGGCCCTCATGCGAGAACACGACGCCATCTTCGGCGGCGAGCACTCGGGGCACTTCTATTTCCGAGACAACTGGTACGCCGATTCCGGCATCATCGCTGCAGTGACCGTCCTCGAACTTCTGTCGCGTGAAGGCGTCACCGTCTCTCAAGCGATCGCGTCCATCGACCGCTACTACCGTTCCGGTGAGATCAACGTGGAAGCGCGCGACTTCTCAGCGGTTCTGACCGCGCTGGAGGAACACTTCCGCGACGGACAGATCGATCACCTCGATGGGCTGACCGTCGAGTATCCAGACTGGTGGTTCAATGCCCGCCCCTCGAACACGCAACCGCTGCTCCGCATCAATGTGGAGGCGAACACGCCGGAACTCCTCCAGCAGAAGCTCGAGGAAGTTCTGACGGTCGTCCGGCGTGTTACCGGGGGTTCGACGACGTCTCCATGATGGCACTGGACGGAGAACTCACCATCGTGAAGGCAGATCCCAGTGGACGGATCGTCGCGCGATACTGGGCCGCAATCGAGCCAGCGCGACCCGGTTGGATCGCCGTCCGAGCCGACTGGCAGCTCGGCACCGTCGTCTCGGGTCCGCTCCGCTTCGAACCCGGTGACCGACTGCTCGAGTACTTTTCGCTCGTCGAACCGATCAACGCCTTTGCACTGTACAGCGCACACGGTCTGTTCAAGGGATGGTACGCCAACGTCGCCTGTCCGGCCGTGCTCGTCGACGGCGAGCTCTGGTGGCGCGACCTCTACGTCGACGTCGTCGCTGATCCGACCGGCCAGGTGGTGGTACTCGACGAAGAGGAACTCGAAGCGAGCGGGCTCTCCCAGCGTGATCCTGTCGCCTACGCCTGCATTCTGGCGGCCCGCGATCGGCTGGTCACCGCGCTACAGGAGCGTTCCTACCCGTTCGACCAGCATCCGCGCAGCTCCTGAGCGGCTGCATGTGCCGAAGCAGTACAATGGACCGAGCACGAAGGCATGGACGAGGGCGAGGTGGGACGAGTGCAACCGACGCAGGCCACACAACCACGCCGAACCGACCGCTGGTTGACGATCGAGGAAGCAGCCCGTTTCCTCGGTGTAGGGCAATCCACGCTCCGTCGTTGGAGCGACGCCGGACTCGTTCCGGTGTACCGGACTGCCGGTGGGCATCGACGCTACCGCGAGGCGGATCTTGTCGCCGTCTTGCGCAGCGAGACTCGCCCGCGGCGTCGTCTCTCGCGCAAGGCACTGACCGATCTGTCGTACTCCCTCTACCACTCGCAGCTGATGCAACAAGTCACGACGCGTCCGTGGTACCAGCGTTACCGCAGCGAGCACCTCGCCGAGCTACGCTCGCTCGGTCGGCAGCTCGTCGATCTCACCTTTCGCATCGTCAATCGGGCTGTCGACCGAGACTCGCTCATCGAGACCGGGCGAGCGATCGGTCGTCGATACGGAGAGATCAGCGCTGCTGCCGGGTTGACCCCGGTCGAAGCGACCGAAGCGTTCCTGGCTTTCCGCGCCCCGACCTACGTCGCAGTCGCCCAGTTTGCGGAGCGAGAGGAGATACCGACCCGGCGGGTGTTGAAGCTCCTCTCCGAACTGACGTTGGTGCTCGACGAGGTGCTGCTCGCCACCATGCGCGCCTTGACGGCACCGAAGAACGCTGCAGAAGACACTGAGACGGTCACTCAACCATCGCTGAGCGAAAGGTAAAGGATCCGATGCAAGAAGAAGAGCAGTTGGTTCTCCGCCGAGAGCTTCTCGGTGACCGTGCACTCTTCACCTGCGCGCTCTGCCAGCACACCTTTCCGGCGCGAGAGGGACACGTTGTTCCCGGTGAAGAAGTCGGGATGACGGAAGCCGAGTTCGTCCTCCTCTGTCACGAGTGCCTGCGCGAGTTGCGTGGTCGCGACCATCTCTTGCCACCGACCTGACGTCAGCGCACGCGACCGCGCGCCACGACTCGCCAGGCCCCGATCAGGCGACCGTCCCGCACAGCGAAGAGTTCGTCCTGCAGATTGACGACAGGACAGACGTGGTTCGGGATGATTTCCACCCGGTCACCGACGGCCGGTACTGGTGAACCGGGTGGGAACTCCACGATGCCGTGCTCCTCGTTGAGCCGCACGATCGTCGCATGCGGATACTCGACGATGTACCCGAAGCCAGCTCGATCGGGGGGTGCCGGATCACTGGTGAGCGTCTTGCTTCCGGCATCGATGATCACCCGGTGCGCTGCCGGTCGGCTGATGACCGTCGCCAGCACGCGAAGCGCCACACGTTCCGGGCCGATCCGGCCGAAGCGGAAGGCGGCTGCATCGTAGAACACGTACGTTCCGGGACGCATCTCCGTGATCCCGTCCACCTGTGTCGTCGCGAAGGCCGCTGGCGTCGAGCCGACGCTGACCACCTCGACCGGAACACCATGCCGGCGCAGAAGTTCAGCTGTCGCGACCATCGCCTCCCCGGCTGCACGTGCAATCGCTGCCAGTTCTTCGCTCGACCGCGCTCGCGCGACGTGCCCTTCGTGCGTCATCAGCCCGCGCAGCCGGAGGCCGGGCATCTGGACGATTTCGCGCGCCAAACGGAGTGCCGGCTCCCCAGGTTCCACTCCAGCACGCTGCAACCCGGTATCCACTTCGATCAGCACGTCGAGCACTTTCCCAGCAGCAGTGACAGCCCGGCTGAGTGGTTCGGCTACCGCGACGCTGTCGACGGCAACCGTCACCCGAAGGCGATCGAGCAGCGCCAACAGTCGAGCGATCTTCTGCTCGCCGACGATCTCGTAGGCGACGAGGACGTCGTCGAGAACCCCGGCATCTGCTAAGGCCTCTACCTCACCCAGTTTCGCACAGGTAAACCCCACCACACCGGCACGGCGTTGCAGCTGTGCGATCTCGGCAGTCTTGTGGGTTTTCAGGTGTGGACGGAGGGCGAGACCGCGCGCCTGGGCATACGCTGCCATCTCCTCGATGTTACGCTCCAGCCGATCAAGATCGACGACGAGACACGGTGTGTCGAGTTCCTGTCTGTAGGTATCGCTCATCGGCCTGACTCCCTTCACAGTGACGCCTCGTCGCTCACCGGTGGAGGCGGCAGGATCCGCACCCGCTGTCCCTCGACGACCAAACGACCTGCGGCATACAGGCGCACCGCCTCCGGATAGATCCGGCACTCCTTGGCGAACACCCGCGCTGCGAGTGTCTCGGGAGTGTCGTCCTCTTCGACGGGGACACAGGCTTGCAGGATGATCGGACCGCTATCCAGTTCGTCCGTCACGAAGTGCACTGTACATCCCGACACCTTCATCCCACTCGCGAGCACTGCACGATGCACACGCTCACCGTACATACCGCGTCCTCCGAAGAGCGGCAAGAGCGAGGGGTGGATGTTCATGATGCGCCAGCGATAGTCGGGTCGCACTGGGAGACGGCGGAGAAAGCCGCCGAACAACACGAGATCGATGCGATACGCATCCAGGGCTGCATAGACTCGCTCGGCGAAGGCAGCGTCCGAAAGCCCGCGTGACGGCACGACGACCAGCGGCACGCCAGCGCGGCGTGCGATCTCGTTCCCCGGAATCTCCTCTCGGTTGCTCACCACGAGCTCGATCCGTCCCGGCAACTCGCCACGCTCTTGGACGCTGAGGAAATTGGCCAGCGTTCTCCCGCCACCCGAGATGAGGACCGCGATCCGCAGTGTCCGCACGAGCCCCTACCTTCCGTCCTCAATTCTCGATCCCGCCCCAGGAACAGTGTCGAGTACAATCGTGCTGTTGTCCACGTCCGTTCGCCGGGCGTGGGAGCCGAGAGACCGCGACAGGGAGGCACCACGACGTGTCCACGCCGAGCGAGGCTCCTACCCGCCACTCCGGGGCACTCAGCGAGACGACCGACGCTGTCGTCATTCTCGACTACGGTTCCCAATATGCCCAACTGATCGCTCGCCGCGTCCGCGAAGCCAACGTGTACTGTGAACTCGTTCCCCACGACACGTCATGGGAGGACGTCGCCCACCTCAACCCCAAGGGTGTGATCCTTTCCGGTGGACCGGCCAGTGTCTACGAACCAGGCTCTCCGGGACTCCCCCAGTGGGTGCTGGAGCGCGGGCTGCCGGTTCTCGGCATCTGCTACGGCATGCAGCTCCTCGCTCACGCACTGGGCGGTCGTGTCGCCCCTGCAACCCAGCGCGAGTACGGTCCGGCATCGGTCGAAATCATCAGCGAGCACCCGATCTTCTCCAACCTTCCTCGCCGGTTCGATGTCTGGATGAGCCACGGTGACCGGATCGAAGAGCTTCCGCCAGGGTTCACCGTCCTCGCGCGCTCGGAGAACGCCCCCTACGCAGCCATGGCGAGAGGGCACCTGGTCGGTCTGCAGTTCCACCCCGAAGTGGCGCATACGCCACTAGGCGGCACGATCCTGCGCAATTTTCTGTACGACGTCTGTGGCTGCCGGCCGACCTGGACGCCGGAGTCGTTCGTCGAACGCGCAGTGCGTGAGATCCGCGACCGGGTCGGTCAAGATCGCGTCCTCCTCGCCCTGTCGGGGGGTGTGGACTCCAGCGTCGCTGCGGCGCTGATCCACCGCGCGATCGGCGATCAGCTCACGCCCGTCTTCGTCGATACGGGACTGCTCCGCGAGGGAGAGCCGGAAACGATCCGCGAAGTGTTCGGTCGACACTTCGGCATGCCGCTGGTCGCCGTCGATGCCCGCGACCGCTTCCTGGCACGCCTGCGCGGGGTAATCGATCCAGAGGAAAAGCGACGGCGCATCGGCGAGGAGTTCGTACGCGTCTTCGAGCAGGTAGCGCGCGAGCGTGGCCCGTTCCGCTTTCTGGCTCAGGGAACGCTCTACCCGGACGTCATCGAGAGCGCCTCTCCGCAGGCGTCGAAGACTGCTGCCAAGATCAAGACGCACCACAACGTCGGTGGCCTGCCGCCGGATCTCCAGTTCGAGCTCCTCGAACCACTGCGGTATCTCTTCAAGGACGAAGTACGCGCGATCGGTCGGCTCCTCGGTCTGCCGGAAGAGATCGTGCAGCGGCAACCTTTTCCGGGCCCGGGGCTGGCAGTCCGCATCCTCGGCGAAGTGACCGAAGCAACACTCGTCATCGTCCGGCGCGCCGACGCGATCGTCCGAGAGGAGATCGAGGCTGCCGGACTCGCCGCTGCGCTGTGGCAGTTCTTCGCCGTCCTGCTCCCTGTCCATTCCACCGGCGTCATGGGCGACCAACGCACCTACGCCCAAGTGATCGCTATCCGGGCAGTCACCAGTTCCGACGCCATGACTGCCGATTGGGCGCGACTCCCGCACGACCTACTCGCGCGACTGGCGAATCGGATCGTCAACGAGGTTCCAGGTGTCAACCGGGTCGTCTACGACATCACCTCGAAGCCGCCCGCCACGATCGAATGGGAGTGAACAGGATGCCGGAGCGCGGCCTGACCGTCCTGGTCGTCGGAAGCGGAGGCCGGGAACACGCCCTCGCATGGGCACTCTCCCGCTCGCCGTCCGTCTCGCGGGTGCTGGTCGCGCCGGGGAACGGGGGAACAGCCGCGATCGCCGAGAACGTCCCGATACCAGCCACCGACATCCCTGCGCTGGTCGCAGCAGCCCGCGATCTCCGCGTCGACCTGACGGTCGTCGGCCCTGAGGAACCGTTAGCACGCGGCCTCGTCGACGCCTTCCGAGAGGCCGGTCTCGTTGCCTTCGGGCCGACGAGGCAGGCAGCAGAGATCGAGGCGAGCAAAGCCTGGGCGAAAGAGGTGATGCGAGCCGCCGGAGTTCCGACCGCGCAGGCGACAGTGGTGACGAGCCTGGAGGAAGCCCGCACCATCGTGCGGAACGCTCGCTATCCGATCGTCCTCAAGGCCTCGGGATTGGCAGCCGGCAAAGGGGTCGTGATCGCCCGCGACCGTAGCGAAGCAGAAGCAGCGCTCCACTGGATGTTCGTCGAACGCGGGCTCGGCGCAGCGGCCGACCGTGTGCTGATCGAAGACTATCTCGAGGGACGAGAAGCGTCGTTCCTCGTCGTGACGGACGGCACGACCGTCGTACCGCTTCCGCCGGCACGGGATTACAAGCGCCTGGGCGACGGCGATACCGGGCCGAACACCGGCGGCATGGGGGCCTATGCGCCTGCACCGGACGTGTCTCCTGCACTGCGTGCTCGCATCCTCGGCGAGATCGTCGAGCCGACTCTCGCTGAGATGCAGCGACGCGGCATCGTCTACCGCGGTGTCCTCTACGCTGGCTTGATGCTGACGGCTGACGGACCGAAGGTGCTGGAGTTCAACTGCCGCTTCGGCGATCCAGAGACTCAGGTCATTCTGCCGCTCCTCGAGAGCGATCTCGCCGAGCTGCTGCTCGCCGCTGCCCGCGGCACGCTCGACGAGGTCGCGCCACCACGTTGGAGCACGCAGGTCGCGGTCACCGTTGTCATCGCCTCGGGCGGGTATCCAGGTAGCTACCGAACCGGTTTCGAAATCGAGGGCTTAGAAGCGCTGCCCAGCGACATCATCGTCTTCCACGCCGGTACTCGGCGCGAGGACGGCCGGGTCGTGACTGCTGGCGGTCGCGTCCTCAACGTCACCGCCGTCGCCCCGACGTTCGCTCAGGCCCGCGACCGCGTCTACGCCGCGATCGAACGGATCCGCTTCCCCGGCATGGTCTTCCGCCGCGACATCGCGCTGGCAGAAGTCTCTACGCCGACAACGCCACCGACCGAGCAGGCGTGAGCGCGATCCAGCCGTGACGTACGGCAGTGAGAATCGCGTCCACGCGGTCCTGCGCTCCCAGCTTGCGCAGGATCGAGGTCATATGGTTCTTGACTGTCTGCTCGGTGATGAAGAGGGCGTCAGCGATTTCCTTGTTCGACATCCCCTGGGCGACGCAATCGAGCACCTGCAGCTCACGAACAGTGAGCGACATCTCCGGACGCTCGAGGTGCGCTTCACCGGCGACATACCGCTGGAGTTCGCTCAGGACCCGCCGCGCCAGATCGGGTACCTCGAGGATCTGCTGAGACAGTAACTCCTCGCCGCGAGCAACTGAGCGCAACACAGCGACCATGTGGTCCGGGCTCGCATCCTTCGCAAGGAAGGCGGCTGCTCCGACCTGCAGTGCGCCGAGCAGCCACTGCTCGTCCCGATCGGCGGAGAGCAACACCACGGCGAGCTTCGAAAGCTGGCGCTTCAAAAGACGCGCGACGTGCAGCCCGTTGATACCAGGCAAGCAGACGTCGATCAACACGACGTCCGGGCGAGCGATATCGGCTTGCTGGACCGCCTCGTGCGCCGAGGCCGCCTCGGCCACGATACGGAACGTTTCATCGCGCTGCAACAATCGGGTAAGCGCGAACCGAAACAACGGGTGGTCGTCGACGATGAGGATACGAACCTCCTTCGTCCGGCTCTTCAAAGCGTTCCGCATCGCAGTCCCTCCATCCCCCGATAGGAAACCTCGCTACGAGTTTCCACGGAGCGCGATGATTGCGCGATGCGGAATTAGTCACGAAACGAGAATCAGTAGTCCTAGTACGGTGAGTACTCCGAGTGGATGTACGTACTATGCCTACCGGGCACAGCTAGGACAACTTCCACCCGAAATACCCCAGGAGCGCGATCAAGCTTTTCGCGTCCCGAATCCTCCCAGCGCGTACCGCTGCCAAGGCCTCCTCGGGTGCGAGCTCGCGCACGGTCAAGCGTTCGTCGTCTGCCGGACGCGCCCGAGTGGGGATGAGTTCCTCAGCCACGAAGACGACGAGTTCTTCATCCGTCCAGCCAGGACTGACCGCGAAGCGAACGAGTTCTCGGAGACGGCCAGCACGGTAACCGGTCTCCTCCTCCAACTCGCGTGCCGCGCAGGCCTCTACTGTCTCGCCCGGCTCGCGTGTCCCGGCCGGCACTTCGAGCAGCGTCTGCCCGACAGCATGACGGTACTGTTCCACCAGCACCACACGCCCATCCTTCCGGACCGGAAGCACTGCCACGGCGCCTGGATGGTGGACGACCTCGCGGATCCGCCGTTGCCCATCCGGCAACACCACTTCGTCGCGGTAGACGGCGAGCAAGCGCCCGGCGAAAACTGTTTCCCGCCTGAGGAGTCGTTCGCTCATGACTCGCCTCTCCTCTCCTTCGTTGCTGCAGCTCGAAGCTCTCTGCACCCAGCGCGTCGCTCGAGAGTTCACCGAGGCCACGGGTACCGACGAGGCACAGCCGAGAGGATGCGGCACGAAGCACCTGCACCGTGGCGCCGCACCAGAGGCCCGGTTCGAGACAGAGACGCACCCGGTCAGACGACGCAGAGACTGAGGAATGCGGAGCCGAGGAGACCGTCACGCGTAGCGCTGAGCATGAAAAAAGAGGCGCCGGGCGGATTCGAACCGCCGAATCGCGGTTTTGCAGACCGCTGCCTTAGGCCACTTGGCTACGGCGCCCTCTTCTCCCTCACAGTATACCACACCCCGCGTCACGCACCCGCGCGCGTCCATTCGCTGCGCCATCAGCCTCATCAGCGCAACACCACCAAGCCGTGGTCGGTCACCCGCGCCTCCGGAATCACCGAGAGCGCCATGAACGAAAGCAGTGCGAACGGAGCCGGGACGCTGCTTCCGAGCTCGCGCGCAACCCGCTCGACTTCCTCGTATTCCTCGGCCACGCGCTCGAGCGGTTCGGGCGAGAGAATACCCGCCACGGGAAGCGGCAATCGCGCACGCACCGCACCATCCACCACTGCCACCAGCCCACCGTGCATCGCCGCGATCGCCTCGACAGCCCGGAGGATGTCGCTATCCTCGACACCGACCACCACGATATTGTGCGCATCGTGGGCGATCGACGAACCGATCGCCCCACGCTTCAAACCGAACCCACGCACGAGACCCACGCCGACACGGCCGCTCGCCCGGTGACGTTCCACCACGACCAGCTTCAGAAGGTCTCGTTCCGGGTCAGCCACGACTTCACCGTCGCGCACGGTCGGTGTGACCTCGATCGCCCGGGTCACGATCTGACCAGGAATCGCTTCCACGGCGGTCATCCGATCGGTGGCAGGAATGCGCAGCCGCGCGGGATCGATGGGTCCGATGCGCACCGTATCGAGCAGCCACTCCGGTATCGTTCGCTCGCCTTCGAACGCGGGCTTACCGTCTCGAGCGACCACCGTCCCCTTGAACAGAACCAGCGACGGGCGCAGATCGTCGAGGCGTTCGAAGACCACCAGGTTCGCCCAGTAGCCGGGAGCGACGGACCCGTAGCCGTCCAGCCCCCAATACTCGGCGGTGTTGTACGTCGCCAGGCGGATGGCACGGATAGGATCGAGCCCCGCACTGATAGCCTTGCGGATGATCGCATCCATATGCCCATCGTGCAGGAGCGTCGCACAGTCCCGGTCGTCGCTCGCGAAGCAGCACTGCGGGTAGGTCGCATCGGTGACCAACGGCAAGAGCTCGAGCAGGTTGTGTTCTGTCGATCCCTCGCGGATCATGATGCGGAGCCCACGACGCAGCTTCTCGCGGGCCTCTTCCAGTTGCGTCGACTCGTGGTCGGAACCCATGCCGGACGCGATGTAGGCATTCAACCGGTGTCCTCGCAGACCGGGAGCGTGACCGTCGCGCCGCCGGGCTGGCAAGCGCAGTTTCTCGTAAATCTCGGGGTCACCGGCCAGGACACCAGGGAAGTTCATCATCTCGCCGAGCGCGACCGCATTGGGCAACGACAAGCCCTCGGCGATAGCGCGCGCATCCATGACTGCACCGGCACTCTCGAACGGACTCGCCGGCACGCAGGAAGGAATCGTGAAGAACACGCCCACCGGTAGCCGCGACGCCGCTTCGGCAAGCGCCCGGATCCCTGGTAGTCCAGCAACGTTGGCGATCTCGTGCGGGTCAGTCACTACCGCCCCGGTCCCGTGCGGTACCACTGCGCGCGCGAACTGGTCGACCCACAGGAGCGAACTCTCGATATGCACGTGACCATCGATGAACGACGGAGCCACGTAGTCGCCAGCCACATCGATCTCTGCACGCCCCTGCGGATACTGTCCCACTCCGGCGATACGGCCGTAGACGACGGCGATGTCGCCCTCCTCCACGTCGCCGCTGACCACGTTGACGATGCGGGCGCGCCGCAGCACGAGATCAGCCGGTTCCTCGCCCAGCGCCACGCGGAGCAAACGCTGCCACTGTTCTAGCGTCAAGTCACCGATACCCAGATTCGCCATCGTGTCTATCCCCTTTCAGTCGAGGAGGCGTGCTTCGATCCGCGCGATCAACGCGTTCAACTGCTCCAAAAGCCCGGCGACGATCGCCGGCAAGCGTCCACTCGCACTGAACGGTATCCCCAGACTGAGTCGCACCCCGATCCCGTGCTCGTTCTCGTCCCACCAGAGATCGCTGAGGAGCTCCTCACCGGGCTCGAGCGGTGAGCGCCGGATGGTCTCAGCTAGCCGTAGGAGCGTCATGCGGGCGAGACGCTCGCGCACGATGCGGCGGCGTTCATCCTCCTCCTCGAAGAAGAGCCCCGGCGAGACGTCCCACACGTCCACCAGGTATCCGTCATCCCCGATGCGGACGTCGATACGGCCAGCCTCGGTGTCGCAGGCAACCAACCATCGGCCGTCGTCTCCGTAGAGCGGATACGCCCAGTATCCGGCCGACCGGAGCACCTCGACGATCGGTTGCAGCGCAGTTCTGACCTGCGGCCCTTCCACTAGCTCTCCTCGCCTCGTTGCAAGAGTCGACGCGCGACCTCGACGAGCGTCGATACTTGCTGATGCTGCCGTTCCGGCAGATCGGCTCGCACCCAGAGGACGATCCCTTCGCCGAGATCCCATCGGTACCACACGCTACGGCCAGCGTCGCTCTCTGTCCGCTGTCGTGCCAGCTGAGCGCGGATCTCCGCCAGCCCCAGTCGCTTTTGGCGAAGCTCCCTGATCGCACGCAGGCGTTCCACATGGATGCGGCCGTACCGTGCAGTCGGCCCGCGACCCGCTGGTGGCGGTACCAGCCCCCGGCATACGTAAAAACGAATTCGACGCGGCGGCACACCGGTCAGTGCCGACAACTCCTGGATCGTGAGGGACACGTCACTCGCGTCGACCACTATCGCGCTCCTCGTCGATCTTCAAGTATGCTCTGTCCTTC
>JBEPZP010000018.1:0-19665 GCA_041640735.1 Thermomicrobium sp.
GAGAGATTCTGGACGACCCTGATCTCACCGTTCGGGATGACGACGTAGGCACCCTCGACGGTCCGCACCACTGTGGAACGCAAGGTCAACGCTTCGACGAGGCCGCTGACATTGTTGACCGTGATGACGTCACCGACGTGGTACTGGTCTTCCAACACGATGAAGATGCCAGCGATGACGTCTCGGATCAGCGTCTGTGCCCCCAGACTGATCGCCAGCCCGACGACACCAGCACTGGCGAGGAGCGGCCCGATCGGTACCCCGTAGAGCGCGAGGACAGTCAGCAGGACGAGCAGGATGACGAGCAAGCGCACGGCCGATTCGGCGAGCGTGGTCAACGTACGGACCCGGGCCGCTGCCTCGCGGTCCGAAAGACGCCGAGACTCCAGTACCTGCCTCACCGCACGCCGGATCGCCAGGCGCGCGAGCCGCACCAGCAACCAGCCGCCGACCACCACGACCACTGCTTGGACGGTCGGCTCGATGAACGTGGCCAAGCGCTCCAGGACGCGGTCGAGCATACCCCCGCCCTCGTCAGGGGACGGCACGTCTCGTGCCGGTCATGTGGGAGACTGATCTCTGTACCAGCGCGCGACCGCGGATTCCCATCCGCGCACAGCTGACTCGGTCAGAACCATGATCCCGCGCTCGACCGCCGCGTCCGCAGCGAGCTCGCACTCGAGCGGAGCGATCGCTGGTATCACCCGAGGCAACTCCTCGCGCAGGCGTTCCAGTCGCTGAAGCACGTCGACGATGACCGGTTCCGTCAGCTGCGGCACGACCCAGACGAGCACCCAGAGCGGGAGGGAAGCGCCTTCCCCTCGCGGGAGGCCGGACACCGCCAGCTCCGCACTGAGCCAGACCTCGAGGGCAGGCTCCGAGAGTTCCAGCTCGTCGAAGAAGGTCCCCGGCACACCCCAGCGTAACCGGGCGAGCTGGCGGCAGAAGAGCGAGGGAACGCGCCGGTCGACCTCCCGAGCCAGCGCAGACAGTGCCATCCGCTCCTGCTCGCGGAGCAGCTGGCGCAGCAAGACGTTGACTCCTGCCAGTTGACCGCTCACCTGCTCGAAGTGTTCAGCGAGTGCCACCACGGCTTGGCGGATCGCCGCGTCCACCTCGGCCATCTGCCCGAGCTGCCCAGCCACCGCGGTCAGGATCTCGTTGACCCGCTCTTGGGCACTGGTCATCCCGCGGAACAGGGCTCCGACCTCGCGCATCGCCTCCGAGACCATATGGAGCTGGTCGGTGGTACTTCCCTGGACGCGGATCAATTCGCTCAACTGCTGCACTGTGGTGCGATGCAGGGCGACGATGTCGCGGACCGCCTGCTGGATCACCTCGAGCGGCGAGCGGTGGTTGGTCTCCATACGCCTCCTCGCTTCCCGTGACTCGCGGCGAAGGATAACACGGCAGAAGCACAGGTAAGTCGAGCGAGGGTGATCCGGCGGTTCGCGGAGAGACACCGGTTGGGGAGAAGGCTCTTCAGGGCAAGAGAAAACGCGACCCCGACGAGCCCTTCGCGTCCCGGCGCGCTCCGCCAGTCTCGGACTCACCCCCTTTCCGGCTCGCGCCGGTCCGGATGGTGATCGATCCTGGGACCACCCTCAGCGGGCAGTCGCTCCGGTAGGTGGCTACCGGAACCGGATCGGTCCGCCCGGTTCTCCGAGCGTCCCTGCGACGGTCCGACGACAACTCGTCGGGATCGCATCTTCAAGATACCATGACTCGTGCCAGCGTGTCAAGCCCCGCTGTCCAGGTTCTGCGCACCCCTCGTCGGCTCCCCCGCGTACGACAGCGCGACCGCTCGGCGGCGAGAAAGACACCGCCGCATCGCGCCCTCGCGCACGCACGCCTCGACCCGAGATTCCACCGACCGACGCTCGCGCCGCCGGCCGAAGAGGGATTGACATCGGAGCACGCGCGCGATAGCATATCTGTAGGTATCCGACATATGGCGAATTCGGACGGGAAGGAGGCGCTACCATGGCCGCGGCCGCGATGCCCGGCTACCGGTACGGTGATCCCTCGCTCCCTCGTGCCCCTTATACGGAGACGGATCTCGACACGCTCCTGCGCGCGCTCCTCTTCACCGAGGACGACCGTGCCGCCCTGCGCCGCGCTGGAGAGATCTTGGCTCCCTCCGTCGAGGAACTCCTCGACGTCTGGTACGGCTTCGTCGGGAGCCACGACTTCCTGCTCCGCTACTTCTCGACCGCGGAAGGCCCCCACCAGGAGTATCTGGCACGTGTCCGGCGACGCTTCGGCCAGTGGGGCCTGGATACTTGTCGCGCCGAGTTCGACCAGCGCTGGCCCGACTACGCCTACGAGATCGGCCGGCGCCACTTCGACCAGAAGAACCGCACTGACGGTGTCGAGGGAACGCCACCGTTCGTGCACTACCGCTCCATGATCGCGCTCGTCTATCCGATCTACGCCACCGTCCGCCCCTTCCTCGAGCGCGGCGAGTCCGACCCTCTCATGGTCGAACGCATGCATCAGGCGTGGCTCAAGGCGGTGCTCCTGCAGGCCATCCTCTGGACGTACCCCTACTCAAAGAAGGGGTGTTCTGACGTCCGGCAGAGCGCGACCGAACCGATGCTATACTTCTCGGGTACGGCTCATACGGGCGAGAACCGGTGAGAGGGACGACACAGCGGCGATGTCAGTGTTCGATCCACAGCTCCGGCAACGGTCGCGGGCAGCGCGCATCGCGATGGCGCTGCTGCGGCTGAGCCATGCCGTCAAGGCGATTTCCTCCGACGAAGTGAAGGGGCTCGGTCTCACCCCCTTGCAAGCGCATGCCTTGCTGTGGATCCGCTACACCAAACCGTTCCTCACCTCCGTGGGCCGGCTCGCCCAGGCACTCGGTGTCACGCACGTCACCGCCATCGGTGTCATCGACGCGCTGGAGCGCGAGGGGCTCGTCGTGCGTCAGCCGAGTCCGTTCGACCGGCGCGTCACGCTGCTCCGTCTCACGTCGAACGGCGAGGCAGTCGTCCATCGGCTCGAGTCGTTCGGTCACACGCTCGAAGAAGCGCTCGCGCACCTCGACGACGAGCAACTCGCCGCGCTCGAGCGCGGGCTCGGTGCAGTCGTCTGGAGTCTCCGCACCAATGGCCTCCTCCAGGTCGCCGAGGCCTGCCGCGGTTGCGCCTACTTCCGCGAGAACGCTGCACCGGGCACCAGCGAGCCGCACCGCTGTGACCTCATCGAGCGCTTCTTGAGCGAGCAGGAGGCACAGCTAGCCTGCCCGGATTACGCCCCGGAGAGCCCGGACGGACTTCTCTCCGTCGCAGCCGAGTGAAGGCTGGACCACCGCCCAGACGCCGGATACCCGCGGTGTCCGGGCGGTTGTCTGTCCTGCGCGAGCAGGCCCGCCCCGATCCATCCGTCCCGCCAGCGCGCCCGGTGTCTGCGCGGCCGTCGCGTCGAGGAGCACGGTCGTGTCGCCTCGACTGTGCTCGTGAGCCATCGTGTACCGTCTCCGGTCAGCACCTGAACCCGGGCGTTCCCGGCACGTTCCGATCGCTGCCCGGGGCAGCGGCGGATACGGTGGTCTCTTTGCCTGACCGACCAGAGCCCCAGCCTCGCCCGAGCCGCTCCCGACCCGCCGGAGCACCCGACACAGCCCGCATGGCCGCGCCGGCAGTCCGGGCGACGCGGCAGCCCGCGCCACTCCACCACGTAGGACGGACTGGCCGCACGGTAGGCATTTGTCGCCCGCGAAGGTCTTGCGGTAGTATCCTGAGGAGAGCGATGCCGCGCGATGCCCCCGTAGTTCAGTGGATAGAACGGCGGCCTTCTAAGCCGCATGTCGCAGGTTCGAATCCTGCCGGGGGTGCCGGTTCGTTCGTCGTCCGGCTGGGTACGCTGCTCGCGCGTACCGGTCTCGGCCGTCCCAGAACGGCAGAGAGCAGGGCGACGACACTGTGCGTCACGGGGCACCGCATGCGGAAGCGCGCTGACCGACTCTGGCTGCTCTTCTTCGTCCCCGGTGCGACGCTCGTCGGCGGACACTTCGTCCTCACGCGCCTGCTCGGCGTCGCTCTCCCTGACCTGGCCAGCTCGCTCATCGGTGGCCTCGGTGTCGGTCTCCTCGTCCTCAGCCTGCTCACGCAAGTACCGCTCCCACGACGCGGGAGAAAGAAACCGGAAAGGTGAACGCTCCGATGCGTGTGACAGTCCGCTACTTCGCCGTCGTCCGCGAGTTGCTCGGGCGCGAGAGCGAGCAGCACGAGCTCCCTGACGGTACGACCGTCGGCCAGTTGCTCGAACAGCTCATCGCCCGTCAGCCCGTCCTGGATCGCCTGCGCCGCTCGCTGCTGGTGATGGTCAACCGGCGATACGCTAGCCCCGATCACCCGCTCGCCGACGGTGACGAGGTCGCGCTCATTCCACCGGTTTCCGGCGGGAGCGACCGTTTCCACGTCGGCCCTGAACCGCTGGAAGTCGCCGCGCTGGAGCGACTCGTCGCGCACCCCGGGGCCGGCGCAGTGGTCACCTTCGTCGGCACGGTGCGCGAGCAGGCGCGCGGCAAGCGCGTACGGTACCTCGAGTACGAGGCCTATCCGGAAGCGGCTGAGGAATGCTTCGCAGCCATCGCCGAGGAAATCCAGCAGCGATGGCCAGTGCTCGGTGTCGCCATCCATCACCGTACCGGACGGCTCAGCATCGGCGAGGCCAGCGTCGTCATCGCGGTGTCGAGCGCGCATCGCGCCGAAGCGTTCGAGGCCTGCCGCTACGCCATCGAGCGCCTCAAGCAGATCGCGCCGATCTGGAAGAAGGAAGTCTACGAGGACGGAGAAGTCTGGATCGGCAGCGAAGCGCTCTACCAGGAACTGTTCGCGCGCCCAGGCAAAGGTTCATCCCCAGAAGCGAGCTGATCAGCCACGCTCCGGCACACCGCGCACCGGACCGCGGAGGATCGCCTGCAGCCGCTCACCGGCGCGGTAGGGCTCGGCCCGCGGTGGCACGATGAGATAGGCGTTGGCTCCCACCGCCGAGAGCAAACGTGCCGAGGTCTGGGGCCCGGTGTTGCGTGCCCGCAGGATCCCTTCCGCGTCGCCGCGCACGACGGCGCGCTGGTACTCGATCCGGTCACCCGGCACCACGTCGTGTTCCAGGACCACCGTCACCAGTTCCGGCTCGACCGGCACCTGTCCCGTCATCGCGCGCAGAGCGGTTGCGACGAAGAGCTCGAAGCCGACGAGCGCAGACACCGGATTCCCCGGCAGTCCGAAGAGGAGCGTCGACCCGGCCGTCACGAAGTGGAACGGCTTCCCAGGCTTCATGAACAGTCGCTCGATGTGCACCGTGCCGAGCTCGCGGAGCGCGGCGCTGATCAGATCGCGCTCGCCGACCGAGACCCCTCCGGAGGAAATCACCACGTCGCTTTCGGCGATGCGCTCGCGCAGCAGCGCGGTCAGTCGCTCCACGTCGTCCGGTCCGCGACCGGCCCACACCACCTCCGCCCCAGCCTGACGCGCTGCTGCCACCAGCATGAAGCGGTTCGAGTCGCGGATTTGTCCCGGGCCGAGCGGTCTGTCCGGATCGACCAACTCGTCACCCGTACTGAGCACCGATACCCGCGGACGACAGGAGACTGGGACCGTGCTGATCCCTAGGCTCGCCAGGAGGCCGATCTCGGCCGGACCGAGGACTGTCCCGGTCGGGATCACGAGCTCGCCGCGCCGGATATCCACACCGACCGGACGGACGTTCTCACCCGCCCGTACCTCGTCCCGTCGGATCACGATGTGATCGTCGACGACCTCGACGTCCTCCACCGGCACGACCGCGTCCGCCCCGGGCGGCAACGGCGCACCTGTCGTGATGCGGACCGCCGTCCCCGGCGTGACGACGACATCGGCGAGGTGACCAGCGAACTGCTCACCGATGATCTCGCGCCACGGCGAGGTATCGTCGTGGATTACCGCAAAACCGTCCATCGTCGCCGCCGGGAACGGCGGATGGTCCTCCGGAGCGATCACCGGCTCGGCCAAGACCCGCCCTGCTGCCGCCATGAGGTCCACTCGCTCGGTCGGCAGCCTGCGGACATGTGCGAGGACGATATCCAACGCTTCCCGCGGCGTGAGCATCCGCTTCGTCTGTTGCATTACCCTTACTCCACTGCGAGCACTATCCGAATGAAACCGATCCAATCGTACCACCGGTCACACGGCAGGCGCCAGGGCACCGGACGCACTGTCGGCGAGACGCGCCGGTCCGCCCCCGTGCACCTGCAGTGACGGTAACGCGCGAGAGTAGACAGCGACGCTGGCACGGCGCGCAGGTGTCGATTGCAGAGAGGCGAAGAGACTCGTATGATAAAGAAAAGAACTGTATCCTCCGACACTACCTCGCGTGTCGAACGAACGAGGCGACATGGCGACTCCCGTACCCCGCCCGAGCGGCCAACAGCCCGATCCACCTACCCAGTCGGCCGTCCCCGCGATGACCGACGACGCGCCCGCCTGGGACGACGTTGCGCCTGAGTTCGAACGGCGACTCCCGGGAGCTGACCTCGACATCATCCGCCGAGCCTACGAGCTCGCTCGCATCGCCCATGCGGGAGCGCGACGCCGCTCCGGCGAGCCCTATCTCTGTCATCCGCTTGCCGTCGCCCTCATCCTCGCCGACATGCAGATCGACCAGGAGACGGTCGCAGCGGCACTCCTGCACGACGTGCTGGAAGACACCGAGATCACCCGCGAGCAGCTCGAACAGGAGTTCGGTCCACGCGTCGCTCGTCTCGTCGACGGAGTGACGAAGCTGGGCAAGATCCGCTGGAGCCCGGAGAACGAGCCGCTCAGCCTCGAGCGGGAGAAGATGCGGCAGGCCGAGAGCCTGCGCAAGATGCTGCTGGCCATGGCCGAAGACGTCGGCGTCGTGCTCATCAAGCTGGCAGACCGGCTCCACAACATGCGGACGCTCGACCACCTGCCACCCGAGAAGCAGCGCCGCATCGCCCGCGAGACGATGGAGATCTACGCGCCACTGGCCAACCGGCTCGGTATCGGCCAGCTCCGCGCTGAACTCGAGGACCTCGCGCTCAAGTACCTGGAGCCGCAGACCTATGAGGCGGTCGCCCAAGCGTTGGAGCGCCGGGGACGCGACCGCGAGCGCTACCTGCAACAGGTCATCGAGCAGGTGAAGCAGGCGATGGCCGACGCCGGCATCCGCGCGGTCGTCACCGGGCGCGAGAAGCACATCGCCTCCATCGTCCGCAAGATGCGCCAGAAGCAGCGCAGCTTCGACGAGATCTACGATGTCCTGGGCATCCGCATCATCGTCGACGAACAGCGGGACTGCTATGCGGCGCTCGGCGTCATCCACGGCATGTGGCACCCGATCCCCGGCGAGTTCGACGACTACATCGCCAACCCGAAAGAAAACTTTTACCGCTCGCTCCACACCGCGGTGATCGGCCCCGGCGGCATTCCGCTCGAGGTCCAGATCCGCACCCACGAGATGCACCGCGAAGCTGAGTACGGCATCGCCGCGCACTGGCGTTACAAGGAGCGGTTGCGCCCTGATAGCGGTGACCGTTCCATCGAAGCGAAGATCGCCTGGTTCCGGCAGATCCTGGAGTGGCGCGACGAACTGCTCGATGCCCAAGAGTTCGTCGATTCAGTGAAGCAAGACCTCCTGCCGGAGATGATCTACGTCTTCACACCGAAGGGAGACGTCATCGAGCTCCCGGCCGGAGCGACGCCCATCGACTTCGCCTACCGCATCCATACCGAAGTCGGGCATCAGTGCGTCGGCGCCAAGGTCAACGGCCAGATCGTTCCGCTCAACTACAAGCTGCAGAACGGACAGGTCGTCCAGATCATCACCTCCAAGTCGCGCACCGGCCCGAGCCGCGACTGGCTCATTCCGAGCAACGGCTACGTGACCACCGCCTCCGCGCGGGAGAAGATCCGGCAGTGGTTCCGCAAGCAGGAGCGCGAAGAGAACATCGCGCACGGTCGCCACCTGCTCGAACAGGAACTCCGCCGGCTCGGCATCGAGATGAAGGCCGAGGACGTCCTCAAGCTCTTCCCGCGCTATCAGAAGCTCGAGGACTTCCTGGCCGCCATCGGCTACGGTGCGATCACGCCGCAGCAACTCGCCGCCCGGATCGCCGAGCACGAAGACCAGAAGGCGCGCCACAGCGCGACCGCCGCCGCACCGGCCGTGCCGCCACCGCTCCAGGTGACTGGCCTCCGTGACCTCCTCACTCGGCTGGCCAACTGCTGCAAGCCGGTCTACGGCGACCCGATCGTCGGCTTCATCACGCGCGGGCGCGGCATCACGGTCCACCGGGCCGACTGTCCCAACATCCTGCACGCCACCGAACCGGAGCGCATCATCCCGGTGAGCTGGGGTGAAACACCGCAGCAGCTGCCGGTCACCATCCGCATCGAGGCCTGGGACCGCGTCGGCCTCTTGCGGGACATCACGACATTGGTCGCCGACGAGGGGTTGAACGCTCTCTCCGTCCTGACCAACGTCCACAACGACCGTACCGTGACGATCCTGATGACGCTCGAGGTCGCCAGCGTGCAGCAACTCAGCCGCGTCCTGCAGAAGCTCGAGCAGGTCAAGGACGTCTACGACGTCCGCCGCGTCACCGGCGGTGAAACCGTCTCCGCTCGGTGAGCGACACTCACTGCTCCCCGATCTCGTCTTCTGGTTCCTCGAGCAGGCCAGCCCGCTTGAGCAGCCGTTCGCGCTTCGTCAGGCGACGCCGCCGCGGGACTGTTCGCTCGGCTTCCGCGACCTCCGGTTCCCACACGAGTTCGCGACCGGCCACCTCGACGATATCGCCAGGTTGGATACCGAGCGCCGTCAGGCGACGCGTGATTCCCCAGCGCGCGAGCAGGCGCTGATAGCGCTCCGCCGCCTCTGGATTCGCAAAGTCGGTCATCACCGTCAGTCGCTCGATCTTCGGCCCCCGCAGCGCGAACCGGTGCGGAGCCACACGGACTGCCTCCCACCGCTCCTGCGAGCGATCCAGGGTATAGAGCCGGTGGGTACGCACCGGCGGTGCGATCCGCTCCGGCGTGGGGATCGTCTGCAGTCGCCGCCACGTCGCTCGGATCAGTTCACCGACTCCCTGGCCGGTCGCTGCCGAGATGGGATAGACCTCGTAGCCGAGCGTCTGCAGCGCCTCGGCGAGGCGCGGCCAGTTCGCCTGCGCCTCCGGGAGATCCATCTTGTTGACCGCCACGATCTGCGGCTTGCCTGCGAGCGCTGCCGAGTAGGCAGCTAGTTCCGCATTGACGGTGTGGAAGTCCTCGAGCGGGTCGCGCCCTTCCAGTCCACCGGAGCCATCGAGCACGTGGATGAGGAGCCGCGTCCGCTCGACGTGACGGAGGAACTCGAGACCGAGTCCAGCTCCCTGCGAGGCGCCAGCGATGAGACCCGGAAGGTCGGCCAAGACGAACGAACCACCGTCCCGGCCCGGTACGCTCACCACACCGAGCATCGGTTCGAGCGTCGTGAAGGGGTAGTCAGCGATCTTCGGCTTCGCCGCACTCACCGTCGCCAGGAGCGTCGATTTCCCCGCGTTCGGCAACCCGACCAGGCCGACGTCGGCCAAGAGCTTGAGCTCCAGCCGCAACCACCGCTCCTCACCGGGCTCCCCCTTCTCGGCGAAGCGCGGTACCTGGCGGCTGGGCGTCGCGAAGTGCTGGTTCCCGCGCCCACCGAGCCCACCACGGGCGACGAGGAGGACTTCGCCTGGCTCGACGAGATCGCCGAGCACTTCTCCGGTCGCCTCGTCGATGACGACAGTGCCAGGCGGTACGTCGATGTACAGGTCTTCACCGTCGCGGCCGCTCTTGTTGTTCCCGCGACCCGGTTGTCCGTTTTCGGCCCGAAACTGTTGTTGGTAGCTGAACGGGAGCAGCGTGTTCAAGGAGGGGTCCACACGCAGGTAGACGTTGCCGCCTCGCCCACCGTCGCCGCCGTCGGGCCCACCACGGGGAACGTACTTCTCGCGATGGAAGCTGACTGCACCGTCGCCACCATCGCCCGCTTTGACGTAGATCTTCGCTCGATCGTAGAACATAGTCGCCCTCCACCTGGACGTGCCAGGTGCTCTCGTCGTTCTCGTTCGCTCTGGCACTCACTCGAGAAAGTCGCGGAGCGCTCGTGCACGCAGCGGATGGCGCAGCTTGCGCAGTGCCTTCGCTTCGATCTGCCGCACCCGCTCGCGCGTGACTCCGAAGGCTCGCCCGACCTCTTCCAGTGTATACGTTTGCCCGTCCTCGAGGCCGAAGCGCATCGCGAGGACGCGTCGCTCACGCTCGCTGAGCGTCGCCAACAAGGCTTGCACGTGCTCGCGGAGCAGCGAGAGCGCCGCCGCATCGAGCGGCGCGATAGCTCGCTCGTCTTCCAGGAAGTCGCCCAACGTGCTCTCGTCCTCCTGCCCGACCGGCATCTCCAGCGATATCGGCTCCTGGGCCGCTTGGAGGAGTTCGCGCACCCGCTCCACCGGCAAGTTCGCCGCCGCAGCGAGTTCAGCGGTCGTCGGTTCCCGACCCAGTTGTTGCGTCAGCTGGCGCGCGATCCGGCTGAGGCGATTGAGCGTATCGACGAGGTGCACGGGCAACCGGATGGTCCGAGCTTGATCGGCCAGCGCGCGTGTGATCGCCTGGCGGATCCACCAGGTCGCGTAGGTCGAGAACTTGAACCCCTTGTGCGTCTGGAACTTTTCCACCGCCCGGATCAGTCCCAGGTTCCCTTCCTGGATCAGGTCGAGCAGCGTCAGCCCGCGCCCGATGTACCGCTTGGCGATACTCACCACGAGGCGCAAATTCGCTTCCGTCAACTTCCGCCGCGCCTCTTCCCCGTCCCGCCTGATACGCTGCCAGTGCGCAGCCAGCACGTCCGCACTCAACCCCAGTTCGACGCACGGTAGTTGCAGCGGCAAAGGACGATCGCAGGGGTCGATCCACTCGCGAAGTGGAGACGGGAACAGCGCGAACTCGAGACGCCGTCGCCGGAGCGTCTCCTCGAGCGTCTCGACCTGCTGGCCCAGGTGCTGCAGCGCTGCTCGGAGGACACTCGGTGACAACGCGCTCAGCGGCAGTACCCGTTCGAGCACCGCACTGCGAGTCGGTTGCACGGCGCCGATCTGTTCGGCGAAGGCAACCACGACCGGCCACCCTTCGCGGAAACGCCCCCACAGGAGATCGAGGAGCGCGCGTGGATCGTCGCCCGCGACGCGAGTGCACTCGGCCAGATACTCGCCCAGCTCGACCGCCCGCCCGAGCTGGACCTCTTGCTCGGCCGTGAGGAGCGGCACCCGCCCGATCTCGGCGAGATAGAGACGCACCGGATCGTCGACGAGGAGATCCGGATCGGGCTCCTCAGCGACTTCCCACTCCCCGTAAGCCCCCTCGATCGCCCCGCTCTCCTGCAGCGGCACGGCGATCCCCTCGGCGGCCAGCTGGGCGAGGAGGGTGTCGGCAGCGTCCGGGCCGAGGAGGTCGATGAGCAGCTGCGCTTGCTCGCGCGGCAACTGTCCCCGTGCCCGTGCAGTCATCAGGATCGTCGCCGCCTCGACCGGGATCGGCAGGTCTCCTGCCCCGTTGACCGTAGTCAGCGCTTCGCGCGACCGCTTGGTTCTCCCGCGCCGCTCCGCCTTGGTCACCGCGCGCACTCCTGACGACCTACACGTACCCCGAACCGACGACTTGCGGCAGCCCAGTGATACTACGGAGATCGCTGAAATTCAACATCGCGCCTCGCCAGCGCGACCACCCGCAGGCAGGACACTGCATTCGCACATGCTGTACTCCAGGTCGCCCCGGGCTGGTCGATTCCGGCATCGACCGAACGGAGCGTCTCGCGAAGGGCCCGCTCTTCCCGACACGGCCGGCCGAGTCACGATCGCCACCTCCCCCTCGCCCCGACGACGTTCGGTGTGACTCTGCTTCCGCTGCCGGCTATGCCGGGCCGCTCCGTGTTCGGTACCGGCAGCACGTTCTGATCCCCTCACGCCATCGGCGACACGCCGCTGAGTATAGTTAGCACTTCGAAAGTGCGCCAAGGAGCGCGCAACAGCGGGAGCGAGCATCGATGCCCGAGACGATCCTGACGGTCGACGACATCGCGAAATCGTACGGCGCGCACCGTCTCTTCGCCGGTGTCCGCTTCCAGGTGTTGGAGCGAGACCGCGTCGGGCTGGTCGGGCCCAACGGTGCAGGTAAAAGTACCCTCCTCAGGATCGTCGCCGGCGAAGAGCGTCCCGACGGAGGACGAGTCATCCTCCAACGAGGACTCCGCGTCGGATACGTCCCGCAAGAAGCCTCGGTTCCCCCCGGTCGAACCGTGCTGGAGGCTGCGCTGGACGCACTCGCGCACATTCGAGACCTCGAGAGGGAACTCGCTCGCCTGGCAGAGCGCATCGCAGTGACGACCGATCCTGGAGAGCAGTCCTGCCTCCTCGCCACCTACGACCGGTTGCACGCCCGCTTCGAGGCAGCCGGCGGCTACGAACTCGAGGTCCGTGCTCGTCAAGTCTTGGCAGGACTCGGATTCCGCGAGGAACAGCTCTCCTGGCCTGCCGACCACCTGAGCGGTGGACAACGCACGCGGCTCGCGCTAGCACGAGCGTTGCTCGCCGATCCGGACCTTCTCCTCCTCGACGAGCCGACCAACCACCTCGACCTCGATGCACTCGCTTGGCTGGAAACGTTCCTCCAGCGTTGGCGAGGAGCGATCATCGTCGTCGCGCACGACCGCTATTTTCTGGACCAGGTCACGAGCCGGACACTCGAACTCGCCTTCGGACGTCTCGAGGAATATCCCGGCAATTACTCCCGTTACCTCGAGCTGCGTGCTAAACGGTACGCCGAGCGACTGGCAGCCTACGAGGCCCAGCAAGCCTATATCCGCAAGGAGGAAGCGTTCATCCAGCGCTACCGAGCCGGACAACGCGCCCGCGAGGCGCGCGGACGCGCCACGAAGCTGGCTCGCCTCGAACGGTTGGAGCGCCCACGCGAACTGGAGCGTCTGCGGCTCTCCCTCCACACCGGCGGTGCGAGCAGCCGCACCGTACTCGTTACGACCCCGCTCACGATCGGTTATCCGGGTCGGATCCTCTTCCGCACGCCCGAACTCACCGTCCAGCGCGGCGACCGCATCGCCATCGTCGGAGCCAACGGCACAGGCAAGAGCACGCTGCTGCGCACCCTCATCGGGGAGCTGCCGCCGTTGGACGGTTCGCTCCGCTTCGGGAAAACCGTGAAACCAGCGTACCTGGCTCAAGACCCTCGCTTCGACGAGGAACGGACAGTCCTCGACACGCTCATGCGCCGAAACAGCCTCCTCGAGAGCGAAGCACGCCGCTTCGCCGCGCGCTTTCTCTTCGAGGGAGACGACGTCTTCAAGCCGGTCAGCGCGCTCAGCGGCGGCGAACGCCGCCGGCTCGCCTTGGCACTCCTTGCGCTCGAGCGCGCCGACGTGCTCCTCCTCGACGAACCGACGAACCACCTCGACCTGCCGAGCCGGGAGGCGCTGGAATCGGTACTCGCCGATTTCGCCGGTACCATCATCTTCTTCTCCCACGACCGCTACTTCATCGATCGGCTGGCGACGAGTGTCTGGGCGATCGAAGGCGGTCAACTCACCGTCGTATCGGGTAACTACAGCGAGTACCAGCGCGCTCGACGCATGGCTGAGTCGCAACCGATGGTCCTGGCTGAGCGCGAGTGCCCGGCCGCACCGCACAGCCTCGAGCGCCCCCTCCGCCGATCACGCTCACCGCGCCAACTGGAGCGTGAGCTGTCACAAGTCGAGCGAACGATCGAGGAACTCGAAGCGCACGCGCAGCAACTGGCAGAAGACCTCGAAGAAGCGACCGCCCGGCAGGATATCGACCTGATCGCCGAACTCGGCGCACGCTACGAGGAAGTGACCCAGGAGATCGAGCGCGCTTACGATCGCTGGCAACAGTTGCAGGAAGAACTGGCCGCCGTGCAGCGCGGGAGCCACCCGTGAGGAAGCACCGCCCGTACGTCATCGGTCTGACCGGCAACATCGCCTGCGGCAAGTCGCTCGTCCTCCGCGAGTTGGCCGCCCGCGGCGCGGAGACGATCGACGCCGACGAGGTCGCGCGCGACGTGACCCGACCAGGTAGTCCGGTGCTGAAAGCGATCACTGAAGCCTTCGGTGAGGGAGTCATTCGACCGGACGGCTCGCTCGACCGCCGAGCATTGGGGACGATCGTGTTTCGCGACCCCGCAGCACTCGAGCGTCTCGAAGCACTGACTCATCCCGCGATCCTCGCAGAAATTCGTCGTCGCCTCGCCGAGAGCACACGACCAGTCGTCGTGATCGACGCGATCAAACTCTTCGAATCGAGTCTCGCCAGCGACTGCGACGAAGTGTGGGTCGTCACCTGCCGTCCGGAGCAGCAACTCGCCCGCCTCATGGCACGGAACGGACTGAGCGAAGAGGAAGCGCTGGCGCGCATCCGCGCTCAACCGCCACAAGAGGAGAAGGTAGCGCGAGCCGACCGGGTGATCGACAACAGCGGATCGATCGAAGAGACCCGTCGCCAGGTCGACGCCTTGTGGCAGGAGGTACTCGCCAAGCTCCGAGCTATCGCTCCCGACCTTGCGTATGAACTGCCTTCCTTCTACACTGTCGCCGAGCAGCCCAGCCGAGGGAAGGAGAACGATCGCGATGGCTCGGCGGAAACCCACCTTGACGCCGGAGGAAGCACGCGCCCTGCACGCTGAGGCACTGGTGATCGACTCCCAACAGCCGCCGATCACGACCGGTGCCCTCTTTACGCCACGCATGCGTCAAGTCGTCCAGGAGTACGCCCGGCTCGGTCGCACGCGGGCTGAAGTGCAGCCGGTCCTCGAGGCCATGGTCGTGCGCGAGATACGCGAGTCACCGGCAGCGCGGGAAGCGTACCTCGACCTCTGGCGGCGTTCCGGCGTCACCGTGGCCTGTGGAACGTTTTCCGGCCCCGGGCCGATCAGCCAAGCGTTCGAACAGGCCGTGCGGCGCATCGCGCAGGCGCACGCCATCGTCGATGTGCTCGACGACCACCTCCTCCTCGTGCGCGAGGCAGCGGACATCGAACGAGCGCACCGCGAAGGGAAACACGGCATCGTCATCGACTTTCAAGATACTCTCGCCTTCGGCGACGACCTGGACCGGGTCGAACTCTTCCATAACCTCGGTCTGCGCATGGTCCAGCTCACGTACAACCTCCAGAACCTGGTCGGCGACGGCTGTACCGAACGGTACCAAGGGGGTCTGACCACCTTCGGGCTCGAACTCGTGCAGCGACTGAACGAGCTCCGGATCCTCATCGACATCAGCCACTGTAGTGAGCAGGTCGGTTGGGACGCACTCGCCGTCTCGAGTGCCCCGGTAGTCGTCTCGCATTCAGCAGCGCGGGCACTTTCGGACCATCCGCGAGCCAAATCGGACGAACTCGCCCGCGCTGTCGCGGAACGGGGCGGCTACTTCGGCGTGGTGGTCGTTCCCGGCTTCCTCAGCCAGCAGCCACGCGTGACGCTCGACGACTTCGTCCGTCATGTCGAGCATCTCGTCGACGTCTGCGGGATCGATCACGTCGGTATCGGCACCGACAAGATGGGACCACCGAGCGCGCGCACCGGTTCGCTCATCGAGTATCCACCCGATATGCCGAGCGCTCTGCCCGGCACCTTCGATTGGACGGGTTTCCGATTGGCCGAACACCGCTTGACACCGGAATACACGATCGAGGGGTACGAGACGTTCGCGGATTGGCCGAACCTGACGGTCGCACTGGCACAGGCAGGATTTACCGAAGACGAACTGCGGAAACTGCTCGGACGCAATTTCCTGCGCGTCTTCCGCGACGTGGTCGGGTGAACGAGCCAGCCGAGTGCTAGAATCTGCGCGGACGTTGCAGCATCTCTTGAGCCGCGAGCAGTCGCTACTTCCTGATCGCGCGACGGCCTCCCGAGGAGGAGGACTCGATGGAAGCATCGATTCGGTTGGGTCGGATCCGTGGCATCGAGATCGGACTGCACTACAGCTGGTTGCTCGTCTTCGCGCTCCTCACCTATTCGCTCGCGGTCGGCGTCTTTCCGAGCTGGTACCCAGGATGGGATCCAGGGACGTACTGGGCTGTCGGCGCGCTGTCCAGCCTGCTGCTCTTCGCCTCGGTCCTGGCACACGAACTCGGTCACTCGCTCATGGCCCAGTCCCGAGGGATACCGGTCGTCAGCATCGTCCTCTTCATCTTCGGTGGCGTCGCGCAACTGGCTGACGAGGCACGGCGCGCCCGTGACGAGTTCCTGATCGCGGCTGCCGGTCCGGCGGTCAGCCTCGTCATCGGTCTCGGTTCACTCCTGCTGTGGCCGATCGTCGACGATTTCAGCCAGCCGCTCGGTGCCATCCTCGAATACCTCGGCTGGGCGAACCTGATCCTCGTGCTCTTCAACTCGATTCCGGCCTATCCACTCGACGGCGGCCGCATCCTCCGCGCGATCCTCTGGGGCGCGATGCGCAACATGTTGCGCGCCACGCGCATTACGGCGGGAATCGGCGTCGCAACCGGGTTCCTCTTCATGGCCGGCGGACTCTTCCTCGTTTTCCGTTCACCGCTTTCCGGCATCTGGCTGATCGCCATCGGCTGGTTCCTCCAGAATGCCGCGCAGCAGTCGTACCAGCAGTTGGTCATCCGGCGCTTCTTCGAGGGCGTCCGCGTCGGGCAACTCATGGACCCCGACCCGCCGACGATCACGCCCGACCTGACGGTGGACGAACTCGTCGATGCCCTGCTAACCTACAACGTGCGTAGTTTCCCGGTACTCGAAAACGGCCGCTTGGTCGGCATCGTGACCCTCACGGACGTCCGACAGACGCCCCGGGACGAGTGGCCATCACGCCGCGTCCGCGACCTCATGACGCCGCGCGAGCGGCTGATCACTGCTTCACCGGAGGATGACCTGGAGCGGATCCTGCGGCTCATGGCTGCGCACGACATCCACCAGATACCAGTCGTCCAGGACAACCGGTTATTGGGGCTCCTCACGCGCAACGCGCTGCTGCGCTTCCTGCAGCTCCGCCAGGAACTCGCGCGGACTCCGGACGAGGTCGCAGCCATCTACGAACAGCGTCACCGGGAGCGACGCGTCCCGCACATCACGGAGTGATACCGAGCGGGATTGCCGACTCGACTGGTACCACCTCAACCCCGTCCTCCCGCTCGACGAGGACGGCAGTGAACGGGAACCCATCGATCGAGCGCGCGAGGAAGGGCACACTGCGGAGCACCCCGACACCCGGTCGGGCCGGTCGCTCGATGGCGACCGCTGTACCCTCCGTATAGGCCACCGGTTCGAGCGGTCTCCCCTGCAGGCCACGCGAGGCGACGATGCAGGCGGGTCGCTCGAGCCCGAGACTCGCCGCGCGGAGCAAAGAAACACGGCGACCGCTGCGCTCCTGCCAGAACGAAAAGAGCGGTTGCGGTAGGGGCAGACGTCCGAACCCCTCCTGGACGAAGACGCCGAAGGAAAAGGGCCAGAGCGGCTCGGAATCAGTCAGCAGTCGGCGTAGCTGGTCGCTCGACGGCCGTCCGATGAACGGTTCCAGCGCGCCGAGGGACATGCCGCCGACGATGACCCCTGCAGCTCCCACGTCCTGCAAGCGGCGCAAGGCTGCGCTGCTCACCGTCAAACCAGCGACGACGACTGCACCTCGGCAACGCTCGTCGAATGCATCGACCGGAAGCTCGCGATCCGGCCGATCGGCGAGGACGACCAGCGAACCGGCGCACTCCGGACCGAGGAGCGCCGCTCCCTGCACGAGGTCTCCCACGACGCGAATCACGACGGCATCCTCGCGGAGGTCTTCGACTTCACCGGCCACGAGTGCAGGAACCGGCCGGCGAGGCGCATCCGCCACGACCTCCAGCGTGCCCGTCCGTTCGTCCAGGGACTGCAACCGGCCCGCGAGAGGACTCGTGACTTGGAGTGTCCGCAGTCCTCGCCGACGTGCCGCGACGACTTCACCGGCCTCCACGCGGTCGCCGAGCGCCCGTACCAGGTAGCGTGCCACTTCATACGGCGCGACTCCGAGTTCGACTGCAGCAGCGATGTGGGCGACCTTCGGCGAACCAGCACGCGTCACGGCGACGACAGTTTCCGGTTCGACCAGCTGCGACACGCCGACCTGGAACTCCGGCTCGATCACCCGGCGGGCGACCCGCCACTCCGTCTCGAGGGCGACGAGCGGAAGTCGCGTCACAACGGTCACGGTAGCCCCCCAACCGGATACCCGAGGTCAGCCAACCAGGAGCGCAGTCGCCGGGTCCGCATCCCGGGATCGTCAGACAACGGGATCGGGCGGCCGCGGGCATCGATCACGATGCCGAGGCGCGTCCACCCGAGCGCGGCTGCACCGGTGAACCGGAGCGCCACCCCGGGGTCGAGGGTACCGATGCGGATACCCGCCTCAGGCTCGAGCGTCAACTCGACCGTCTTCCCGAACGGGATCGAGAGGACGTGCAAGCTGCCCCACGGGACGAAGAAGCGGCGCACCGTCTCGCCCACCCACAGTTCACCGCGTACCGCAACGGCCCCGTCGATACCGTCACCCGTCAGCACGACCACGTGCGCGAGCGGGAGCAGCGCGTCACGCTCGAGCAGCGCCGCAGCGAATCCGCTCTGGACCTCAGCCAAGGCACCACTCGCGGCCAGGAGATCAGACTCGTCGAGCGCGATGCTGAGGAGCCCGTTCGCCGGGACCGGTTGCAGGCCGTCGAGCACACTGAGAGTCGCCAGTACAGGAGGCAACGCCGCGAAAGACGGGCCGAGCGTGACGAGCGTGACATCCGTCGACCATGGGGCCGACTCGACCAGCGCTCGACTCCGAGCGAGGAGCGCTCGCTGCACCGCAGCGAGGATCACCTGCTGGCGCGGATCGGGCACGATGCTCGCCTCGTGGAGGGCGCGGTCAGCGAGGCTGTCGACGATCTCTTCTTCGCTCATTGCCCACGGGATCCACCGCCCGATCGCCTCCACGTCGACCTCGCCGAGCGCCCCCACTTCGAGCGCACCATCACCGTACGCCTGGAAGAGCGGAACCATCCCATCGGGACGCGCCCAAAGCGTTACGAGGCCCATCTCCGTGTCGATCGAGAGCAGTCGCTGCTCAGCTCGTCGCACCAGAAAGGCGGCTGCCCGCTCCAGCGCCGTCAACCGGTCGACGACGTGCTCGTCCAGTTCCGGCCCCACGTCGTCGCGCACCGCTGCCACCGCACGGGCTCGGAACTCTGCGACGACCGCGCGAATCACTTCGGCAGGAACGAAGGCACCTGGGTCCACTCCCATGAGTTCGAGCCGGTCGCCCAGCACCTCGGCGACACGCTCTTGCACTCGTTCCGAGGCGACGACGATGCCGAGTTCCGGCCGCAGCTCGTCGGACAGAACCGTCGCGATGCCCGCGAGTACCGTCTCCCAACGAGCGAGATCGTCCGTACCGGCGAGCAGGAGGAACGCGGGTTGCACGCTCGCCAGAGCGTGCGCCAGAGCAGTCGGACTCGACGAGGCGTCGGCATCGATACGGTGGAGGCGGACCACCGACGCCTGCGCAGCACGCACTGCCACCTCGACCATCGGATGCATGCCGTCCACTGCGACGAGCGCGAGGTTCGGC
>JBEPZP010000019.1:0-19648 GCA_041640735.1 Thermomicrobium sp.
GACATTGACAGACACCGCTGCGCGTATCATCCAATGGTGTGCGCATCGACCAGGGGGTGCCCATGACGAGCGAACGACCGACGCCCCCGACAGAGCACAACCAGCGTGAGCGACTGACCGCCGAGATGACGAGGACCGCGTTCCAGCGGCGCGTCGTGACGCGCCTCGACCCTGACGCGGTCATGCAGCGTGCCATCACCTTCTTCACGGAGCGCGGCTACCGTGCT
Organism: Thermomicrobium sp.; assembly: GCA_041640735.1. GTDB lineage: Bacteria > Chloroflexota > Chloroflexia > Thermomicrobiales > Thermomicrobiaceae > Thermomicrobium. The sequence continues at coordinate 228 of JBEPZP010000019.1, forward strand.
GGACGCACCGGGCGCCCCAATCAGGTGTACGTGCTCGGAAAACGTGAGGGCGATCTTCCGCGCGTCACCGCGGAGATCCTCGTGCAACCCAATGTCGGGCGGCGCGGCGTCACGATCGTCACCGTCAGCGGCTTCGGCCCGCAGCTGCGCGAACACCTGGCGGCCTTCGTCCAAGAGCTCCGGCGCGAGCGCCGCTCTGACTCCGATCAGTGATCGGAGGGCTGCGGGTCGAGCGACGCAGCGCCGGTCACGATGCCGAACTGCGCGTTCTCCGCTTCGACTCGGTCGAGTCCAGCCTCGCGTCGCAGCTGGTCACGCAGGTACTTGGTGACTGCGGCCTTGAGCGTTCCGAGAGCCAAGGTCGCACACCGCGGGCGCAGCTTCACGGCCTCCTCGCCGACCAGCTCCTCCATCAGGTGGTAGTCCGCTTCGAGTACCTGATCCAGCGTCCAGTGCTCCTCGTTGACGACGTCGAGCAGGATATCGGCGGCAGCCTGACTGATCGTGCAGCCCTCTCCCTCGAACGTGACGCGTGCCACCAGCCGCCCCTCCGGGTCGACCTTGAGGTAGACGGTGACGACGTCCCCGCAGCCCGGATTGCCCCCAGGCATCACCACGTCGGCATCGGGCAACGCCTGGCGATGACGTGGATGCCGGTAGTGCTCGACGATCAGTTCCATCAGCTCCTGTTTGTCCATACCGACCCCTTCGCTGGTTGACGAATCCCGAGTGGTGCGGTAAGGTATAGCACAGGTGAGAACGAGAATCATTCTCAACTAGGAGCGAGTCGCCGACAATGTTGCCACCGGGATTCCGAATGACGCCACAACGGCTGGCGATCCTGGCCGAGGTACAGAGCGCCGAGCGGCACCTGACCGCAGCGGAGATCTACGAGCGGGTGCGGCGCAAGTACCCGACCATCGCGTACGGGACGGTGTATCGCACCTTGCACCTCCTGGCCAAGCACGGGCTGATCCAGGAGTTCCCGTTCGGCGACAATGCGAGTCGCTTCGACCGTCGGACCGACCGGCACGACCACGTGCACTGCGTGGTGTGCGGCGAGTTGGTCGACGTGGAAGTCCCGATCGCGCTCCTGGCCCGCCAGGTCGCCGCCGAACAGACCGGCTTCTGGATCATCGACCACCAGACGGTGTTCACCGGTATCTGCCCAGCGTGCCAGGAAAAGCAGGAACCGGCACCCGCGCAGGCCCGTGCGGCGACGGCACGCTGAGGGTGTCCGGTATCGAAGGACTGGTTTCGCGTGCCATTTTCGAAACGTCATGGTAGAGTAAGTGGAGGTCGTGACTGCCCGCCGGGGCGAGACGAAGGAGGGACACAGTCGTATGGCTGAACACACGCCGCTGTTCGTGATCGAGAATCTGCGCGCCGGGATCGAAGGCAAGGAGATCCTGCGCGGGGTCAATTTGGTGATCGAGCGAGGCGAGATCCACGCCTTGATGGGGCCCAACGGGTCCGGCAAGAGCACGCTCGCCTACGTGATCGCCGGTCACCCCAACTACGAAGTCTACGAGGGCCGCATCCTCTACAAGGGTGAGAACGTGCTGGAGCTCTCGCCGGACGAGCGGGCCCGCCTGGGAATGTTCCTGGCCTTCCAGTACCCGACGGCGATCCCCGGTGTGACGATGGCGAACTTTTTGCGCCTGGCGGTGAACTCGGTGCGCAAGGCGCGCTACGGCGAGGACAAGGCGCTGAGCCCGCGCGAGTTCCGCCGGCTCCTGCGTGAGAAACTGGAACTCTTGCGCATGGACGAATCGTTCGCCTCGCGCTACCTCAACGAAGGCTTCTCGGGTGGTGAGAAGAAGCGCGCTGAGATCCTCCAGATGGCGATGCTCGAGCCGGAGTTCGCCGTGCTCGACGAGACGGACTCCGGTCTGGACATCGATGCCCTGCGGACGGTCTCCGAGGGTGTCAACCGCTTGTTCAACCCGAATATGGCGCTCCTCGTCATCACCCACTACCAGCGGATCCTGAACTACATCAAGCCGCATTACGTCCACGTCATGCTCGACGGGAAGATCGCGGCGTCCGGTGGCCCGGAGCTCGCCGAGGAGCTCGAGCAGAAGGGCTACGACTGGATCAAGGCGCAGTATGCCGAGGCAGCGTCCTGAGGACGCGCCGCGGAAGGAGGCTGGATCATGGCAACGCCAGAAGTCGAACTCAAGCGTCTCGGAAGCGAGTACGCCGAGAAGTATGGGTTCCGCGACCCCGAACAGTACGTCTTCAAGGCCCGCAAGGGTCTCGACCGGGAAGTCGTCGAGCAGATCTCCTGGATCAAGAACGAGCCGGACTGGATGCGTGAGTTCCGCTTGAAGGCGCTCGAGTACTTCCTGCGCCGGCCGATGCCGACGTGGGGGGCCGATCTCTCGGAGCTCAACTTCGACGAGATCGTCTACTACATCAAGCCTACTGAGCGGAAGGGCACGAGCTGGGACGAGCTCCCCGAGCACATCCGGCGCACCTTCGATCGGTTGGGTATCCCGGAAGCGGAGCGACGCTTCCTCGCTGGAGTCGGCGCGCAGTACGAGTCCGAAGTGGTCTATCACTCGCTGCGCGAAGAGTTGAAGCGGTTGGGTGTCATCTTCTGCGACATGGACACCGCGGTCCGCGAGTACCCGGACCTGGTGAAGCAGTATTTCGGCACGATCGTGCCGCCCAACGATAACAAGTTCGCTGCCCTCAACTCGGCGGTCTGGTCGGGTGGTTCCTTCGTCTACGTGCCGGAAGGCGTCCGCGTCGAGGTGCCGCTGCAGGCGTACTTCCGGATCAACGCGGAGAACGTGGGGCAGTTCGAGCGTACGCTCATCATCGTGGAGCCCGGCGCGTACGTGCACTACGTAGAGGGATGCACGGCACCGATCTACAGTGCCGCGTCCTTGCACAGCGCGGTCGTCGAGATCATCGTCAAGGAAGGCGCCCGCTGCCGCTACACGACGATCCAGAACTGGTCGAAGAACGTCTACAACCTGGTGACGAAGCGAGCCGCCGCCTACCGCGACGCCACCATGGAGTGGGTCGACGGCAACCTCGGCTCCAAGGTCACCATGAAGTACCCAGCGGTGTGGCTCATGGAGCCAGGCGCGCGCGGTGAAGTACTCTCGGTCGCCTTCGCGGGCGACGGTCAGCACCAGGACGCTGGCGGCAAGATGGTGCACGTCGCACCCTATACCTCGTCGCAGATCATCTCGAAGTCGATCTCCAAGGGGACAGGTCGCGCGAGCTACCGCGGCTTGGTCAAGGTGCACCGCGGCGCTCACCACGTGCGCGCCAACGTCGTCTGCGACGCGCTGCTCCTCGACGAGCAGAGCCGCACCGACACCTACCCCTACATGGAGATCGAGGAGGAACAGGTCTCCATCGGCCACGAGGCGACGGTCAGCAAGGTCGCCGAGGAGCAGCTCTTCTACCTGCAGAGCCGCGGGCTGAGCGAGGCCGAAGCGATGAGCATGATCGTCAACGGCTTCATCGAGCCGATCACCAAGGAACTCCCGCTCGAATACGCCGTCGAGCTCAACCGCTTGATCGCGCTCGAGATGGAGGGTTCGGTCGGATGACGATCCGGCGGCACGGGGCGAGTGCCCCGTGCCGCCTACGAGCGTTCCGAGGGGAGACTATGAGCACCAGAGTAGCTGAGCGAACGCGTGGCTTCACGCGCGAAGCCGCCGAAGAACTCTCGTATCTCTTGGGCGAGCCGGACTGGTTGCGCGAACGACGGCTCGCAGCCTGGGAGATCTACGAACGCACGCCGATGCCGAGCCGCACTGACGAGGAATGGCGCCGGACCGACATCCGGCGGCTACCGATCGATGCAGTGCTCCCCTTCGCCGAGTTGCGGAGCCGCGTGAGCGGGCCGGAGGCACTCCCGCAAGCGCTCTTCGAGATCCTCGGCGATGCAGCCTTGCGGTCCGGTCTGCTCACTCAGGTCGACGGGACAGTCGTCTACGCGCAGCTAGACCCCAACACGCTCCAACAAGGGGTCATCTTCACTGACCTGCTGACAGCTGCGCGCGAGGTCCCGGAACTGGTCCAGCGCTACTTCATGACGGAGGCGGTGACACCGCAGGAGAACAAGTTCACGGCGCTGCACGGCGCCTTCTGGAGTGGCGGCACCTTCCTCTACGTGCCCGAGAACGTCGAGGTCGCCCTACCGCTGCGCAGCTTTGTGTGGGCGGAAACGCCTGGCACCGGCATCTTCGCGCATACGCTCCTCATCGCTGAGCCGGGTGCGACTGTCGTCCTGATCGACACGTGGGCGTCGCCCACCGTCGAGGAACCGCTCATCGCCTCCAACGTGGTCGAGATCATCGCCAAGGAGGGGGCGCAAGTCCGGTACATCCAGTTGCAGGACTGGGGCTACAGCGTCTGGAACTTCACCACCCAGCGGGCGCTCCTGCAGCAGGACGCAGTGGTCAACACGCTCAACGTCAGCCTCGGTTCGAAGTTGAGCAAGGCGTTCATCGCCAGCAACCTGGTCGGGCCCGGTGCCACGGCCGAGATGCTCGGGCTCTACTTCGCCGATGACTCCCAACATCTCGACCACCAGACGCGCCAGTGGCACGTTGCACCCTATGCCTCCAGCGACCTCCTCTACAAAGGCGCGCTCAAGGACCGCGCGCGCACGGTCTTCAGCGGGTTGATCAAGGTCTTCCCGCAAGCGCAGCGGACTGACGCCTACCAGGCGAACCGCAACCTGATCCTCTCGCCGAACGCCCGGGCCGATACTATCCCCAACTTGGAGATCGGCGCCAACGACGTGCGCTGCACCCACGGCGCGACCGTCGGCCAGGTGGAGGAAGAGTACATCTTCTACCTCATGAGCCGTGGCATCAGCCGACCCGAGGCCGTAAAACTGATCGTCGACGGCTTCTTCGACGAGGTGATCGAGCGTGTTCCGGTGACTGAAGTCCAAGAGACGGTGCGCGGCGCCATCGCGCGGAAGATCGGGCTATGAACGCACGAGCGAGCACTCCACCACTCGACGTCGAGCGGATCCGGGCGGACTTCCCCATCCTGCGACGCACCGTGCGGGGAGGTAAGCCGCTCGTCTACCTCGACAGCGCGGCCACGTCACAGAAGCCAGCGAGCGTCATCGAGGCGCTCGCTGGCTTCTACCGCACCAGTAACGCGAATATCCACCGCGGCATCTACGAGCTGAGCGAGGAGGCCTCGCTCCTCTACGAGGAAGCGCGCGCCAAAGTCGCCCGCTTCATCGGTGCAGCGCGCGCCGAGGAAGTCGTCTTCGTCCGCAACACCACCGAGGCGATCAACCTCGTCGCGCGCACCTGGGGCGCGACGAACCTCCGGGCCGGCGACGTCGTCGTCACGACGATCCTCGAGCATCACTCCAACATCGTCCCCTGGTATCAACTGGCCGCCGAGCGAGGCATCGTCGTCCGCTTCGTCGACATCGACGCGGAGGGACGCCTCGTGCTGGAAGAGTTAGAGCGGCTGCTGCGGAGCGAGCCGGTAAAACTGGTCGCCGTGACGCACGTCTCCAACGCCCTGGGGACGATCAACCCGGTCAAAGAGATCGCTCGCCTCGCCCACGAGGCAGGAGCGTTGGTGCTCGTCGACGGTGCCCAGAGCGTCCCGCACCTCCCGGTCAACGTCCGCGAACTCGGTGCTGATTTCCTCGCCTTCTCGGGGCACAAGATGCTCGGGCCGTTCGGTATCGGCGTGCTCTGGGCACGCTACGACCTCCTGACGGCGCTGCCTCCCCTCTTCGGGGGCGGCGGGATGATCCGCACGGTGACGACCGAAGGTTTCACGCCGGGCGACATCCCCGCCCGCTTCGAGGCTGGTACGCCGAGCGTCGCTGACGCCGTCGCACTCGGTGCGGCCATCGACTACCTCGAAGCGATCGGGATGACCGCTATTCGCCACCACGAACGTGCACTGCTCGACTATGCCTTGCCGCGCTTGGAGGAGATCCCCGGCATCCGTCTCTTCGGGCCGACCGGCGAGGACCGGGCTGGGGTCATCAGCTTCACGCTCGGCGAGGTCCATCCGCACGATGTCGCAGCGATCCTCGACCAGCACGGCGTCGCTGTCCGGGCGGGCCACCACTGCACGCAGCCGCTCATGCGCCGACTCGGCGTTACCGCTACGACGCGCGCGAGCTTCTACCTTTACAATCATGAAGGAGACGTCGACCGGCTCGTCGAAGCCTTGGAAGAGGCGCGTCGAGTCTTCGGCGTCGAAGGTTGACGGAATCGGCGGAGGCACGCGCGTGTCCGACCTCTATCGCGAGCATATCCTCGACCACTACCAGAACCCCCGAAACTACGGGACGCTGGAGAATCCCGATCGGTCGTTCGAGGACTCCAACCCCCTCTGCGGCGACCGCATCCGGATCGATCTCAAACTGGCTGACGACCGCATCGTCGACATCCGGTTCAGCGGGCGCGGTTGCGCGATCAGCCAGGCCTCCGCGTCTATTCTGACCGAAATGGTGAAAGGCAAGTCGCTCGAGGAGGTGCGGCGCCTGAGTGCCGATGATCTGCTCGAAGAACTCGGTGTACCGATCAGCCCAGCACGGCGCAAGTGCGCCCTCTTGAGCCTCAAGGTGCTCAAGGCTGCCGCCTACGGACTCAACGAGTGGCCCACCTGAGCCGACCGTGGCGATGCCGTCCGCGTTGCGCATTGCACGACAGGGGGAGCTATGGCCAAGTTCACCGAAGACGACGTCCGCGAGCGCCTCAAGCAGGTGATCGACCCAGAACTCGGCGTCGATGTCGTCAACCTCGGGCTCATCTATGGGATCGACCTCGTCGATCGTGAAGACGGAAAGACCGACGTCATCGTCACGATGACGCTGACGACGTTCGGCTGTCCGCTCGGCCCGATCCTGACGGAGGAGGTCAACTACGCGCTGCGCGACCTCCCAGACCTCGGCAACGTCGACGTCAACCTGGTGTGGAGTCCGCCGTGGACGCCGGACATGATGAGCGAAGAGGCGAAGGACGCGCTGGGGATCTGGTGAACCGGGTGCGGTTGCTGCCGGCGACGCTCGCTGCGCTCCTGTTCGCCCTGTTGCTGGCCGCCTGTCGCGGGCCGATCACCTATCCCACACCGGGCGGGAGTCCACTTCCGAGCGCTACGAGCGCCCTCTCGCCGACACCGAGCCCACCTCCACCGACACCGACAGCGATGAGCCTGCCGCCGACGCCGACTGCGACCCCGACTCCCCAGCCAGCACCGACACCCACAGTGCCTCCACCGACGCCGGTGCCGACACCAACTCATCCCACCGCCACACCAGTACCCCAAGGAGTCGAGCGAGCGCGGATCGTCACGCGTCTCGCCACCGATCAACCGGTCATCGTGCTCTCCTTCGATTGCGGCGCCGACCGTGGTTTCGCCGAGGACATCCTCGACACCCTCGCCGCATACGGCATCCGTGCGACTTTCGGCATGACCGGCGCGTGGGCGCAGGCCAACCCCGACCTGGTCGCGCGGATGCTGGAAGAAGGGCACCGACTCGTCAACCACAGCGCGACGCACCCCTCCTTCACCGGTCGGTCGACCGGTGCTAGCCCGCTCGCACCGGAACGACGAGCCGAGGAAATCCGCGCAGCCGAAGAGGCGGTAGCCCGGGTGAGCGGACGACTGGATACGTTGCGCCCCTATTTCCGCCCGCCGTACGGCGACTATGACGACGCCTTGCTCGTCCAATTACCCGAACTCGGCTACGATACTCTCTTGCTCTGGACAGTCGATACGCTCGGCTGGCGTGGACTCGCACCGGCGGCGATCGTGCAGCGCGTGCTCGACCACGCGCAGCCGGGTGCGATCGTCTTATTGCACGTCGGTGCGCAGTCGACAGATGCTGCAGCCTTGCCTGCACTCATCGAGGCTCTGACCGCCGAGGGCTACCGGTTCGCCACCGTCGACGACGTCCTGTCCTGAGGCCGGTATTGTCGGGGAAAGTTTGACATCTCCGCGTAGAAACAGCCTTTGCACAGCCCGTTTGGCATACTTCCAGCGTGCGCTGTGCTTCAGCGCAGCGCCGAAGGCACTGGATAGAGCATCGGGCACGAACTGCGTGCCGAGTGAGGAGGCTTCCGCGATGATCGAGCGACGTGCTGACCGTGTGACGCGACGAACGCTCCTGCGCCGAGCGACGGCTTTCGCGATTGCTGTCCCTGCCGTGAGCGCCCTGCTCGCAGCCTGCGGCGGCGGTGGCGGTGGTGGCGGCACGCCGAGCGGTGGTGGCGGTGGGAAAATCACCGTCGAGATGGGTGAATACTTCTACAAGCCCGAGACGATCACCGTCTCCGCCGGCCAGAGTGTGACGCTCACACTCAAGAACGTCGGAACGCTACAGCACAACTTCCACTGCGACCAGATCAATCCGGCGACCTCCCCGATGGTCGACCCGGGCAAGTCGGTCGACTTCACCTTCACCGCGCCGAGCCAGGCGGGCACCTATGACTTCTGGTGCACGGTGCCGGGCCACCAGGAGCTCGGCATGGTCGGCAAGCTCGAGGTCAAGTAGTCCGAGCCAGTCCCATTGCCAGGTGACGCATCGCGCCGGGGTGGATGTCGAGGCATCCACCCCGGCATTTCGTCCTCCTCTGACCATTCCGATCCACGCTCGGGAGGAAGCCCGCACATCGGAGCCCCGCGTTTCCTCCCGCGAGTCCCCTGCGCACAAATCTGGAGCGCATGCCGCTCGTTGGGAGATACACAGGGGAAACGGTTCACAGCGGCTCGCGGTCCCGAGTAGCCAACGGACAAGTCGCCGTTCACTGGCACGGAAAGCGTCATGCCCTGCAGTGCTGGAGCACTTCTTCCCCATAGCGGGCAGCGGTAAAGGTTCCTCACACTCACGGTCGCATCAGGTGGGGGTGGGCGATGGCACGTCTAGCGTTTCCGTCGATGCCGTGGTCGGCTCCGTTGCGCGTGGTCGGCCTCATCGTGTTGGTCCTCGCGTTGAGCGTGGTCGGAGGCGCCTGTCGGCGAGGTACCGGGACCACGCCCACCGGTAGCGGTAGCGTGCGTATCACGATGAAGGCGACCGAATATGCCTTCGCTCCGAACGTCATACGCGTCGCTCCGGGCACACAGGTAACCATCCAGCTCACCAACGTCGGTCAGATCGAGCACGACTTCACGTTCGAGGAAGCAGACCTCGAAGTCGCCGTCGAACTAGGAGAGACGGTGGAGTTCACTTTCACCGCTCCTAGTCAGCCGGGTACATACGAGTTCTTCTGCGGAGTATCCGGCCACAAAGACCTCGGCATGGTGGGCAACGTGATGGTCGAATAGCCTCAGCCAGGCCAACCGTCCGCGCTCTTCGCTCCGCCGGCACCCACAGGCCTGTCTTCCCAGCCGGTCGTGCACGGCTGCGAATCGTGTGCTACTATGTCCCTGCACGCTGGGAAGCGCGTCTGCCTCGTGACCGGTCGCTGAACCGCCCTCGGGTACAGTCGCTTCCTCTGCATCTCGGACAGACAACAGCAGATCGACAGGGAGAGGAGGACCGCGATGGGATCCGGCCAGGCTGCGCACAACCGGGACGGGCAGGCTCTGGCGCTACCGCGTTCGATCCGCGACTTGCTCGACCGCTCCACACTGATCATCGCCTCGAACCGCGGTCCGATCGAGTTCCATCAGACCAACGACGGCGAGATCGTCTCCAAGCGCGGCACGGGGGGCGTCATCACCGCTATGAGTGCGGCAGCACGCTATGCCGAGGCGATCTGGATCGCCTGCGCGATGACCCCGACCGACCGGCTCCTGGCCGAGCGGATGCGGCAGCGGCAGGAACCGTACATCGACCACCCCGACCTCGAGAGCTTCCGCGTGCGCTTCGTCCTCCCGGAGCCGGAAGCCTACCGCGGTTATTACAACCGCATCGCTAACCCGCTTCTCTGGTTCCTACAGCACTACCTGTGGGACACGCCCCGCGCGCCGGACATCGACTACGAGACGTGGAGGGCATGGCACGAGGGATACGTGGTCGTCAACCAGCTGTTCGCTGAGGAAATCGTCGCCGCGGCCGACGTCGCTCCACAGGAGCCGATCGTGCTCCTGCAGGACTACCACCTGTATCTAGCGCCAGCCTTCGTGCGCGAACAGCGTCCTGACCTCCTCCTCCACCATTTCGTGCACATCCCCTGGCCGGACCAGGACTATTGGCGTCTCCTCCCCATCGAGATGCGTCGTGCCATCTGCGAGGGATTGCTGGCCAACGACATCGTCGGCTTCCAGACGCCGCGGCACGCACGGAGCTTCCTCAACACCGTCGATGCCAACCTCCCTGAGGCCGAGGTCGATTACCGCCGGCGCGAGGTCACCTACCGGGGCCGGACGACCCGCGTACGCGTCTATCCCATCTCGATCGACCCCGACTTCGTCCGGGAAGTCGCAGCCAGCGAGGACGCACGCCGACACGAGGAACACTTGCAAGCATTCCGCAACGAGTTCACGATCATCCGCGTGGACCGCGCCGAACCGAGCAAGAACGTGGTGCGGGGCTTCCTCGCCTACGACCGTCTCTTGGAGGCACATCCCGAACTGATCGGCCGGGTAAACTTCCTGGCGTTTCTCGTCCCGACCCGCATGGAGGTCGCCGAGTACATCAACTACCTGGACGAGATCAACGCCGTCGTCGGTCGGATCAACGCCAAGTACGCCAACGCCGCCCACATCGAAGGGATCAACTGGCAACCAGTGCACCTCTTCGTCGGCGACGATTACCCGCGCGCTCTCGCAGCCATGAAGTTCTACGACGTCCTCCTCGTCAACGCTATCTTCGACGGGATGAACCTCGTCGCGAAGGAAGGAGCCTTGCTCAACGAACGCAACGGTGTCCTCATCCTCTCCGAGGGCGCCGGAGCCTACCAACAGCTCGGCCATTGGGCACTGACGGTGTCTCCCACCGACATCGAAGGCACCGCGGAAGCCCTGTGGCGCGGACTGACCATGCCCGCCGCCGAGCGTGCCTGGCGAGCCGAGCAACTCCGTCAACACGTACTCGAGCATGACCTGCGACGCTGGTTGCTCGACCAGCTGCAGGACATCGCGGAACTGCGTGCCGAGCGCGAACCTGACCGCGTCACGGCTCCCGTCTGACCAATCGATACGTCGCCGCATCCTTTGGTACAACTCTCCGGGCAGGCGGCTTGCCTGCCCGGGAGGTAGGCCGTGTTCGAGCGCATCGGTCGGTTCTCGTACCGCTTCCGTTGGTGGGTCCTTCTCGCCTGGATCCTCGCAGTCGTGGCAGCTATACCGTTCCTCCCGCGCGTGCTCGGAGCGTTGGAGGTCGGCGGCTTTTCCAGTCCACACACGGAGGCCGCTCGCACCCGTCAACTCCTGCGCGAGCGCATTCCGGGGTACAGCCCGAGCTCCATTCTCGTCCTCTTTTCGCACCCGGCGCTCCGACCGACCGACCCCGCGTTCGTGCGCCAGGCGCAGGAGGCACTGGCCGATGTTCCCGGACTCCCACACGTCACCGGTTTGCAGCACTTCTGGGAGAACCCCTCCCAGATCGCGCCGGATGGCTCGCTCGCCTATTCGGTCATCGAACTCGATCTGGAACCGGAGCAAGCGCAGCGCGTCCTCGACGACATCCAGGCGGCGCTGCGGCCGACGGAGCTCACCGTCCAGATCGCCGGCGCACCGGCCTTCTATGCCGATCTCGAACGCGTGACGGAACGCGACTTGCGACGCGCTGAACTCATCGCTTTCCCCTTCGCCTTGGTCGCGCTGCTTTACGTTTTCGGTTCTGCGGTTGCCGCAGCGGTGCCGCTCTTCATCGGTGGCGTCACCGTCGCCCTCGTGCTGGGCATCGTCTATGTCCTCACCCGTTTCACAGAACTTTCCATTTTCACCTTGAACGTCGCCACCCTTCTCGGGCTCGGTCTTTCGATCGACTACTCGCTCTTCCTGGTCAGCCGGTTCCGCGAGGAGCTCGCGTCGAACGGCGTCGCGGATGCGGTCGCCCGCACGACGGCCACTGCCGGGCGCGCCGTCTTCTTCTCCGGCTTAGCTGTGCTGATCGGTCTATCCGGGCTCGGATTCTTCGAGTTCCTCTTCATGCGCTCCGTCGGTATCGCCGGTATGCTCGTCGTCTTCGTCGCCGTGAGCGCGAGCCTCACGCTGCTCCCAGCTACTATGGGGATCCTCGGTAAGCGGATCGATGCACTCCGCCTCATCCGCCGCGGTGCGGAAACGGGTCGCTTCTGGTACTGGATGTCCGATCTCGTGATGCGCCGTCCGTGGCAGATCGCGATTCCCGTCGTCACCCTCCTCCTTTTCCTCGCGTTTCCCTTCCGCAACGTTGAGTTGAGTTCCCCCGACGCGACCATCTTGCCGACGTCGACACCATCACGGCAAGCGCTGGAGGCCTTCCGCCGCGCCTTCGGTGACGGTGCACTCTCGCCGCTCGTCCTCGCGGTCGAGACCGAACGTCCCGTCAACGATCCGGCGACCCTCGCTGCGCTCTACGACTTCACCCGCCAGCTCGCTGCCGATCCGCGCGTGACGCGCGTCACCAGCATCGTGACCATCGATCCACGGATCTCCCTGGAGCAGTACCAGCTGCTTTACGCTGACCCGGACCGGATCCCCGACCCGATCCTCCGCCGCGCCTACGCGCAACTCGCCGGCGACCACCTGGCAGCGATCTACGTCTACACCGATGCCTTGCCAGCGAGCGAGCGCGCCAAGCAACTGCTGCACGATATCCGCGCCCTGGACCCCGGCCCCGGCCTCCGCCTCTGGGTCGACGGCGGTACGGCGGAGATCGTCGACGTCGTCGATCGGATGTACAGCACCTTCCCCTACGCCGCTCTCACGGTCGTGCTCGCCACTTACGTCGTGCTGTTCCTCCTCTTGCGCTCGGTTCTCCTCCCGATCAAGGCGATCGTCCTCAACCTGATGAGCCTGACAGCGAGCTACGGCGCGCTCGTCTTCGTCTTCCAGGAGGGTCACCTGAGTTCGCTCCTGCGCTTCTCACCGCTCGGGTTCACCGAGGCGTCCTTACCGATCGTCATGTTCTGCATCCTCTTCGGAGTCTCGATGGACTACGAGGTATTCCTCCTCAGCCGCGTGCGCGAGGCGTGGGATCAGACACACGATAACCGCCTCGCCGTCGCCACCGGACTGGCCCGGAGCGGACGCATCATCACCGGCGCAGCACTCATCCTCGTCGTCGTCGCCTCGGCATTCGTCACCGCAGACGTGGTTTTGATCAAGGCGCTCGGTCTCGGCATCGCTCTCGCCATCGCCCTCGATGCCAGTATCGTGCGGACGCTTCTTGTTCCGGCGACAATGCGCCTGCTCGGTGACTGGAACTGGTGGGTGCCGCGACGGATATCGCGCGTCCTCGAGACGGTTCGGATCGAGCACTGATGCGCCGCCGACACGTGATCGGCTGGCTCGGGTTAGCGCTGCTCGCCTGCCGCAGCGCTGCCGAACCAGCGACCATGATGACACCTACAGAGACGCCACGCCCGGCAGCCCTCTTCCTCACCCCACCACCAGCGCCAGGGCCGATCCTCTTTCCACGCGACTACGGCTCCCACGACGTCCTGACCGAGTGGTGGTACTACACCGGGCACCTCGCGAGCGACACGCAGGAACGGTTCGGCTTCGAGTTCGTGGTCTTCCAAGTGCAGCGCTTCGGCTACCCGGTCGTCTACGCGGCCCACGCCGCACTGACCGCCATCGACCGCCAGCTCTTCCGCTGGGACGAGCGTGTCGTGGCGCTCCCACAGCGGCAGGAGGGCTGGCCGCTCCGCCTCACCGTGCTCGATTGGAAACTGGTGAGCGACGGCGCATCCGACCGGATCCGCGCCTCGAGCGACAGCTTTGCACTCGAACTCGAACTTCGCTCCATGCGCCCACCGGTCCTCCACCACGGCGGCTATTTCGAATGGGCACCAGCGACCGGATCCTATTACTACTCGCGCACACGGTTGGCCGTGAACGGTCGACTGCGCATGGAAGACGGAGACCATACCGTGAGCGGCCTCGGGTGGCACGACCACCAGTGGGGTAACTTCATCCTCGGCCCCGGCGGCTGGGACTGGTTCGCCCTCCAGCTCGACGACGGCACCGACCTCATGCTCTGGCAGTCACGTAGTGCTGACCAAACCGTTGTCGACCGGCGCGGCACGGCCGTGCTCCCAGACGGGCGCACCCTGCCGCTCGAAGCCGAGCAGATCGAACTCCGCGCCACCGGCACCTGGACGAGTCCACACACCGGCGCGGTCTATCCGAGCGGTTGGGAGATCACCGTCCTGCCACTCGGTCTGGTCGCCAGCGTAACGCCCCTGGTAGCCGACCAAGAACTGCAGACGCTGCGCTCGACCGGGACGATCTACTGGGAAGGCGCCGTCACCGTCCAGGCACAGCAGAACGGGAGATCGGTCACCGGGCAAGGCTACGTCGAACTGACCGGGTACGCTCCGGCATCCCCCACGCTCCCACCGCCCGCGCCAGGCAGACGATGACCGAGTGGCGAGCCGGTCGGAGCGGACGGCCGGGCACCTCCGTCCGGTGTCCCCATGGGCATCTCTAGCTGGGTCACTCATCCGCGCAGCACCGCCCCACCGGCCAGCGCGGGAGAGCATTGCGCCCGCTCGAGGGAATCGCTCTCCGTTCAGGATACCTTGACAGCACGGCCCGGAACCCCTAGAATATCGCTCAACAATCGAGAGGCCGGCGCTCATCCAGAGCGGTGGAGGGAACGGCCCGACGAAACCCGGCAACCAGCGCAGGCCACTGCGCCAGGTGCCAATGCCGGCGGAGCGCGAGAGCTCCGCACGATGAGCGCGGTCCATGCAGCGATGCAGGACCCTCCACCATCACGTGGAGGGCTTCTTACTGAATCCCTCCACGCGAACCGATGAGCACGAGGCGGCGCATTCCCGCGGGGCATGCGCTCGGGGGAGTGTGACCATGAGCGGAGGGAAGACGGTGACCACGACTCTGCCCTGTACCTATCGTATCGCGCGCATCGCGACCCCGGAACAGCCGTTCGTGACCGAACACGGCGACGTGTTGCCGGTCGTCGACATCGCCTACGAAACCTGGGGGACGTTGAGCCCGGCGCGCGACAACGTGGTCCTGATCTGCCATGCGCTCACCGGGAGCAGCCACGTCGCTTCCCACGCACCGGGCGACCAGCCCGGCTGGTGGGAGCCGATGGTCGGGCCCGGTCGGTTCATCGACACCGAGCGCTATTTCGTCGTCTGCGCCAACGTCCTCGGCAGCTGTTACGGCTCCACTGGACCACGCTCGATCGACCCACGGACCGGCCAGCGCTACAACCTCCGCTTCCCGCTGATCACCATTCGCGATATCGTCCGCACCCAAGCTTTGCTGCTGGACCAGCTCGGGATCGAGCGCGTCTATGCCGTCCTCGGCGGTTCGCTCGGGGGCATGCAGGTGCTCGAGTGGGCAGCGATGTATCCCGAGCGCGTCGAGCGGATCGTCCCGATCGCTGTGGGCGGACAGTTCTCCGACCAAGGGATCGCCTACAACGAGGTGCAGCGGCGGGCGATCATGCTCGACCCAGAGTGGCGCAACGGCGAATACGAGGACGGCGAGGGACCGCAGCGCGGTCTGGCTATCGCCCGCATGCTCGGCATGATCACCTACCAGTCGGACGAACTGATGTCGTCCCGCTTCCAGCGTCGCACCGGAGCCCGTTACACAGCCTGGCCGGAATTCCTGGGACGGTACGACGTCGAAGGGTACCTCCACTACCAGGGCGACAAGTTAGTGCGGCGGTTCGACGCCAACTGCTATCTCTACCTTACGCGGGCGATGGACTCGCACGACCTGGGGCGTGACCGTGGCGGTTATCACGCCGGTCTGGCGCGTATCCGCGCGCGCACGCTCTGCATCGGCATCCGCTCGGACATCCTCTTTTGGCCGAGTCAGGTGCGCAGTCTGGCCGAAGACTTGCGAGCACTCGGCACGGATGCTCGCTACTGGGAACTCGATTCGCCCAACGGCCACGACGCCTTCCTCAAGGACTTCGACCAGATCGGGCCAGTGATCGCCGACTTTTTGGCCGAACCCTGAGCGAGAACGGCCCAGTGAGCACACAGGAGCGGGGGATCGGTGATCCCCCGCTCCTGTGTGCACCGCGGCTTCACTCGTTCCGCGGCTCGACGGTTGGGAGGAGCGCTGGCCCGAACCGCACCGCGTCGACGGCGTCAGCGAGCAACGCGGCCGCTGTCGGTGCTGGGCCGGCCCCCGGACCGTACAAGACGATGGTGCCCACACGATCACAGGTCAACTCGATCGCATTCAGGTTGAGCCGCACGTGCGCCAGAAGGTCGCTCCCGGGGACGAAGGTCGGTTGCACTCGCAGCTCCCACGCCCCATCGCGCGCCACCGCCTCAGCGATCAGTTTGATCGCGCCACCACGTGTCCGGGCATCGAGGATCTGATCCGGCGTGACGCTGGTGATACCCCGCCGCTCGATGCGGTCCGGCGGAACGTGCCTCCCCGTGACGAGCGAGGCGAGGATGCTGAGCTTGTAGGCGGCATCGAACCCCTCGACGTCGGCAGTCGGGTCCGGCTCGGCGTAGCCGAGTCGCTGTGCCTCCCGCAACGCGTCGTGGTAGGGGATCCCTTCCTCGCTCATCATCGTCAGGATGTAGTTGGTCGTGCCGTTGACGATGCCGCGAACCCGCTCGACACGGTTGACGGCGAGCAGCTGCCGCAGGCTAGCCATGAGTGGAATGCCAGCCCCGACGCTCGCCTCGAAGAGCAACGCCCGCTCGTGTTTCCGCGCCGTCGCCACGAGCTCGGCGAAGTGCTTGCTCAGTGCCTCCTTGTTCGCCGTCACTACGTGTTTTCCGGCCTCGAGCGCCCGTTTCATGTAGGTGGCTGCCGGTTCCTCACCGCCCATCGCTTCGATGACGACCGACACCCCCGGATCCGCCAAGATCGACTCGATCGAGGTCGCGACCGCGCGCTCGGGCAGACCTGCAGCGAGGACGCGCTCCGGCCGGCGAGCCAGCCCCCAGCGCACGACGAAGTGGATGCCGGAACGCTGCCGGATCTCGTCTCCTTTCTCTTGCAACGTCTTCACGACTGCCGAGCCGACCGTCCCCACACCGAGCAAGGCGAGACCGACAGTGTGCATCTGCGAATCCTTTCCGTCCGCTCCTTGACCGATACCGCAGCGCCTGGTACAGTGTCGCCAGGCGCTGACAGGGTAGGCGAGCCGCAGCGCCTCGCGCAATGGGAGCGACGCCCGAAGGAGTCGAGACCGTGCACGCAATGGCCCACGTGACTTTCACCACAACAACCACTCGTGGTGCCGGCGTGCGCTCGGGCGCCCCGTGACGCGTGGTAAACCTCGAGCGAGCGCCGGCAGAGGGATCCACCTCTGCCGGCTTTGTTGTGTCGAGCGGTTCGAAGGGAGGGTACTGTGGCAGAACGGATCGATGTCGCAATTCTCGCCGCGACGGGGAGCGTCGGGCAACGCTTCGTCCAGCTGCTGGCTGGACACCCCTGGTTCCGCATCGCTGAGCTCGTCGCCAGCGACCGCTCGGCCGGGAAGCGCTACGCCGAGGCGGTCAATTGGCGGATCAGCGCTGCACCGCCCGAAGAAGTCCGCGACATGGTGGTGAAGCACATCGAAGAACCGATCACCAGCCCCGTCGTCTTCTCGGCGCTTCCCGGTGGTGTCGCTGGCGCCATCGAAGAGGCACTCGCCGCGGAGGGCAAGAAGGTCTTCACCAACGCGCGCGATCACCGTATGGATCCCGATGTCCCGCTGCTCATCCCCGAGGTCAATGCCGACCATGCCCGCGCGATCGAGCGACAACGGCAGTTGCGCGGCTGGCGCGAGGGGTTCATCGTCGCCAACCCCAATTGCTCGACGATCCACCTCGTGCTCGCGCTCAAGCCGATCTACGACGCCTTCGGTATCGAGCGTGGCATCGTCACGACCTTGCAAGCAGCGTCCGGTGCTGGGTATCCAGGCGTGCCCTCGCTCGACCTCATCGATAACGTCATCCCATACATCGGTGGTGAAGAGGAGAAGATCGAGGCGGAGTCGCGGAAGATCCTCGGCACGTGGGCTGACGGGAGCTTCCACGATGCGCCGCTGGTCTTGAGCGCGCACTGCAACCGCGTCCCCGTGCGCGACGGGCACCTCGAGACCGTCAGCCTCAAGCTCGCCCGACCGGCGACACCGGCAGACGTCGTGGAGGTGCTGCGCGCCTTCCGCGCCCGACCACAAGAACTCGAACTCCCCAGTGCTCCCCGCCAGCCGGTCGTCGTGCTCGACGAGCCCGATCGCCCTCAGCCGGTGCTCGACCGTGACGCCGAGCGGGGCATGGCCTCGGTCGTCGGTCGCGTCCGTCCATGCCCGGTCTTCGATATCCGGTTCGTCGTCCTCGGCCACAACACGATCCGCGGCGCTGCGGGCGCCTCGGTCCTCAACGCCGAACTCTTCTACCGCGAAGGCTGGCTCTGAGCGCAGCGACCTCGGGGCAGGTGGCGTGTGTCTGGCCACCTGCCCCACCCGCCTTCACGAGGCGACCGAAGCCAACTGCGGGATGCGCGACGCCACCTCTGACCGTGTCACGAGAGGATAGGCGAGGCTATCGGCCAGCGCCAGCCACGACGCCTCGATGATGTTCTCCGAGGAGCCGACCGTGTTCCAACTGCCGCGGGCGTCGCCGGAACGGATCCAGACGCGGACTTTCGCACCTGTCCCGTGGTGGTCATCCAGGACCCGGACCTTGTAGTCCTCCAGCTCGACGGCGGCGATCTCCGGATAGAACTCCTGGAGCGCCTTTCGGGTGGCCCGGTCGAGTGCGTTCACCGGGCCGTTCCCTTCAGCCGCCGTGTGGAAGACCTGATCGCCTACCCGGAGCTTCACCATCGCCTCGGCCAGCATCCCGCGCCCGTTCCGGTACTCGGTGAGGACCGTGTAGTCCAGCACCTCGAAGGGCGGTCGATAGTCCGGCAAGTTCCGCCGGATCAGGAGTTCCAGCGAGGCATCGGCGTCCTCGAACCAGTATCCCTGGAACTCGAGCTCCTTGATCTGCTCGAGCACGCGCCGCACTACCTCCGGCTTGTCGGCCAGTTCGATGCCGAAGCTCCGTGCCTTGACGATGATGTTGCTGCGTCCGCTCAACTCGCTGACCAAGACGTGGCGCGTGTTGCCGACCACCTCCGGTGGAATGTGTTCGTAGGCCGAGGGGTGCTTGGCGATCGCGTTCACGTGCAGTCCCGCTTTGTGCGTGAACGCGAAGGCGCCGACGAAGGGCAGGCGCGGATCGTGCGTGAGGTTCGCGACCTCGGCCACGTAACGCGACGTTTCAGTCAACTTGCGGAGATTACCCGGCGGCAAGCAGCGATAGCCGAGCTTGTACTCGAGGATCGGGATGATCGAGCACAGGTTCGCGTTGCCGATCCGT
>JBEPZP010000020.1:0-18931 GCA_041640735.1 Thermomicrobium sp.
TCGGGGTCCGGATAGAGATGCAGGTCCGTCACCGACGCCAAGGCTGCGACGACGGCCGGAGGAGGGCCGAACGGATTCTCGTTCGCGTCCAGCTTGGCGATTTCCTCCGGGGGGACCCCCAACCGTTGGGCCATCGTCTCCAAGCTCTCGACAGGGAGGTATTCCACTGCGTTCTCGACGCTGGCTCGCAGCGTCCTGGACCTGCTGGTTTCCACGACCACCTCCTTCGGCACCGATACCTTCGCCGGATAGCGTATCGCGGTTCCTCCGCCTCGTGCCAGGTTGGCTGGTGGCTCCTCGCTGTCATCCTGGTGGCGGCGACGCTGGTTCCGCCCGCGGTAGCCGTCGAACCGGTACGGGCGGCGGTCGCTGAGCGCGAGGCGATAGAGCTGCAAGCCGTGGCGACCGACGCCGCCGGCCCGGCCGTGAGCGCGCGGGCGGTCGTCGCAGTCGATGTAACGGCTGGCGTGGAATTGTGGAGTCTGGCTCCGGACGAGCCACTCGCGCCGGCCAGCACCACGAAAATGATGACAGCGCTGGTGGCGCGGGCGGTTCTCGACCTGGCCGACTGGGTCACCATCGAGGAAGGAGATCTGGTCGACCCAACGGTGTACAGCCACGCCGGATTGCTCCCGGGAGATCGGGTCCGCGTGCACGATCTTTTGGCCGCGACGCTCATCGCGTCCGCGGGCGATGCCGCGCTGGCGCTCGCGCGCGTGGCTGGAGAGCGGTTGACTCGAGGCGCAGTCGATCCACGCGAGGCCTTCGTCGCTGCCATGAACGAGGAAGCACGCCGTTTGGGTATGACGCGTTCGCGTTTTCTGACGCCGGACGGGCGTGATGCTCCCGGGCAAGTCACGACGGCCCGCGATCTCGCCATCGCTGCGGCTGCACTTCTGGCCGACCCGGCGCTGGCTGTCATCGTCGACACCGAGCGTGCGGTGATTGCGGTGAGCGGGCCGCGTGCCCGCTCGATCGCCATCACGAATACGAACCTCTTGGTCAGTCGACCCGACGTCGTCGGCATCAAGACGGGCACGAGTCCTGATGCGGGGCAGTGTCTCGTTCTGGCGGTCCAGCGGGGGAGCGACACGGTCGTAGTCGTCGTGCTCGGGAGTCGCGACCGGTACGTTGACGCGCAGACAGTCCTTGGGTGGTTGGACGCCCGCTACCGGTGGATCACGCTGGACGGTCGCTCCTTCCCGGAGCTGGCACGCTTGGAGGCCGATGGGATCGTTCCTGCACTGGTTCCGACCGTGATCGTGCCGGTGGAGGATCTCCCGAGGGTCGGTGTGGCGGTCGAGTTGCAGAGAAGTGCGAATCGTCGCGTCGGTAGGGTACGATTGCACGTCGGAACCGTCGAGCTGTTCGTCGTGCCGCTGATCCGCGTGGACAACGTATGGCAGGCGCGACCAGGCGGGTGAGGGTGCACTATGGCTGAGCAGCGTTTGCAACGAGTCCTGGCTGCGCACGGAATCGCGTCGCGGCGGAAGGCTGAACAGCTCATCTTGGCAGGGCGGGTGACGGTGGACGGCGTCATCGTGCGGGAACTCGGAACCAAGGTCGACCCGGAGCGTCAGGAGATCCGGGTCGATGGGAAGCTATTGCGCCCTGAACCGCGGCGGTACATTATCCTCCACAAGCCGGTGGGCTACATCACGACTACGTCTGACGAGCACGGGCGCAAGACGGTGCTCGATCTGGTTCAGGTGCCGGAACGCGTCGTTCCTGTCGGGCGATTGGATCGCGATTCGTCCGGCCTCCTGTTGCTGACGAACGATGGCGATCTCATCTACCGCATCACGCACCCACGCTATGAACTCGAGAAAGAATACGAGGTCCTCGTCGACGGCTTTCCGCCGCCGGAAGTCGAGGAGGCGCTCCGGCGCGGCGTACCGGTGGATGGCCGACCGGTACAGATTCGCCGACTCGAGGCGCTCCGCACTGAGCCGGAAGGGACCGTCTACCGGGTCGTGATCCACGAGGGGCGGAACCGCATCATCCGGCGGGTCTTCGAGCGCGTCGGGTATCCGGTGCTGCGGCTGCACCGCGTGCGCGTCGGTCCCGTGTCGCTGGGCGATCTTCTACCAGGCCAGTGGCGTGACCTGACGCCGGAAGAGCTTCAGGCCTTGCGACGCGCGGTCGGTCTGTCGGAGGGTCCAGCTGGCCCGGTTGCGAGAGGGCGGGAGTGGAACCGTGGTCGAGCCGTGCAGGTTCGTCGTCGCGATCGACGGCCCCGCAGGGTCGGGCAAGAGTATCGTCGGCGCTGAAGTCGCGAAACGGCTCGGGGCGCTGTATTTCGATACGGGCGTCGTCTATCGAGCCCTCGCTCTGGTGGCGTCCGAGCAGGGTGTTCCGCCTGACGATGCCGATCGCCTGGCCGAGTTGGCGCAGGGGCTGGCGTTGCGTGTCGATCCTCCCTCGGTCGCCGACGGGCGACTCTACGACGTACACTTGGATGGACGTGACGTGACCTGGCAGATCCGTACACCGGAGATCGATCGGCTAGCGTCGGTCGTTTCCTCGCACCCGGCCGTGCGGCGTGCCCTGCTGCGCATCCAGCGGGACATCGCCCGCGATGGTCGTGTCGTGATGGCAGGGCGTGACATCGGCACCGTCGTGATGCCCGATGCACCGGTCAAGATCTGGCTTCACGCGTCGTTGGAAGAACGGGCGCGACGTCGCCAGCGCGAGTTGGCGGCACGGGGGATCGAACGGTCGTTCGAGGAGATCGTCGCCGAACTCGCCGAGCGCGACCAGCGGGACGCGACCCGCGCCGTGGCGCCGATGCGCCCAGCGGAGGACGCGATCGTGGTCGACACGGACGGACGCTCGATCGAGGACGTGGTGGAGACGGTGGTGGCGATCGTGCGCCAGCGATGTGGATGTGCGGACCATGGAGCAGATTCCACCAGCGTGGCGACTGTCCCGTCGCCGTAAGATCAAGACACTCATCTTCCGCACGGCACGGGTCTTCGTCGTGCCGCTCCTTCGCGTGCTGATTCGTTTCCGCATCGAGGGGCTGGAGCATGTCCCGCGGATCGGTCCGGCGATCGTGGCGGCCAATCACTTGCACAACGCCGATCCGGTACTGATCATCGCGGCGTTCACCCGGCCGGTCCTGTTCATGGCGAAGAAGGAGCTGTTCAGCGTCCCGGTCATCCGCTGGTTCGTCCGGCAGTCCGGTGCGTTTCCGGTCGATAGAGGACGCGTGGACCGCCAGGCCCTCCGCCATGCGGAGAAGCTCCTGAGTGAGGGGATGCTCGTCGGCATCTTCCCGGAGGGGACCCGCAGCCGAACGGCGGAGCTGCAACCACCGCATCCCGGGGTGGGCTTGTTGATCCGCCGCAATCCGGATGTCCCGGTGATCCCGGTCGCGATCTGGGGCACGGAGGTGTTGCCGTTCAACGGGACCAAGGGGCGTCGTCCGCTCCGCGGCTGGCCGCGCGTCAC
Organism: Thermomicrobium sp.; assembly: GCA_041640735.1. GTDB lineage: Bacteria > Chloroflexota > Chloroflexia > Thermomicrobiales > Thermomicrobiaceae > Thermomicrobium. Next base: position 3,454 of record JBEPZP010000020.1, read on the forward strand.
GGTCCGTATCGGTGCACCGATGCGTATCTCGCTGCAGACTGCTGACGGGCGCGAGCGGTCGGCCGAGGAACTTGCCGACGAAGTGATGCTCGCGATCGCTCGCCTCCTGCCGGAGGCGTACCGCGGAGTGTACCGGTCCCGAGTCAGCGAGTCCGCCGACACGCGCGAGTGGGTTCCCGTCGGGAGTGTTGAGCCGCAGTAGAAGGCGACCGCTGTATGGTCGAATCGCTCGGCCCGCTCTGTACATGGTGGCGCGGCGACCCCTTGCCGAAGCTGGCTCCGCTGGCCGGTTTGCAGGTCCTCGACGGTCAGGACGAGTGGCTGGAGTCCCTCGGCGGCTACTCGAAGGGAGAGCTGGACGCTCGGAGAGCCGCCGGCCATCGGCCCTACGTCGCGCTCATCGACGGCGTTCCGGTCGCCTACGGTTGGGTCGCCACGCGGACGGCCACGATCGGTGCCCTCGACTTGTCGTTGGTGATCCCGGAGGGAGAGCGCTACCTGTGGGACTTCGTCACGGCTCCCCAGTGGCGCGGTCGCGGCGTCTATCCTCGTCTCCTACAGGCGATCCTCGTGCGGGAGCGGGATGCAGCGCGCTTCTGGATCGGGTACGATGCCCCCAACGTCGCCTCGGCCCGTGGTGTAGCCAAGGCTGGTTTCCAGGTCGTCGTCGAAATCGTCCGTTTGCCCGAGGGGACGCTCGCCGTCGTCCCGAGAGGGCCGCGGGAACGCGTGGAGGCTGCAGTGCGCCTCCTGGGGTTGCCGCTCCTCGACGGGCTCAGTGGTGCTTACGCCACCAGCGCGTCGCCGTAACCATCCCAGCGAGCAGCGCCGCCAGGCCGCCGGCGACGATCGCCGTCCCGACCGGGTCGGGCCCGGGCAGGACGACCTTGCCGTCGTCGTAGCTCAGGAAGAGTTGCCCCCACTTGGTCTGGAGCGCCTCTTTCACCCGGCGTCGCCCGTGCACTGGGTACCAGTAGACGTTGTGGTAGACGTTCGACGCGACGTACGACCAGGGAACGAGGGGAGAGCGGAGCAGGAGGTTCTCGAGCGGCTTGAGCGGACCGTGATAGATCAGCTTCTGCCCGCGGCTCGCAAAAGTGTCGCCAGCGACGAACCCCCACGATTCGTCGGCGATGTCCTCCCCGACGACCTCGATCTCGCGCGGGTCACCGACTCCGAGACCGCGCTCGTGGGCGAGGCGAATGAAAGGGATAGAGAGCGGGTCGAAGCCCTGGAGTTTCGCGCTGATGGCGTCGATCGCTACTTGGTCAGCGCTCGCCAGGATGATGTCTTTTTCGTGTGGGCGCATCGCTCGGGGACCAGGGCCGTCGCCAGCGAACGTCCCGTCCATGACAGCGAAGATACCGGTATGGATCTCCTGCTGGATCGTGAGGAGATCGACGAGCGTCTCGTGGATCACTGCGTGCGTCCAATGCCGGCGTTCGTTCAGGAGTCCGCCGAATGCGTTCTTCATCGCGCCAGTGATGGTCGTGAAGACGTGGGTCTTGACTGTGGGCAAGTGGATGATGTTGCGGCCGATGAAGAGCTTGGGGATACGGATCCCTTCGGGGAAAATCTTGTGCAGGACGAGGAGTTCCCCCTTGGGTTCGTACGGCACCCACTCCACGTGGGGCTCGTAGAGGTGTACGTTCTCCACTCCATACTTGTCGACGACGTACTTGTGCTTGTTGTTCCGTTCTCCCTTGTAGGCGTCAACGACGACAGTGCGGTTGTGCGCGGCGATCAAGTGGCCGTAGCCGTCCGCCTTGAGACGGCGGATGACCCCTTCGAGCTGCCAGGGTGTCGTGGAGCAGCCCGGGTACCACGTGTCCCAGGTGATGTTGATCTTGAGGATCGTGTCACGATCACGTGGCAGTGCCTCGCGGTAACCGGCCATCAGCATAACTCGCCCGATGTCCGCGAGGATCGTCTCCGGTCCGGTCCGGAGCACCGCCACTTTACCCTTGCCTGGAAAGTCGGCCATGGCTCTCCTCCTGATCCGTCCTTGCTGGATCGTAACACAGCGACGAGGTCGGTGACTCGTCAGAACATACCTTGTCCGTACACCCCGGGTGCTGCTAGGATGTGCCTGGCAGTCAGAGCAACGGCTGCAGCGAGTCGGTGTGTGGAGGGGTGCGGTGCGAGCAGGGGTACGCGTGTGCCTCGCGGTGGCTGTCTGCGTGACCTGGATGGCGCAAGTCGGCGCAGCGGCGGGTGCGGCGTCCCGCCCGCCGGAGGTGGTTGCAGCGGCCGCCATCGTGATGGACGCGTCGAGTGGTGGAGTCCTGTACGCGAAGAACGTGGACGTACCCCGAGTGCCAGCGAGCCTCACCAAGCTCGCGACGGCTCTGACGGCGATCGACCTCGCCCCTCTCGATAGCAGGCTCCGGGTGATCCCGGCTGACTTGGTCGGTGAAGCGTCGGCCGGGTTGCGACCCGGCATGGAGCTGACGTTGGAGTCAGCGCTGTACGGGTTGCTGCTCGCTTCGGGAAACGATGCCGCGATGACGATCGCGCGCAACTTGAGCGCGCTCCCGGGCGACACCCCCGAGATGTCGGTGGCGCGGTTCGTCCGGCAGATGAATATCGTCGCGGAACGTTTGGGACTCGAGCACACGACGTTCCGCAATCCGCACGGCCTCGACGAACCAGGACACGTCACGACGGCGCGCGATCTCGCGGTGTTGATGCGAGCGGTGCTGCAACGCCCTGAGCTGCGGCGGATTCTGGCGTCGCCAGCGTATTCCGATGGGCAGATAGCGGTCGAGACGACGAACCGGTTACTCGGTCAGTATCCCGGACTGATCGGAGGCAAGACGGGTATCACCGAGGCGGCTGGCTATTCCCTGATCGAGGCTGCCGAGCGCGACGGACACACGCTGATCGTCGTCGTCCTCGGGAGCACCCGCGAAGCCTGGTACCGAGATGCGGTGCAGCTCTTGGACTACGGGTTCGCGCGTGCCGCACAGGGCGACATGGACGAGCAGCCGCTCGGGACCGCTCTCCCTCTGACGGCTCCGAACGCCACTGCAGCGATCGCTCCGGAGGCGCGTGCACTGGTTCTGCAGGTTCCGGCGCCCGATCCGAGCGCCCAGCAGGCCTGGTTCTGGCCGTTGTCTGCAGCATCTGCGGCCGTCGCGTTCGGCGTTGTCCTCACGGGCTTCCCCCTCTTGACCGCGGTTGCAGCGTCGCGCCGCCGGAGGGCTCGCACAGAGCGCACGAGAGAAGCGCTCCCGCCGGGCAGGAGGCTCCGCTTCCACGGATCGCCTGCTCCGAGAGCGCTCCGCTCCGAGCGGACACACGCGGCGGTGCCTCCGAGACCGGAACGGCGGCAGGATGCGGCGATCATCGCCTTCGACCCCGCAGTGGCCGTCGCGCAGCGGGCGGTCCGTGCAGCACGGCGCGGTGAGGTCGCACTCGCCGAGGCCGGGTTCTGCGAGGCGCTGCGCGTCAATCCTGCCCTCGACCTCACGCGTCTGCCCGAATTCTGGACGATGTCGCCGACGGGTGTGGTCGCGGCGGCGCGCGCGTACCGCCGAGTCGGCCGAGTGCGCGATGCGCGCACGTTGCTGACGGTAGCACAAATCAGTTTCGGCGACGTCCCCGCCATTCGCGAAGCGCTCGCCACTCTGCCCCGACAGCAGTGGGATGCGACGACCGTGTCCGTGTTGCCCTCGTCGCGGCTCGGCCCATCTTGATACGATCCGTATCAGGTGGTATACTGCGAGCGAGTGCAGGAGGAGAGGCACGGGAGGCAACGATGCGCCGATCCGAACCACTCTACGTCATCAGTGTGGCAGCGAGGTTGCTCGAGTTGCATCCGCAGACGTTGCGGAAGTACGAGCGCGAAGGATTCGTGACGCCATCGCGGACCCGAGGCAACCTGCGCTTGTACTCGGCGGAAGATCTGGAACGCTTGCGGCAGGTGAAGTACCTGGTCGAAGAACTCGGCGTCAATCTGGCAGGCGTGCAGCTCGCGCTCACGCTCACGGAGCAGTTGCGCCGCTTGCGCGAGCGGTGCCTGGCGATTTCCGAACAGTACGACCGGGTTTTCGACTCGGTAGTAGCGGATATCGACGCCATGTTGAACCTCCTCGGTGCCACCAGCGAGGAGGTCTGAGCCGGATCGGCTCCTCCCGCCTACTGCAAAATCGATCGTAAGGAAGGGACTATGGGACGACCACAGTTCACGGAAAAGGCCCAAGAGGCGCTCGTCGTCGCACAACGGACTGCGACGGAGCGCCAGCACAGTCAGCTCGACGTGGAGCATCTGCTGTACGCCTTGGTGACGCAGAGTGACGGCGTGGTGCCGCAGGTGCTCTTGCGCATGCAATTGGAACCGCAGCGCGTCGCTCGGGAGCTGGAGCGCGTGCTCGAGTCCTTGCCGCGTCTCCAGTACGCGGCTGAACCGACGGTTGCGCCGACGCTGCGGCGGGTGCTCGAGCGTGCGCAGACCGAGGCGCAGAGTTTCGGGGACGAGTACATCAGCACCGAGCATTTGTTCCTGGCGGCTTTGGAGGCCGCGCCACGCTCGCCAGCTGTACAAGCTCTGCAGCGGCTCGGCGTCCAGCGCGAGCGTGTGCTCAGCGCACTGAGCCAGATCCGGGGTGCACAGCGCGTGACCTCGCCCCATCCGGAGTCGACCTACCAGGCGCTCGAGCGGTACGGGCGTGACCTGACGGCGCTCGCCCGGCAAGGGAAGTTGGACCCGGTGATCGGGCGCGATGAAGAGATCCGTCGCGTGATCCAGGTGCTGTTGCGGCGGACGAAGAACAACCCGGTCCTGATCGGCGAACCGGGGGTGGGGAAGACGGCGATCGTCGAGGGCCTCGCGCAGCGTATCGTCCGGGGCGACGTGCCCGAGGGGCTGCGGGACAAGCGGATCGTCCAGCTGGATCTGGCAGCGATGCTGGCCGGTGCCAAGTATCGCGGCGAGTTCGAGGAGCGCCTCAAGGCCGTCCTCGACGAAATCCGCGCCTCGGAGGGTGAGATCATCGTCTTCATCGATGAGGTGCACACGGTCGTCGGTGCCGGGGCAGCGGAAGGTGCGATGGACGCGGCCAACATGCTCAAGCCGATGTTGGCGCGTGGCGAACTGCATGCTATCGGTGCGACGACGCTCGACGAATACCGCAAGCACATCGAAAAGGATCCAGCGCTGGAGCGACGCTTCCAGCCGGTCTACGTCGACGAGCCGTCGGTGGAAGACACGATCAGCATCCTGCGCGGGCTGCGCGAGCGGTACGAGCTGCACCACAAGGTGCGGATCCTCGACTCGGCGCTGGTCGCCGCGGCGGTCCTCTCGCACCGCTACATCACCAACCGGTACCTCCCGGACAAGGCGATCGACCTGGTCGACGAGGCTGCCGCGCGGCTGCGCATGGAGATTACGAGCATGCCGGCGGAACTGGACGAACTGACGCGACGCATCACGCAGCTCGAGATCGAGCGTGAGGCGCTGCGCAAGGAGCGCGACGAGGCCTCGCGTCAGCGGCTGGCGGAACTAGAGCGAGAACTGGCAAACCTGCGCGAGCAGGAGCAGGTCTTGCGCTCGCAGTGGGAGCAGGAGCGGGCCGCGCTGGAGCGGATCAACGCGCTCAAGGAGCAGATCGAGCAGACACGGATCGAAATCGAGCAGGCCCTGCGCGTCGCTGACTACACGCGCGCGTCGGAGCTCCAGTACGGGCGGTTGGTCGAACTCGAGCGACAGCTGCGCGAGGAGGAGCGCCGTCTCGCCGAAGTCCAGCGACAGGGTCGCCTGCTCAAGGAGGAGGTCGACGCGGACGACATCGCCGAGATCGTGAGCAAGTGGACGGGCATCCCTGTCGCCAAGCTCATGGAGAGCGAGATGGAGAAGCTCGTCCACATGGAGGAGCGGCTGCACGAGCGCGTGGTCGGCCAAGACGAGGCGGTACGTGCCGTGTCCAACGCCATCCGGCGTGCGCGAGCTGGGTTGCAGGATCCGAACCGGCCGCTCGGGAGCTTCATCTTCCTCGGCCCGACCGGTGTGGGGAAGACCGAATTGGCGCGAGCGCTCGCCGAGTTCCTGTTCGACGACGAGCGGGCGATGGTCCGCATCGACATGTCGGAGTATCAGGAGCGGCACACCGTGTCGCGCCTCATCGGCGCACCGCCGGGCTACGTGGGATACGAGGAAGGCGGGCAGCTCACCGAAGCCGTCCGGCGCCGGCCCTACTCGGTCGTCTTGTTCGACGAGATCGAGAAGGCGCATCCGGAGATCTTCAATGTGCTCTTGCAAGTCCTCGACGACGGTCGCTTGACGGACGGCCAGGGGCGGACGGTCGACTTCCGGAACACGGTCATCATCATGACCAGCAACTTGGGGTCGGAGTACATCCAGGCGCTCTTGCCGCACCGCGAGGAAGAGGCCTACCAGCGCGTCATGGAGGCGGTGCGGGCACACTTCCGCCCCGAGTTCCTGAACCGGATCGACGAGATCATCATGTTCCGGCCGCTCACGCGCGAGCAGCTGTCGCAGATCGTCGACATCCAGCTGCGGCAGGTGCGACAGCGCCTCAAGCAGCGCAACATCACGCTGCAGGTCACGCCGCGCGCGAAGGAGTGGCTGGCCGAGCGTGGCTACGATCCGGTCTACGGCGCCCGGCCGCTCAAGCGCGTCATCCAGCGCGAACTCCTGGATCCGCTGGCCAACAAGATCCTGCGCGGGGAGGTGCGCGACGGCGAGACGGTGATCGTCGACGTGGACGAGCACGGTGCGCTCAGCATCCGCTCGATGCTGGCCGAAGCCGAGGTGGTTGCCTGATGATGAAGCCGGGGATCGCTCGATGAGAGCGATCCCCGGTTCTTCGACGTGGGAGACGCGTGATGGACGTGGTCAGCGAGATCGCGAAGCTCCTGCTCATCGGCGTCTTGGTCATTCTCGTGCCGTTTCTCTTCATGCTCATCTTCGACCTGGCAGCGCATCTCGGTGAGCTTTTCGGCAATCGCCGTTCTCGATGAGGGGGCGCCAAGATGGGGGAGCTGCAGGCGTTCGGTCGCGTGCTCATCGTCATCGGCCTCCTGATCGTCGTCCTCGGGGTCATCCTCCTCCTCGCCGGACGTGTCCCCTATCTGGGCCGGCTACCTGGCGACATCGTGTACCAGCGGGGGAACTTCACGCTCTACATCCCGCTGGCGACGATGCTGCTCCTGAGCCTGATCTTGACCATCCTTCTCAACCTGGTATTGCGCCGGTGAGTGGATTGTCGTCGTGGGCTCACCGGGCGAGGGCTAGGCGGCGTCGGAGACGTCTCCCTTGCCTTCACGCCGTGGGAGCGCTGGGACTCGGTCTCCTGCCGTCGGGGGTACTGTCGCTGCTGGGCCGGTGTCGCGAGTCCCGCGTCGCTCAGCCGGTCGGCGCGGAGTACCGGGGAGCCCCGGGCGACGGCCATCGCTCGCGTGGCGGCGATGCAGGCAGACCCGCCTGAGAATGCAGTCGCGACGAAGGACGAACCCCGCGGAGCGAGCACTCCGCGGGGTTCGTCCGCTCGTGTTCGATCAGCCCCAGACCGCTTTGGCGGTACGGGCGACGAGTTCGAGTTTGGCTCGCTGGACTTCCGGGGTGATGCGGTTGCCTTCCCACGTGGAGGCGAAGCCGCACTGCGGACTGAGGGCCAAGCGCTCGAGCGGGACGTACTTGGCGGCCTCCATGATGCGCTGGATCAATTCGTCCTGACTTTCCAGCCGCATCTTCTTCGTCGTGACCAGGCCGAGGACGACGACGCGGTCCTCAGGCACGAAGCGCAGCGGTTCGAAGGTGCCGGAACGCTCGTCGTCGTACTCCAAGAGGAAGCGGTGGAATTTCGTCTTTTGGAAGACCTTTTCGGCGATCGGGTCGTACCCGCCCGAGGCGTAGAACATGCTCTGGTTGTTGCCGCGGCAGATGTGCAGGCCGAAGACGATACCCTGCTTGTCGAACCCATCCAGGACAGCGTTGTCGAGCTCGATCGTCTGGTCGACGATGCGATCGGGGTCGATCCCGCGGAGGCGATACCCTTCGCGGATCTTGGGGTCGAGCAGTGCAGCGTATTGCGGTGCGTCGATCTGGATGTAGGTGCAACCCAGGCGAATCAGTTCTTCGATCTCGCGCCGGGTGATATCCACGATGTCCGCGAGATAACTCTCGATCGTCGGATAGGCTCCGGTCGACTTATTCTTGTCCCAGTACACCGCTGCTTGCATGGTGCTGATGAGCGTGACTTTGCCGATGCGGCTGGTGCGGGCACGGAGGTACGTGAACTCTTCGGCGCACATGTTGCGCTTCCAGCGCAGCTTTTCCACGACGATGGGGCGGCGGACGATGTTCTGGTTCCCTTGCTCGTCGCGGAAGGGTATGGCCCAACCACCGAACTTGTCGAACCCCTCCATGGCTTCGACGAGGTGGCCGAAAAAGGCGTACCGGCGTTGTTCGCCGTCAGTGATGACTTCGAGGCCGGCGTCTTCCTGGAGCTTGATCGCCTCGTCGACGGCGCGATCTTCGATCTTCTTGAACTCGGCAGCGCTCAGCTGACCGGCCTCGTACTGTTGTCGCGCCTCGACGAGATAGGGTGGTCGAAGCAGACTGCCCACCACGTCGCTGCGGTAGTACACGGGACCCCATCCTTTCCTGAACCTGGTTTGCTGCCCGATCGGGCTCCGACCAGCAAGGATAACCGAGCGATCCGCTGCTGAACAGAAGCGACTTTGGTGCTGTACTCGCGCGCGTGGCGAGTGCCTGTATCGGCGACGGAAACCGCGATCACCGATCGGCGGTGCGGGGTCTCACCGGCTGCGCTCGTTGACCGGTGTGGATCCAGCTGTTACTGCGGGAGCACCGTCCGCGCTCCCTCGTGGAATGAGTTCAGGTATCGTGAACGCGGCGATTGACCCGCGCGCAGGTGCGTGCTAGGGTACGGGCAGAACCTTTCGTTTCACTCCTAAAGGTGAGCGTGGAGAAAGGTGTAGCCATGAAGACGCGCGCAGCAGTCCTCTACGGTCCGACGCGTTCCTTCTCGATCGAAGAAGTGGAACTCGACGAGCCGAAAGAGGGGGAAGTCCTCGTCAAGCTCGTTGCGACCGGGCTGTGTCATTCCGACTGGCACTTCGCGAAGGGTGAAGCTCCAGTCCGCTATCCGATGGTGGTCGGCCACGAGGGTGCCGGTATCGTCGAGAAGGTGGGGCCAGGCGTCACCGAGCTTCAGCCGGGTGACCACGTCGTCCTCTGCTACATCCCCGCCTGCGGGAAGTGCCGCTGGTGCCTGAGCGGCCTGGCAGCCATCTGCGACCGCGGGATCCTGATCGGTCAGGGGACCCAGCTGGACGGCACGTTCCGCATGCGCAATCAGCGTGGCGAGGAGATCGCCCAGTTCGCGTTGGTCTCGGCCTTCAGCGAGTACACCGTCTGCCCGGTCGACTCGGTCATCAAGATCGACCCCGATCTCCCGCTCGACCGCGCGTGCCTGGTCGGCTGCGCCGTCCCCACCGGCTGGGGAGCCGCAGTCAACCGCGCCCGGGTCCGGCCCGGCGAGACGGTGGCGATCTTCGGCACGGGCGGGGTAGGGATGAACGCGGTGCAGGGTGCGGCGATGGCCGGGGCGGAGAAGGTGATCGCCATCGACCTCGTCGACTGGAAGCTGGAGAAGGCCAAGGAGTTCGGCGCCACACATACGATCAACGCGTCGCGCGAGGATCCCGTGCAGCGCGTCCTCGACATCACGAATGGCGTCGGAGCCGACGCAGTCCTGCTGACGGTCTCGCTTGTCACGGCGGAGATCATCGGGCAGGGGGTGCGCGCCACACGGAAGGCAGGCCGGACGGTCATCGTCGGCGCCTCCGACCGGCGGATCGAACGCATGAACATCACACCCTACGACTTCATGTTGCTCGCCAAGGAGATCGTCGGGACGATCTTCGGCCACAACGTGCCGCGCGTCGACATCCCGCGCTTGCTCGCGCTCTACCGTGACGGCAAGCTGAAGCTCGACGAGCTGGTGACGAGACGCTACCGGCTGGACGAGATCAATCAGGCGTTCGTTGACTTGGAAGAAGGCCGATTGATCCGCGGCGTTTTGGTCTTCGACTGAAGCGCTGCCCGAAAGCGAGGGAGGCCGCGTGGGCACGAACGTCGCGGATCGTCCCGGGGAGTCGCGGCCATCGTCTCCGGCGGGCGCGCTGCCTCGTGCTCGGTCGGCGCTTGCCTCGTCCGTGCGTGCGCTGGCGCGTGGCCGGCGGTCGCACTCGGCACTGCGTCGCGCGGGTCGACCGGATCATCGTCTGCCGGAGGGCGGACGGGCTTGACACCAGGGAGCTGACGGACTATAGTGACTATCGCTATGGGTAGTTGTGGGCTTCGGCACCAAGTCTGGTTCGCGTACTACTTTACCCCGCCGGCGTCGCTGGCGGGGCACCGGGTGCTGAAGCGCTGAACCCGTAGCCCGACAAGCCAGTGGCGCCGGCGAGCAGAGGGAACATCCTCTGCTCGCTTCGTTTTGTGCGGGAAGCGTGTGTAGTGTGGGAAAGGGAGGTTGTGGCGATGATCCTCCGGCTGCGCCCCGATGCGGATCCGCATGAACGGGACAGATTGGTCACTGTGCTGCGCGACTACGGTCTCGAGGTGACGGTGCTCACGCGCGGCGGCGATACGGTCATCGGCCTCGACGGGCACGCCCTGCCGGATGCCTTCGCCGATGACCTCGCGGGCTTGCCGATCGTCGAGTCGGTGCTGCGACCGAGCGAGCCGTATCGATTGGCCGCGCGGTCCGTGCGACCCGAGGGGACGGTCGTGCAGGTAGGAACGGTCCGTATCGGTGATCGGGAACCGGTGGTCATCGCCGGCCCGTGCACGGTCGAGTCGCGCGAGCAAGTGATCCGGACCGCCGAGGCGGTACGCGAAGCCGGAGGGTCGCTGCTGCGGGGAGGTGCGTTCAAGCCACGCACCTCCCCGTACAGTTTCCAGGGACTCGGCGAGCGGGGGTTAGAACTCCTGGCCGAAGCGCGTGAGCGGACCGGTTTGCCGATCGTCACCGAGGTGCTGGATACCGAGCAGGTCGACCTCGTGGCACAGTATGCCGACATGCTGCAGATCGGCAGTCGCAACATGATGAACTTCGCCTTGCTCCGCAAGGTCGCCCTGACGGGCAAGCCGGTACTGCTCAAGCGAGGTTTCGCGGCGACGGTGGAGGAATGGCTGCTGGCAGCAGAATACCTGTTGGCTGCGGGAAACGATCAAGTCGTCCTCTGCGAGCGAGGCGTGCGCGGCTTCGAGACGGCGACGCGCTTCATGCTGGACCTGAACGCTGTCCCGCTGGTCCGGCAACGCAGCCATCTGCCGATCGTGGTAGATCCGAGCCACGGTACCGGCCTGCGGGAACTGGTACCCGCAATGTCGCTGGCCGCGATCGCTGCTGGGGCGCATGGCCTCATGCTGGAAGTGCACATCCAGCCGGAGGCAGCGCTCGTCGACGGCCGCCAATCGATCGATCCGGCGACGCTCGCGGACCTCGTGCGGCGGATCCGGGCGCTGCGCGCTGTACTCGAGGAAGCCGTCACAGTGTGAAAGCGTGCCTCGCCACGGCAGTCAAGCCGCCTCGGCTCGCCTGTAAGGCTCGCTCCACACGCTCTGCCATACCGATCGCTGAGGCGTCCGAGAGTGCTGCACTCGCGTGCGAGCCGCGTGCCGACCACGCCATGGTGGCTCGCTCCAGAAAGGCGAGCAAGGCGAGTGCGGGAACGTCTGGAAGCTGCGCTCCGCTCGTCTGCAGATACGAGGCCACTGTGACTGCAATGAACTGCTGCCGAATCGTGGCCTCGATCGGCTGCATCGCCTGGAGGAGCGTGGCGATATCGTGGCCGGCTGGTGCGAGCGTGAGAGACTCCCAGCCGAGGGCGACCTCGATGTCGCCGGCGACCGAGAAGAGCCCAGCCAGCGACAGCGCGCCGAAGGTCGGCACTGCGACCGCTCCGTGGTCGAGGTTGGCGTCGATCCAGTCGAGCGCCCGGCTCAAGGCAGAGCGAAGAGGGAGCGGGAAGGCCGAAAGCGAGATTCGGATCTCTTCGAGTGCTCGCTCGCTGCTCCATGCAGCGTTCGGTTCGTCCGACGCGAACCCGAGTTCCGCCGGTGAGGTGTGGTGGACGCGCGCCAGAAAACGGGCCAGGCTGACGGCCGCGCTGCTGATTTCCCAAGGGGCTCGTTCTGCACGCAACATGTTCACGAGCGGTTCGCCCGATGGCATCGAACAGAGCAGGAGTACCTGGTCATCGTCTTCGGCGCGTGCCAAGATCGACGGCGCTGGAAGCCCGGTGAGGGCGGCGCGTTCGTAGCGAGCACCGGGATCGGTGTTGGACGCGGATCGAGGCAGGAAGAGCGCCAACAGTTGGTGTTCCTGGTCGCAGCTGGCACGCTGTGCGCTCGGGATGCTGACGATCCACGCGCCTCGGTGCGCGGCCGGAGCTGGACGGATGGAGCGCACCGCCGGGCGCGGTTTCGGAGACAGCGCGGTGAGAGCGTGTTCGAGGAGTGTCTGTTGCGCGGGGATCGGTGCAGCCATGGCGTTGCCTCTTTTCTCGTTCGACCGACTTCCCGCAAGGGTACCTTTCGGACCCCGGTGATGCCTACTCGTCCGACGTCGCACCGCGAGGGAACGGCCGGGTATCGAGTCCAGGGTAGTCGCTGATGCGGATTTTGGTCGTTTCACCGCTCTATCCCACGCCACCGTATACCGGCGGAGCGCTGCGCATCGTACATCTGCTGCGGGCGCTCGCCAGCGAGCATACGGTCACGCTGCTCGCCGCAGCTTCTCGATCGGTCCACGGTGGGGAGGCGTTCGAGGAGTCATCGCCGGTCATCGTCCGAAGAGTGCCCTGCGGTTGGACGCCAGGAGATCCACCGACATGGTCCAAGCGGTGGGCCCAAGCACGCTCGCTCCTGTCGCGCCGTTCGGCGTTGTTCTGGACCTTCGCTGCGCCGCTCCACGGAGCGCTCCGTTCCATCGACTGGGGATCCTACGACGCTGTCCAGGCCGAGTACAGCGTCCTCGGCTTGTTGCCCTTTCCTCCACGCCTACCCCTCGTCCTCGACAGTCACAATCTCGAATACCGTGTGTTGGAGCGGGCAGCTCTGTACGCGACGAGTTGGCGGCGTCTTTGGCTAGCCTGGGAGACGCAGCGTGTCCGCCGGGACGAGCGTACGGCCTGGTCTCGCGCTCGCGTGTGCCTCGCGACCTCCCCGGTCGATGGAGAGGAGATCGGTCGCAGCGCGCGTGGCGCGGTCGCCATCGTGCCCAACGGGGTCGATCTCCGAGCGCTGCCGTTCGCTGACCTCGCGGTGGCGGAGCCGTATCATGTGGTGTTCGTGGGTACGTATCGGTATCAGCCGAACGTCGATGCAGTGCTGTGGTTCGTGCGCTCAATCTGGCCACGTATCCGCGCTCACTGTCCTTCTGCGTCATGTAGCCTGGTCGGTCTGGATCCGCCGCCAGCTGTGCAAGCATTGTCCGGTCTGCCGGGCATTCGCGTCATCGGGACGGTACCCGATGTGCGACCGTGGCTGGCGCGGGCGAGCGTCGTCGTGGTGCCGTTGCGCGCTGGAAGCGGTACACGGTTGAAGATTCTGGAGGCGTTCGCGGCGGGGCGGCCGGTGGTATCGACCAGCATCGGGGTGGAGGGACTTGCGGTAGAGCCCGGACGTCACGTGCTCGTAGCCGATGATCCGGTGGAATTCGCCCAAGCCGTCGTTCGCCTGCTGGAGGACACCGCAGCGCGGCGGGCGCTCGCGCTAGCGGCGCGACAACTCGTCGAAAGCGAGTACACGTGGGAGCGGATCGGTGCCAAGCTGCTCGCGATCTACCGGGGGCTCGGCGAGGAGCAGGGAAGAGGCGCGACGTAGATCCATCCCTCCCGCAAGGCCTCCGCTGGCAGGGTTCGGAGTAGTGTGCCGTTCCGGTGGACCGCCCACGCAGTGACGGCGGCGACGAGCGCATCGAGCGCATCGCCGCCCGTTTGCGTGACTGCGAGCTGGACTGCCTGGTCGGGGATGTCGAGACAGCACGCTCGCAGCGCCGCCACGATCGCGGCGCGGGTGCGGCGATGGCTCTCGGTCTTCCCCTTGTATCCGCGAGAGGGGAGCTGCCAGGTGCGGAGCGAGACGGCTGGGCACACCTCGATGAGGTGGGGCTTCGGAGGTTGTGCCGGTTGGAAGGGTGCCACCGTCACGCGGCACGCTGCGACGAGCGGGCGCAGAACATCCCGCAGCCAGAAGTGCGTCTGGCGGTAGAGACGCAGGTTCGTCGGTGCCAGAGGTGCCCGCATGAGGCGATCGGTCAGCCGACGGAGTTCTCCTCCGCTCGCTCGCCCGGCTGCACGCAACTCCTCAGGGGTGGCGAAGGGGTACTGGAGGAGCCAGCGGTGCCATGGGACGTCCGTCAAGGGAGACGGCAGCCCGAAACAGACGTCGCACGCGACGAGCGCACCGCGGACTTGGGCGAGGAATCGGACGATCCCGTCGATGACCTTCTGACGGGAGGGTCCCGACAGTTCCCTCGCTGGCAGGAGGGACGAGAGACGGAGGCGATCCCTTTCCGGTCGCGCGAGCGCGATCCAGAGGCGATCGGCAGCGTCGCGGGCTGCGGAAACGTCGATGCCGATCAGAGAGTCGAAGTGGCTCACTGCTCGCCGGATTCCTCGAGTTCGCGCTCCACAGCAGCAGCTAACCGCGCAAAGGCCGGTGGCCGCTGATGCGTAAGAATCGAACGGACGAATGGGAGCAGATCGAGGTCGATGCGCTGCGCGAGCCGCACTACCGTTCCGCCCGGCCGCTCGACCCAGTGGCCGCCGAATGCCCGCCTGAGCGTCTCACCGACGTAGGCGACCAGCGGCTGCTCGAGGTGGCTGAGATCGTGGGGTCGGTCGCTGCCGTAGACCTCAGCGAAGTGGAGCCACTCCTCGAGCAGGTCGTCCAAGAGCGCGAGCGAATCGAGCGAATAATCGAGCGTCTGACCAGTGGCCTCGCGCAGACGTTCGACGAACAGCTCCGCGAGGTCGAGCGGTGCAGGTCCCACGCCGGGTCTCCCTCCATCGTGGCGTCCGGTTCATGGGTAAGGCGCGGTCGTCCTCCTCGCAGACGACTCGTGTTCCGAAAGCATGGTACACAGGAGCGGGGCGGTGAGTCGGGGCCCGCGGACAGCCGGAGTCGCGACAGTACGGGCAGGTGCTGAGGAAAGGAGCCAACGGTGGTAGCAGAGCGCAGCGTTCTGTCGGTACCGGGATCTCGTCCGGAGATGTTCGAGAAGGGTTTGCGTTCGGATGCCGACGTGGTCTTTCTCGACCTCGAAGACTCGGTAGCCGAGACTGCGAAGGCTGAAGCGCGTGCGCTCGTAGCTCGCGCGGTCCGCGAACTCGATTGGCGCGGTCGCCCACGCGCGGTACGTATCAATGCCGTGGAGACGCCGTACTGGTTCCGTGACCTCGTTACGCTCGTGGAAGA
>JBEPZP010000021.1:0-18803 GCA_041640735.1 Thermomicrobium sp.
CGCCCGGCACGGCTGAGCGGGCCAGCCTGGCCACTGCCAGCGAAGGCTACCGCACCCCTCGGGAGAGGGCCCGCCCCTGCCGGACGTCGGAGGCGGTCGAAGTTTTCCTGACTTTCGTTAGCTATCTCGAAGATAGTATTCTGGTGGTAGGTGCTGTCGTGCTGCGTGGCACAGGCAGCCGGAACGTGCTCCTGGGTGTGGAGCTTTGCTGGCTGGGTGGCTACTGCGGCGCGGGCACCGCCAGGAGCGCTGTTCCGTAGTGCGGTGCGCCCGGCGAGGAGTGGTCGGGCTACTACCGGACGGAGGAGAGGAGCTCGGTAGGCGATGCGGGGACGGTTCTCGACGGGCGGTGTGCTGGGCGCTGGGCTCGTGCTGTGTCTCGCGCTGCTGCTGGCGGGCTGTGGCGGTGGCAGCGGGGGCGGAGGCAGTGCCGGGGCGGATCCACTCGCCAAGCGTGGCGAGCAGCTCTTCAACCAGTACGGGTGTGCTGCCTGCCACAGCGTGAAAGGCCAGAGCGGTATCGGTCCAGCACTCAATGGGATCTACGGTAAAGAGGTCGCGTTGGAGGACGGGACGACCGTGGTGGTCGACGATGCCTACCTGCGCGAGTCGATCCTCGATCCGGACGCCAAAATCGTGAAGGGATATCCCGAGGGCTCGATGGCGGCAGGGATCGCGGCCTACAAGACGGAACTCGAGAAGGAAGAGAACCTCGAGGCTCTCGTGGCGTACATCAAGAGTCTCAAATAGATCCGGCTCGCCGCGCGGTCGGATGAACGATCGGCTGAGCGCACGGCATCGGCCGGACGCCTGAGGCAGCACACGCCGACTCATCGCGGAGCCACGCGCTGGGTGCCACCTCGTTCGGGGTTGGCACCCGGCGCGTTGTTCGGCTGTCCCCGCGTTGCCGTGGTACCGGTGCGGAGGCTACGCTTGAGGACGATACGTCGAACGCGTTCGCTCTGGAGCGTACTCGGTGGCAGGAAGACTCCTCGAGCAGGGTCTCGCCGAACTGGCCAGTGAACTGCCGCTCTTCGCGCTGCGCGAGCAGATCCGCGCCTGGCTGGCGGAAGACATCGGTCACGGCGATCTCACCACGCGGCTCGTGACCCCGCCGGGTGCCCGGGCCATCGCAGTGGTGCTCGCACGCGAGGCCGGCGTGCTCTGTGGGTTGCCGGTCGCCTCGCTGGTCTTCGCCGAACTCGACCCAGCCTGCACGGTCGAGGCGCTCGTCGCCGAGGGGGAGCCGGTGCAGCCGGACCAGGTCGTCGCCCGAGTGCGGGGAACGCTGGCGAGTATCCTCAGTGCCGAGCGGCTGGCGCTCAACCTGCTGCAGCGGCTTTCTGGCATCGCCACGTTGACGCGCCGGTACGTGGAGGCGGTCGCCGGAACCGGCGTGGCGATCCTCGATACGCGCAAGACGACGCCCGGTTTGCGCGCGCTGGAGAAGTACGCCGTGCGCGTCGGGGGTGGACGGAACCACCGGTTCGGCCTATTCGACGGCATCCTGATCAAGGACAACCATATCCGGGCAGCCGGGGGCGTGGCGGCCGCGGTCCAGCGAGCCCGTGCTCGAGCGCCCCACCCGCTGCGGATCGAGGTGGAGGTGACGACGCTCGCCGAACTCGAGGAGGCGATCGCCGCTGGTGCCGACTGGGTGCTGCTCGACAACATGGATCTCGAGTCGATCCGGACGGCCGTCGAGCGGGCGGCCGGTCGGGTGAAGCTGGAGGTCTCCGGCGGTGTGACGCTGGAGCGGGTGCGGGCGATCGCTGAGACGGGAGTGGACGCGATTTCCGTGGGTGCGCTGACGCATTCGGCCCGGGCGCTCGACCTCAGCCTCGAACTCGTCGAGATCGTCCAGCCGTGACGGAGGTGACGACCAGCATGGAGCAGCAGGAGTTGGTAGCGGAGATCCTCCGCCTGAAGGCGGAGCGCCGGGCGGTCATCCTGGCGCACAGTTACCAGCGACCCGAGGTGCAGGACATCGCCGACTTCGTCGGCGACTCGCTCGGGCTCTCGCGCGAGGCGACCCGCACCGATGCCGAGGTGATCGTCTTCTGTGGCGTCCACTTCATGGCGGAGACGGCGGCCATCCTGAACCCGGAGAAGACGGTGCTCTTGCCGGACCTGGAGGCCGGGTGCTCGCTGGCGGAGACGATCACGCCGGAGGACGTGCGGGCCTGGCGCGAGCGGCACCCGGACGGGATCGTGGTGGCCTACGTGAACACGAGTGCGGCGGTGAAGGCGCTGGCCGACATCTGCTGCACCAGCGCGAACGCGGTCGAGGTGGTGGCCAGCTTGCCGCCGGACCGGCCGATCTTCTTCGTCCCCGACATGTTCCTCGGGGCCCACGTGGAGCGGTTGACCGGCCGCAGGCTGGATGTCTGGCTGGGCGAGTGTCACGTGCACGCTGGGATCCGCAGCGAGGACCTGGCCGCGCAGCTGGCAGCGCACCCGGACGCGGAGTTCCTCATCCACCCCGAGTGCGGCTGTAGCTCGACCTGCATCTTCCTGCGACCGGACGCCAAGCTCCTCTCGACGGAGGGAATGGTGCGCTACGCCGCGCAGTCGCCAGCCCAGGAGTTCGTCGTGGCGACCGAGGTCGGGATCTTGCATCGGCTCCACAAGAAGGCGCCCGGCAAGCGGTTCATCCCGGTGCGGGAGGACGCGGTCTGCCAGTACATGAAGCGGACGACACTGGAGAAGGTGTACGAGTCGCTGCGCGATCTCAAGCACGTGATCACGGTGCCGGAGGAGATCGCCGCGCCGGCACGCCGCGCGCTGGAGCGGATGCTCGCGCTGGGGTGAGCACGAGCGTGGCCGCGCGCTCCGGCAGAGCGGAGGCGTCTTTTTCACCGCGCGGCCGGTCGCTCGTGCTGGGAAGCGTCAGCTCGTGCGGGCGCGTTCGACGAAGCGGTTGGTGAAGGCAGTGCGGGCATTGACGTCGCGGGTCAGGAGCCCGCGCTGGCGCATCCAGTTCGCGTAACTGACCCAACGCTGCTCTTCTTGCCAGCCGAAGACGGGGACGCCCTCAGTCCAGAGCGGTGCCAGGAGCCGGATGCCCTGTTCCTCCAGCTCCCGGTTGGTCTCCGGATACTCGCGCACCAGGAGGTCGACGGCACCGGCGAGGTCGGCGGCAGCGTCCTGATAGCCGCGGATCATGGCGCGCACGAAGCGCTGCACCTGATCCTCCTGCTCGGCGAGCGTACGCTCGCTGGTGACGAGAACGAGTTCGTAGTAGTCCGGCACGCCCCACTGCTCGACGCGCAGGATGACCGGTGTTTCCCCTTGCTGCTCGATGAGGATCGACTCGTGTACCCAGTAGGCGCCGATGACGGCGTCGACCTGGCGGCTGAGGAGCGCGCGCACGAGCTCGAAGCCGACGTTGACGAGGGTGACGTCGTCCAGGAGCGCACCGTCCGTCTCCAGCATGGTGGCGAGTAAGGCTTCGTCGCTCGGCAGTCCGGGGTAGCCGACCTTCTTGCCCACGAGGTCGCGCGGTCGGGTGATGCCGCTCCGTTCGAGTGCCATGACGGAATTGAGCGGGTGCTGGACCAGCGCGGCGATGGAGACGACCGGGATCTCTTCGGCGCGGGCGAGGAGGACGTCGGTCTGGTAGCTGATGCCGAAGGTGTTGCGGCCGGTGGCGACTAGCTTGAGGACGTCCTCCGGGTTGGCCGGAACTTGCAGCTCGACGCTGAGCCCCTCAGCCTGAAAGTGACCGTTGGCACGCGCCACGAGCAGGCCGGTGTGGTTGGACCACGGGTACCAGTCGAGCGCGACGGTCACGACTGCCGGTGCCGAATTGGTCGCGGCTGTGCCGCTCGTCGGTACAGCCGGCGACTCGGCAGGTGTGCTGGTGGAAGCGCCGCGGCAGGCACCGCCGATCGCGGCGGCGGCCAGGGCGAGGAAGGTTCGGCGTGTCAGGGTCGGAACCATGCAGGATCTCCTCTCTCCATTCATCACCGTTCACGTTCGTTCGTGCTGCGCCAGGGGACGACGATCCGCTCCAGGATCCCGACGCTCCAGAAGAGGGCGACGCTGACCAGGGCGCTGACGAAGACGGCCGCGAAGACCCGGTCGGTGTGGAACTGCGAGGCGGCGCGGATCATGAGGTAGCCGAGGCCGGCCGAAGAGCCGACCCACTCGCCGATGAGCGCGCCGATGACGCTCACCGCAGCCGCGACCCGCAGGCCCGAGAAGAAGGCAGGGAGAGCCGCGGGGATGCGCACGATGCGCAGGATCTGCCAGCGCGTCGCGCCGAAGCTGCGCACGAGATCGACGAGTTCCGCGTCGACGCCGCGCAGACCGTCGACGAGGTTGACGGCGATCGGGAAGTAGCAGATGAGCACGACGACGATCACTTTGGGCGTGAGGCCGTAGCCGAACCAGACCAGCAAGAGCGGGGCGAGCGCGACGATGGGGACGGCTTGGGAGGCGACGACGAGCGGGTAGACCGAGCGCTCCACCAGGCGCCAGCTCACGATCCCCATCGCGAGCACGACCGCGAGGACGACGGCCAACGCCAGGCCTAGGGCGACTTCCTCGAGGGTGACGAGGAGGTGCGACCAGAGCAGGCGGTGGTCGCGGAGCAGCGCCTGGCCGATCGCGCTCGGCGGTGGCAAGACCCACCGGGGTACCTGCAAGCTGCGGGCCAGGAGCTCCCAAGCCAGGACGCCGAGCGCGAGGACGAGGCTGGGTAGGAAGCGGTCACGAGCCATCGGGAACGACCTCCGGGGCGAATCGGGTACGCAGCGCGGCGAGGACGCGCGCTTTCAGGGCCACGAAGCGCGGGTCGGTGACCGTCTCGTACCGGCGCGGCCGGGGCAGGTCGATGGTGATTTCCTCGACGATCCGGCCGGGGCGCGGACTCAAAACGACGACGCGGTCACTCAAGAGGACCGCTTCCTCGACGTCGTGCGTGACCAGGATGACCGTGCGGTCTAGCTCTTCCCACAGCGTGAGCAGCCAATCCTGGAGACTCGCCCGCGTCAATGCGTCGAGAGCACCGAACGGCTCGTCGAGGAGGAGCACGGGGCGCTCGGCGAGGAGCGTGCGCACGAAGGCGGCGCGCTGGCGCATACCACCGGAGAGTTGGGCCGGATAGGCCTCGGCGAACTCGGCTAACCCGCATCGCTCCAGCCAGGGCCGGGCGCGTTCGATGGCCTGCTGGCGCGGGACACGGCGGAGTTCCAAGGGCAGAATGACGTTCGCGAGCACGCTCCGCCAGGGCAGGAGGAGGTCGCGCTGGGGCATGTAGGCGACGCGACCGAGCCGATCCGGCGCTGGAGCACCGTCCAGCCAGATCTCGCCGCTGGTCGGTTGTTCCAGGCCGGCCACCAGGGCGAGCAGTGTACTCTTGCCACAGCCGGACGGTCCCACGAGGCTCACGAACTCGCGGTCGGCGACGCGGAGGTCGATGGCGCGGAGTGCCTCGACCGGTCGGTGCCCGCGCACGAAGGTCTTGCTGACGCCGCGGAGCTCGAGGCGCCAGAGTCCGGACTGGTGAGCGGTCATCCGCGGCCTCCGGGGGTCGGACTGGGTGCTCCGGCCGGGAGCTCACGGTCGACGGTGCGGCGACCCATGAGGCGCCGACGATGGCAGAGCACCCCATGACGACAACGGAGCCGGCGGTGCGGTGCGGGTGTGCCGGTTCGGTGCGCGATCTCCGACGCGCGGCGCCGGAGCCTGCTGTCGAACAGTGCCGACCTGACGGTCACGATCGCCGATGGACTGTAGGAGAGACAGGTTCGCGATCGCCGCGAACGCGAGGCGGTGGAGTCGTCTGAGGAAACGCGTCCGATAGTGTGCACGGCTTCCCTCCGCTGGCATTACCCAGTTCAGGTTCCGCGGTCGGTGGCGGGTCCTCAGCCACCCTCTCAGCCCGGTTCCCCGAGCTCCCGCAGCCGTACCTGTTCCTGCCGCATCACCCTAGCAGAGGGTTCAGCGTGCGTCAAGGTGCGGGAGCGGAGGATTCGCTCGAGAATGCGTCCCGGTGGCAGGGAGTGGTCCGGAGAACCTGGTGAATCGCCGGCGGCCATCCGTGCCATACTCGAAAAGGACGGGTCACGTTCGACGAGGGGGACGCGCACCTTGGTACCGTACCGGGAGGTGATCGCACCGGTCCTTTCCCCAGCGGCGATGCAGCTCCTGGAGCATTTGACGCCGCTCATCTGCGTGCTCTATCGGCTCGAGAAACTCCTCGAGACACCGGTCCCGGCCGAATCGCACGCGTTCGTGCAGGAGCGACTCGCTGGGCGGCTGGAGCGGATCGGCGCGCTCTTACCGCCGCAGGTGAGCCCGACGGCCAACGAGGTCTTCACCGCTGTCGAGGTCCTGGTGATGGACGTCCTGGGGCGGGAGCTGGCGATCGGGGAGGAGATCGGGCGGCTGGAGACGCTGGTCGAGGCGTTCCGGAGCGACCCGCTCCTCTACCAGCTGGTCACGGGTCAGGCCAACTGAAGCGAGTCGTGCACCGCCGATGGCACTGTGCCCCCCGCGCGGTCGAAACGCAGCGGTGAACTCGTCGCCCACGTGTGGTGCGAGGGCTGTCTGGTTCGACCGCTGGTGGGCTCCTCGCCTCGCTCTTCGCGCTGCGGCGGCGAACGCGCTGGGCTCGCGGAGCCATCGGGTGGTACAGCGGCACCGATGGAGCGTCTCGCTGGAGCTGGAGTCGTGCGGCGCGGTGTTGCGATCGGCCGCTCGGTTGGCGACGGAACGGTGAGGAAGATGGCAGTGGTGTCAACCTGGCGCGGTGTTCCGCTCGCCACCGCCTTGCTCGCTGTCGTGCTCGTGCTCGCGTGCGATGGTCCGGCATCTGCGCCGAGCGGCAGCCCAGGGACACCTGAACATGCCGCGCTCGCGACGGCCGCACCGACGGCTGTAGCGACAGCGGAGGTAGCGCCGGGCACTACGACGCCGGCCGCTGCTCCGATCGACACGCCGAGGCCAGCCATGCCGGTGGGTGAGGCATCGCCGCTGGCTCCGTCGACGCCAGCATCCGAGGCGCCGACACCTGCGTCGCTCGAGCCGATCGCGATACCGCTTCAGGACGGTTGCCGGGCGCCGTCACCGGTACCCCCCGAGTTCGTCCAGGAGTGGGGTGAGTCGGTGGAACAGGAGCGGGGCTGTCTCCGCATCACGCTCCCGCCTGGCGAGACCTACTGGTTCGATGCGAACCGAGGACGTGCCCCGTGTGCTGGTGCCGTCGTCGCGGTGACCTGGCTGGTACTCTCGCCGGACGTCGCCGAGGCGGTGGCCCTGACCGGTGGGCAAGGGGTCGTCGAGATCGGGCGCGGATCTCGTGGTGCCGGCCATGGTTACTGCGGATACCTGGGGATCGCGAATCCGACGACCGCGACCCTCACGGTGGACCTGGCGTACGCCTTCCTTTGGCTACGTCTGCCTCCTGAGCAGGTGACTCCGACGCCGTAAGGCGTCGCTGGTGAGCCTTTTGCGCACACCAGCGGCTGCGGAGCCTGCCGCAGAGCCGGGCTCAGCGCGGCGGGCGCACGGCTGCGCCGAAGCGGCGGTATGCCTGGAACTGACACGCCTCAGCTCGTGGGCGACGCTGAGTCACCACGCGTGTAGCGATGCATGATCGAGTGACCCTCCGGAGTGATGAAACGCAGCGAGCATGTCTCCCCTGCGATGTCGTACGCTGCTAGACCCTGGCAGCATTCTGTGAAGGGATCGACATCGGGAAAGTCCATACAGGTGTCCTCCATGCAGGCCTGCACCGCGATCGTGGTCTCGGACTGGAAGAACGTCAGCCCGTGGCCGCTCACTGTGTCCGTTCCTCGCGTCGGTCCCTCGCCCTTGAAGACGAGTGGCGATCCTTCGTCGAGGGATGCGCAACGCGAGTCCGTCAGCAACGTGAAGGTGCCCTCGACAGTGAACGTGAGCGTGTCGGTTCCCTCACAGTTCTGGAAGTCGTCAGTGACCTCTCCGTAGGCCTCCGAGGTGGCACGGAGGACTTCGCCGACGGGGCCACTCGGGTGCCGGTCAACTCAGCTGGCTGCTGAGCCGTGGCGGTCATCGTTCGCACGGGAGCTGGCGTCGCCAGGTCAGGTGTCGCGGTGGGAGAGAGGCTCGCGACCGGTCGAGCGGTGGGTGAGGCGAGCGCGGGCGAGCTTGAGTCGGGACGAGGGGTCGCTGCCGGTTCCGGGGGCGTCCTTTGGCAACCGGGAAACGCGAGGCTCGTGGCCAGGATCGAGAACAACGCGAGGCGTTGCAGGTTCGCGGGCGGGACGTTGCGCACGCTCGTGCGGCTGGTTCGGGGACCGGTCTGCGTGCTGGGCTTCCTCGTTCGCTCCCACGGATCTTCACTGATCGCACGCTCCACAGAGAGGGGACAGTCGCTCCCGAGGAGGTCGTCTCCGCTCCCGGAGGGCCGTACGGAAGAGACTAGGCCTCGATACTCGCTGTCGCAACTCGGGGGCGTTCGTTGGACACAGCATGCCAGTGCGGGAGGGAATCATCGATCAAGCTGCGTCGACCCCGCTTCAGGCAGGGGTGGGAAGATTGACCCAGGCTTCCTCGCGGTAGCGGAGCGTCATGGTGCGGTGGACCGGCCCGAGCTCGGTGTTCGGGAAGATGGCGCGGGCCAGCGGCAGCCAGCGCTCCGGATCGGTGAGCGAGGGACTGAAGTGGGTCAGCCACAACTGCTGGACGCGTGCTGCGCGCGCGAGTTCGGCGGCTTCATGGAAGAGCATGTGCCCGCGTTCGAGCGCACGCGGCAGGAGTTCTGGGTCGCCGTACATCCCCTCGCAGACCAGGAGATCGGCCTCGGCGATGAATGCCGGGAGTTCGGGCGTCGGACGCGTATCGGTGACGAAGGCGAGCGTGATACCCCGACGCGGCGGACCGAGCACTTCGTCCGGGTGGATGCGTCGACCGTCCACCTCGACGACTTCGCCGCGCTGGAGGTGCCGCCACAAGTTCACCGGTACACCCAGGGCGTGCGCGCGGTCGGGAAGGAACGGTCGCCCGCGCGGGCGGTGGAGGACGTAGGCGAGACAGGGGACGCGGTGCGCGACGGCCAGCGTGCGGAGCTGCAGCCCACCCGGCAGTTCCAGGACTTCTCCGCCGGCCAGCTCGAGCACCTCGACGGTGAAGGGCAGATGCGGGACGATGCTCCGGAGCGCCGCGACGACGCGACGCGTGCCCGCCGGCCCGACGACGACGACCGGCTCAGTGCGATCGGCGAAGGTCAAGGAGTACAGAATGCCAGGGAGTCCGGCGACGTGATCGGCGTGCAGGTGCGTGAGCAGGATGGTGTCGAGTCCGCGGAAGCCCCAGCCGCTGAGGCGCCACGAGATCTGGGTTCCCTCGCCGCAGTCGATGAGGACGGTGTGACCCTCACAACGGACCAGGAGCGCTGAGAGCCAACGCTCCGGGAGGGGTATCATGCCGCCGGTTCCGAGTAGGCAGACGTCGACCATCGTCCGTTACCCGTTCGTCGCACCGGAGGCGAATCGTACCACGTTGGGGAGCAGGCGGTTCCGTGTTAGCATGCCAGCGAGGTGTCGAGGAGCGGGAGGTCGAGGATGGCGAAGCTGGTGACCGGGCGACCGACGACGCTGGCGACGGAGGGGATGGTCGCGACGCCGCACTACCTGGCGACGCTGGCTGGCCTGCGTGTCCTCCAAGACGGGGGCAACGCGGTGGACGCGGCGATCGCTGCCAACGCCGTGCTCGCGGTGGTGTACCCGCACATGTGTGGCATCGGCGGCGATGCCTTTTTCTTGATTTGGGAACCGAAGGAGGAGCGGCTCCTCGCGCTGAACGGCAGCGGTCGTGCCCCAGCTGCACTCTCGGCCGAGGAGCTGCGCCGACGTGGGTATACCACGGTGCCGGCCAAAGGACCGTGGGGTGTGACGGTCCCCGGCGCGGTCGACGCATGGTGCGCGGTGCTGGAGCGGTGCGGTACGCGCTCACTGGCGGAGTTGCTGCAGCCGGCGATCGTCTACGCCGAGCGCGGGTTTCCGGTGAGCCCGCAGCTGGCGGAGGCGATCGCGCTCGAGGCCGAGCGGTTCCGAGCGCAACCGGCGGCGGCTGAGCAGTTCCTGCCGGGCGGTCGGGCGCCGCGGCCGGGACACGTGTTGCGGCAGCCGGCGCTCGCGGCGACGCTCCGGCAGATCGCCCACGGGGGGCGCGACGCGTTCTATCGCGGCCCGATCGCCGAAGCGATCGTAGCGGTCGTCCGGCAGGCCGGTGGAGCGATGACCCTGGACGATCTCGCTGAGCATCGCTCGGACTGGGTCGAGCCGCTGCGCACGAGCTATCGCGACGTGGAGATCGTGGAACTGCCGCCCAATACGCAAGGCGTCACGGCGTTGGAGCTCTTCAATATCGTCGAAGGCTTCCCGCTGGCTGAGCTGGGTTTGGGAAGCCCAGACCTCCTGCATCGTTTGCTCGAGGCGAAGAAGCTCGCCTTCGCCGACCGCGACCGATATCTGGGTGATCCAGCTTTCGTCGAGGTTCCGGTGGCGCGGATGCTCGACAAGGCGCACGCCGCGAGCTTGCGCCAACGGATCGATCCTGCACGCGCGTCAGTCCCACCAGCGCCGAATTGGGATAGCGACACGATCGCCTTGTGCGTGGTCGACCGCGACGGCCGGGCGGTGTCGCTGATCCAGAGCCTGTACAACTCGTTCGGGAGTGGCCTCGTCGCTGCCGGGATGGTGCTGCACAACCGAGGTGCCTGCTTCGTGTTGGACGAGCGTTCCCCCAACGTGCTCGCTCCGCGCAAGCGCCCACTGCACACGCTCATTCCCGCTCTGGTGCTGCGTGCTGGGCGACCCTGGATGGTGTTCGGCACCATGGGTGGGCACAGCCAACCGGTGATCCATCTGCAGCTGGTGACGGGCGTGATCGACTTCGGGTTCGAGCCGCAGGAAGCGATCGAGGCACCGCGCTGGGTGTCGCGGCGAGAGATCGGTGAGGAACAGGAGACGGTGTACCTGGAGCCGGCCCTGGCGGAGCGCGTGAGGAGCGAGCTCGAACGGCGCGGACACCGGGTTGCGGTGACCGAGCCGTGGTCGTCGCTCATGGGGCATGCGCACCTCATCGTGATGGGTGAAGATGGCGTGTTGCGTGGAGCGTCGGACCCGCGGGCGGAAGGGTACGCGCTCGGGTGGTAACCGTCATTCCAGCGGCAAGTGCCCGTTGTCGTGGGGACACACGTGCCCTTCTGGCCCGATGACGGCAGCGCAGCGCGGGCAACGCGGCCGGCCAGCGGCGACGACACGGGCGATCTGGCGTGCCAAGGCCTTGGCGGCTGGGAGCGTGGCTCGGCCCGCGAACACGGGGTCGTCGTCCTCGTCTTGCTCGATATCGTGCGCGAAGATCGCGATCCGCTGGTGCTCCTCGTCGTAGCCGATGGCCATTTTGCCGACCACGTATTCGGGGATACCCGGCGGGAGCGGTGACTGCAATGCCGCCGGTTGTTCGGTGATCCGCGAACGGATCAGACCGGCGAGGCGCAGCTGCTCGAACAACTGCTCGATCGCCAGGCCGAGTGCCTGGAGTTGCTCTTTCTCCATCCACAGAGAGACCAGGTCGAGGCCGGTGCCGGCGATCAAGCGGAATCGACGTTGCCCGGGCTGGCCGATCGCTTCGGCTTCGAGCACAGTGAGTTCCGGGTATTCGTGTCGCCCCACCATCCGTCGCTCCGTGTTCGGGCCGTTCGTCGCTACTGAGGATACACCAGCGGGCGCCGGCTCCGGCCGACGCCCGCACGGTGAGGTGGGGGATGGGTGTGGCAGGGGAGGGAGGACGTATGCACTGTCAGAAAACGACTCCGGCCGCCGCAGGGACGGCGGATCTGCTGCCACTATACACCGCACAGTCGACTTCGTCAAGTGCAAAGTTGCGAAATATTCCCCCTCCTCGCGGCCGATCTCCCGAGAGGGCGCGCAAGCGTGCTAGCTCGGTATCATTCTCGCCTGTGACGAGGGTGAGGGGGTGGAGTGAACCGGCGCCGGTTCCTCGTCGTGACCACGGGAGCAGCGTTCGCAGTCGCGTGTCGCGGGCCTGTCGTCTACCCGACCCCCACAGCGACCGTAGGCGTGGACACTAGCCAGCCGGAACCATCGGCTGCTCCGACCGGGACGACAGCGCGGGAGCCTTTCGTCTACGGATTCAACGTGGCCTGGCGCGGCGACGAGGAGGGGGAACCGTTCAACCGGCGTACGGCCGAAATGGTCCGTGCGGCCGGATTCGACTGGGTGCGGATCCAGGCCCAGTGGGCGTCGCACGAGCCGCGACCAGGGGAGTGGGACCTGCGACCGCTCGAGCGAGTGTTACCCATCTACGCCGAGTTCGGCCTCAAGGTCCTCGTGTCGGTGGTCGCGGCACCGGAGTGGGCGCGCGACGGCTCGGGCGCCATCGTGCGCGATCTCGGGACGTTCCGGGCCGCCATGCGTCGCTTCGCAGCGCGCTTCCGCGGCCAGGTGCAGGCGTGGCAGGTCTGGAACGAGCAGAACATGGCGTATAACGTGCACGGGCCGGTCCGCGTGGATGGCTACGCGCGGTTGCTCGAGGCTGGCTACCTGGGTGTCAAGGAGGGAAACCCGGATGCACTGGTGGTGGCCGGGAGTTTGACCCCGACAGGTGTCAACGATCCCAACCTGGCGATCGACGATGCGCTCTACCTGGAGGCGTTCTACGAACTGGACGGCGGGAAGTGGACTCGGTTCTTCGATATCCTTGGCGCTCATGCCAATGCGACGTTGAACCCGCCGGACACACTGTGGCCTGAGAAGCCGGGACCCGGCCCAGGTTGGCGCGATCATCCAAGCTTTTACTTTCGGCGTGTCGAGCAGCTGCGAGCGATCATGGAGCGACACGGCGATCGGCGCCCGGTGTGGATCACCGAATTCGGCTGGACCACTGCGAATCCGGCTCCGGGGTACGAGTACGGGCAGTACGTCAGCGAAGAACAGCAAGCGCAGTACCTGGTACGCGCGTTCGAGATCGCACGGCGCGACTGGCCGTGGGTGACGGGGATGTTCGTCTGGAATCTGAATTTCTCCACGCTCGTCGATCCCGACGATGAGAAAGGGCCGTGGTCAGTGCTCAACCCCGATTGGTCTCCACGGCCCTCCTATCGTGCGCTCAGCCTCATGCCCAAGGAACCCTAGTCGCAGCCCCCCTGGGCGAAGAGTCGTGCGACCTCGTCGACCGCGAAGGTCGGCAAGGGGCGTTCACCGTGCTCACCGAGCAGCACCCGGCGTGTCGGGTCAGGATCGAGCCAACCGAGGTGCGTAGCTGGTATCGCGGCTCGGGCGAGGGTAGCGAGCGCGTCCGCGACGGCCTCCGGCGCGACGACGGCGAGGAGCGCTCCCGAGGCGATCAGCCCGAGCGGGTCCAGGCCGAGAGCGCGGCAGACGGCCTGGGTCTCGGGATAGACCAGTATGGCGCGTTCGTCCACGACGAGGCCGGTCCGGCAGGCCACAGCCAGTTCCTGCAACCCAGTGGCCAAGCCGCCCTCGGTGGGATCGTGGAGATAGTGCACTGCCGGTCCCAGCTGTTCGACGAGCAGGCGCGCAGCAGGTACGACGCTGAGACCTGGATCGGTCAAGAAGCGCTGGCAACGCAGCAATAGGTCCGGCCCCAGTACCCGTCCCAGGCGCTCGGCGCATTCGCGGGCCAGGAGGGCGGTCCCCTCGATCGCGATGCCGCGGACGAGCAGGACGGCATCGCCGGGTCGTGCCAATTCCGGATAAACGACGTGCGCGCTCGGGAACGTTCCCACCATCGTCCCGCACACGATCGGGCGGTCCAGACCAGCGGTGATTTCGGTGTGACCGCCGACGAGCAGCACGTCGAGCTCGCGCGCTGCGCGAGCGATGTCGTGCAGGACGCGCTCGGCCAACTCCATAGTGGCGCCCTCCGGGAGGAGGACGGTAGCGAGGAACCATCGCGGCACGGCGCCGAGGCAGGCGATGTCGTTGGCGTTCACGTGCAGCGCGTACCAGCCGATCGCGTCGGTAGCGAAGGTGATGGGGTCGCTCTTGAGGGCGACCAGCTGCTCCCCGACGCGCACGACAGCGGCGTCGCGGCCGATGCCGGGGCCGAGGACGACCGACTCGTCGAGAGCGAGGGTCGCGAGGAAGCGCGCCAGGAGGTCGGCGGGTAGTTTGCCGATGTCGAGTCTCGCTCGCGCCACGGACTCACTCCTCGTCCGCTCGGCCGAAACTGATGCCGAGGTCGCGGGCAGCTGCGACGAGCGGGTGGTCAGCGGGAACCAGACGCGGACCGCGAGCGACCTCTGCCAGCGGCACCGGCACGATACCCCAGGTCGCGTGCGCAGCGGGATGGTGGCGAGCAGCGAGCATGATCCCGTGTCGACCGGCCGCGAGTGCCTCGACTGCCGCAGCACCTAGGGCTGTCGCGAGCGCGCGGTCGGCCGGGGTGGGCGAGCCACCGCGCTGGAGGTGACCCAGCACGACGGCGCGGACTTCGGTGGGGAGCATGCGGGCGACCTGTTCGCAGAGGACGTTGGCGATTCCACCGTACTTGCGTTGATACGGGAATGGACCGGTCCGTTCGAACACAGCTTCGCCCCCAGCTGGACGTGCACCCTCGGCCACCGCGACGATGGTGAAGTGACGTCCGCGCTCGCGGCGGCGCAGAGCGACTGCGGCGACACGCTCGAGCTCGAAGGGGAGTTCGGGGATGAGGATGACGTCAGCACCGCCCGCGACACCGGCGTACAACGCGATCCAGCCTGCATCGCGACCCATCAGTTCGACGAGCATCACCCGGTGGTGACTTTCCGCCGTCGTGTGCAGCCGGTCGAGCGCCTCGGTCGCGATCGTGACGGCGGTGTCGAAACCGATCGTCTGCGTCGTGCCACGGACGTCGTTGTCGATCGTCTTGGGGACACCGACGATCGGAACCCCCATCTGGTGGAGTCGGTGAGCGATGGTGAGGCTGCCCTCTCCACCGATGACGACCAGCGCCTCGATGCCGAAACGTTCGAGCGTCGCGACCAGCGTGCGGCTGTGGTCGCGCGGCTCGCTGTCGCCGAGTTCCGGATGCCGGAACCAGAACGGGTCGGCGCGGTTGGACGCCCCGAGGATGGTACCGCCGCGAACCAGGAGCCCGCGGACGTCGTCGAGGCCGAGCTCGCGGGCGCGCCCGACGATCGCACCTTCGTAGCCGTCCTCGAAGCCGACGACGCTCCACCCGTACCGCAGCACCGCCGTCTTGACGACGGCTCTGATCGCGGCGTTGAGGCCAGGGGCATCTCCGCCACCGGTCAGAACCCCGATGCGTTTCGGTCGCTGTGCCATGCGCCTTCTCCTTCGTCGCATCTGCGGGGCGCGCGGAGACAGGTATACTCACGCGTGAGGACGAGTCGTCAGTCGCCCCGTCAGCACCCCCTGCGCATTCTACGCGACGGCAGGAACGGTGCGCCCGAAGCGAACAGTTCCCGGTTGGGGGAGTACGAACGATGACGACAGAGCGCAAGTTCGTGGAAGAGCTGATCGAACAGGAAGACGATTTCGATCGTTGGTACGTCGAAGTCATCCAGAAGGCTGAATTGGCTGACGAGTCCCCCGTGCGGGGCACGCGTGTCATTCGACCGTACGGGTTCGCGCTCTGGGAGAACATGCAGGCGGAACTGGACCGGCGCATCAAGGCGACCGGGGTGCAGAACGCGTACTTTCCGCTCTTCATCCCGAAGAGTTACCTCGAGCGTGAGGCAGAGCATATCCAGGGGTTCGCTCCTGAAGTGGCGTGGGTGACGCGCGGGGGCGACAAGGAGCTCGAGGAACCGCTCGCGGTCCGGCCGACGTCGGAGTCGATCATCTGCCCGATGTTCGCACGCTGGGTGCAGTCGTACCGCGATCTGCCGATCCTGATCAATCAATGGTGCAGCGTCGTCCGCTGGGAAGAACGGCCGCGTGCATTCCTGCGCACTCTCGAGTTCCTCTGGCAGGAAGGGCACACGGTCCACGCGACGCTCGAGGAAGCGGAAGAGCGCGCCCGGCTCATGCTCGAGGTCTACCGTGACTTCGTCGAGTCGGAGCTCGCCATCCCGGTCATCCCTGGACAGAAGACGGAGTCGGAGAAGTTCGCCGGCGCGCTGCGCACCTACACCATCGAAGCGATGATGGGTGGGAAACATTGGGCGCTGCAGTCGGCGACGTCCCACAACCTCGGTGACCACTTCGGCAGGGTCTTCGAGATCACCTTCCTCGACCGCGAGGGGAAGCGGCGGTTCGCCTTCAACACCAGCTGGGGGCTCTCGCACCGCACCATCGGCGCGATGGTCATGGTCCACGGTGACGATCGCGGACTGAAGCTGCCGCCGCGGGTCGCTCCGATCCAGGTAGTGATCGTGCCCATCTGGCGAAAGGACGACGAGCGCCGTCAGGTCGAGGAGGCAGTCGAGCGGGTGCGCACCATGCTGCGCCGCACGGTGCGCGTCCATGCCGACTTGCGCGACGACAAGACCCCAGGGTGGAAGTTCAATGACTGGGACCTCAAGGGGGTGCCGATCCGTCTCGAGATCGGTCCGCGGGATGTGGCGAACGATCAGGTGACGCTGGTGCGGCGCGACGTGCTCGGGCAACGCACGACGGTGCCGATCGCCAATGTCGTCGAGGCGGTGCAGCGAGAGCTGGATGCCGTGCAAACGAGCCTCTTTCAGGCAGCACGGGCGATGCTCGATCGGCACACGGAGGACGTCAGCGACTACGAGCGGCTGAAGGAGCGCGTGGCAGCACACGCTGGCTTCAACCGGGCCTTCTGGTGCGGAAGTACCGAGTGCGAAGCGCGCGTGAAGGCGGAGACGAAGGCAACGATCCGCTGTATCCCGTTCGAGCAGCCACCGCAACTCGAGCCGTGTCTCGTGTGCGGTGCGCCAGGGCGCTACCAAGTGATCTGGGCGCGCGCGTACTGAGGTCGATAGCTGGTGGGTACCGAGCGAAACGACTGCGGGCCGGGAATCTCCCGGCCCGCTCTCGTTGTGCCCGCATCTTCGGCGGAAGGGGTGGGATTCGAACCCACGAGGGGCATGCGCCCCCACACGGTTTCCAGCCGTGCGCACTCGGCCACTATGCGACCCTTCCGCGTTGCCGTGTGCGCTCTTCGCCGACTATCAAGTCTACGCGGTGTACTCGCGCTGCGACAAGGGGATCGACCTGGCTTGACGAATGGGTGCCGTTCTCCCTATGATCTGCTCATTGAATCGAACGCACATCGTGATCGCGGGGAGTAGTGCTGATGGTGTCCGTGCGCTCGCTCGTTGTGACCTCGGTCATCAGCTTGGCGCTCGTCCTCGCTGCCTGCGCGCGATCGGAAAACGCGACTCCACCGCCGGTCGCGACGGAGGCTCAGGCCGCGCCCGAAGAAGCCAGTCCGACGCCGGCTGGATATGCGAGCCTGACGGTCCAGTCCGACGGCATCGCCATCGTCCGAGTCTGGGTTCCGGAGCACGGTCAGATCGTCACCCTCGATCTCGTCGGTCCGGACGGGACACGTCTCGAGGTCAGACAGTACCGTTCAGGGAGCGACGGGTGGGTGCGTGTCCCGCTCAACTTGCCGCGCCTGCTAGGTGAGCGTGTCCAGACCGGTGAATGGCGGGTGCGCTGGCGCGAGCGTGAGCGGATTGTGGCGGAGACCTCGCTGCGCGTCGATACTGCGACGGTGCAGCGCTGGCGAGCGGTGCCGACCCCGAGCGGCACAGCTTTCGCACCGACACCGATGCCGGTGCCGACACCAACACCGACACCGCTGCCAAGCCCTGTCTGGGAGGCGAGCGTCCCAGCGCAGCCGATCCAGCCGCAGGATTGCTTCACCGGGGCCAAGAACCTCGTCGAAGTCGGTATACGGAACGCCGCCGGTGTGCCCGGGCAGTCCTGGCGCATGGTGGTGCAGCTCGTTGACCCGGCCGGACAGACGAAGGAGCTCGGGGAGATTACCGTTGAGGGGAACGGGTGGGCGCGGACGCAGTTCGACCTCTGTGCGGTCGGCGGGACTGACGCGTTCGTGGGTCAGTGGACGGTGCGATGGGTGGATGCGGCGAACCGGGCGGCCGTCTACCGGCAGGCGTCGTTCCAGGTGTTGCCGGTCGCCGGTGGTAATCAAGCACCCCCACCTCCGCCGCCCCAAGCGAATCGTGACAGCGACGGTGACGGCTTCCTCGACGAGGAAGAAGTGAACTTCGGGACCGATCCGTACAACCCCGATACCGACGGGGACGGCCTGAGCGACGGATACGAGGTGTGGGTGGTCGGTACCGATCCGCGGAAGCCCGACACCGATTGGGACGGTGTGGAGGACGCGGGGGAGTTGTACCTCGGAAGCGATCCCTGGGATCCCTGTGATCCTGACCCGTTCTCGCCCGTGTGCGGGCTCTGACGAGGGAACACCGAACAACGAGCGGGCGGCTACCTGGGCCGCCCGCTTTCGATCTCCTGCGGAGGGGGTGGGATTCGAACCCACGAGGCGCTCGTCACGCCTACCGCTTTTCGAGAGCGGCACCTTAAACCACTCGGACACCCCTCCACATGCCAGATGCAGGGCCGAAGCCCTGCATTCCTACCGGTACGCCCGGAGGGACTCGAACCCCCGACCTTTAGGTCCGCAACCTAACGCTCTATCCACTGAGCTACGGGCGCACGTTCTACATTCGCCGTGTTGCCGGTGCCGACTCCCACCGGCAACACACAGTATAGCACGCTCCGGCTCTAGGCTGCAAGCCATACTCCGCGGAACCTCTCGGCGCCATCCAGCTGGGCGCCCGCCTTCAGCCTCGCTGGGCACGTCGTGCTTGGGCCTGG
>JBEPZP010000022.1:0-18484 GCA_041640735.1 Thermomicrobium sp.
TGGAGTCCACCCCGCAACCGCCACCCGGCCCAGTCGTACGGCCGGAGTAACCGGGGACGATCTCCTGCACGATGTCGAATCGGCAGCGTACAATTCTTCGCGAGGGTGGGTCGTCTCGGCTGTACCGAGCGTGCAGTGACCTCATACAGGCATCTCGAAAGGGTCTTCCACACAGCAGTTGCATGCAGTAGAATGCGTTCAGCAAGGACTCCACCGTTCTGACAAGTGGGATCGAGGCGATGGAGCAGAAAAAGAATCCGTGTTCACCGATTCCGACGCGGACGCGTCACCCGGCAGTCCGTGCCTGGATCTATCTGATGCGCATCGCGTACCGCACCGAGCGGGAATCGGCTGCGCACGCGTACGAGCACGGGCTGACCTTCGCCCAACTCGACGTCATCTTCCATATCGGCAAGTGCCCCGGTATCACCCAACAGGAGCTCGCCGAGCGGATGCTGGTCACCCCTGGGAACGTGACGCAGCTCTTGCAGCGGATGGAGCGCCTGGGATTGATCCGGCGTGTCCCCCACGGGCGTGCCAAACGGCTCTACCTCACGGAGAAGGGGCAGGAGTACTGCGACCGGCTGCTGCCGAAGCAAGAGCAACTCCACATCCAGCAGTTCGCCGGCCTCACGCTCGAAGAGCAGGAACAACTCCTGCACCTCCTCATGAAGCTCGATCGCGCGCAGCGACGCAAGGTCCGCGAGCTGCGCCAGGCCGGTGAGCGCCTCTCCTGGGCAGGCGAAACGACCCAGGCAGCGAACGGCTAGCGCCCGCCTCTCTCGACCACGACCGGATCCCCCGGACGGACCACTCCGGGCTCCCGGACGACCGCACATACCCCGCGGCGACCGTGCAGCGCCTTGACCAGCAACGGGTGATACACGGCCAGCGTACTGCACGGCTGATTCTGCGCCGTGATCTCCAAGACGACCGTCCCGACGATCAGACGATCGCCCGGAGCGAGATCGCTCAGGTCGCCGAGCCCTTCCACTGTGAGGTTCTCGCCCAGAAAGCCAGGCTCCAGCTGGATGCCGAGCTCGTCGTTCACGTCGTCGAGCACTTCCTGCGCCACGATCGTGAGCTGACGGGTGTTCGGCTCCGGCTCGCCACGCTTCTTATGTCGATTGTACGCCCCCGCGTGATAGTCCCCGATCACGCCTTCCGGGCTGACCTCGATGAAGAGCCGCCGGTATTTCGGCACACCGCCCTGCGGGCTCGAACAGACCGCGACGACCCGGCCCTTCCGTTCCACGGCACCGCTACTCCTTTCCCTGTTCTCTCTCGAGAGCGGCGACAACCGCTCGCAACACCTTCATCCGCTCCCGATACTGCCGATAGCCGGCGGTCGCAGCTGAGTTGGGGGCAACGCGCGTCCAGCTGCTGACGTCCGGCCGTGCCAATTCTTCCAATGGACGCGCTAGCGTCCGCGCTAGCGCCACCAGCGCCGCACCGCGCAAGGAAGCCTCTGGATCGGGCGCCAGGACGAGCGGCCGCCCGACCGCATCGGCGACGATCTGCGCCCACCCCGGAATCCCCACCAGCGCGTTCCCGCTCCCGATAAAGCAGGCGACTTCCGGCTTCACCGTGACGAGCAACTCGATCACATCGGCGATGCGGCAAGCGACCGCCTCCAAAGCCGCGCGCAGGATCGCCACGCCATCGTGACTCAAGCGCAGCCCAGCGAGCAGCGCCGTCGCATCGACTGGCCACTCTGGGCTGCGCTCGCCGGCGATCGTCGGGAGCCACACCAGTCCCGTCGATCCAGGTTCGAACGCCTGAACGCGCTCCCACACCTCCGGCTCCGGTGGGAGCACGAACCGTCGCCGGATCCAGTCGACCAGGTCGCCGCCCTCACTCAGTGCACCACCCGCCAGCACATAGCGATGATCCAGGCGATAGAGCCAACATCCCCATGGCACAGCCAGCGGTTCCCCACGCCAGAGCGCCCGCACTGCCGACGACGTACCGATCATGACGGTCGCGCGGTCGCCACCGACCGCTCCGCTCCCGACGTTGGAGCACGCGCCGTCACCCCAGGCCGGATACCACAGCGCCTGCGCGAAACGCCGCCAGCGCGCGGCGTAGGCAGGAGCGAGGCGGGCTGCAGCATCGTCGATGGACGGCAACGCGGTCGGATCCAGCCCGATCGCTCGGCAGGTCGCTTCGTCCCAGGCGATCCGCCACGTATCGAAGAGCCCGCTTCCCGAGGCCATTGAGACCGATGTCCGGTACGCGCCTGTCCAGCGGAGCAGCAAGAAGTCCGGGAACGCGCACCATCGAGCCGTCGCGGTACGGGCCGCTGGTAGCGTCTCCATCGCCCAGACGACTCGAGCGACGGGATAGCTCGGGTGCAGGTATGCGCCCGTCCGCCGGTGGTGCTCTGCCGGATCGAGGCGCTGGCGCAACCGGCGGGCAGCATCGCGTGCGCGCGTATCGGCCCACATCGAGACTGCCGTCGTCGGGTGCCCCTCCGTGTCCAGACCGAGCAAGCTGTGCCAGAACGAGCTGATCCCGACGGCGCGAACCGAGCTAGGAGCAGTCGCGTGGACAGCGTCCAGGAGTCGCTCGATCTGCTCGGCGAGACCGATCGGCGCCAGTTCCGCGCGCCCGTCCGGTCCCGTCTCAAGGCGGTAGGAGACCCGGCGTAGCGTGCCCTCCAGCAATCGCCCCCTGTCGTCGAAAAGCGCAGCCCGCGCTGACGAGGTGCCGATATCGAGTGCCAGCACGGTCGCGATACTCTCGCGCTCCGTCACCCGCCTGTCTCCTCCGCGATCCATTCCGGACCGGCCACCCGACGGACAGTGGTCGCTCCCTCACCGAGTCGATCGAGCAACCCGCGGATCGTCTCGCCCAGGCGAGGATGAAGCAGGTCAGGAGCGATTTCGGCCAGCGGGACGAGGACGAAGCTGCGCTCGTGCAAGCGCGGGTGCGGCAAGGAGAGCTCGTCACTTTCGGTCACCACGGAACCGTAGAGGAGGAGGTCCAAATCGAGCGTACGGGGCGCGTTGCGGAACGTGCGCACCCGACCGGCTCGCCGTTCGATCGCGAGGAGCGCTTCGAGCACGCTGTGTGGGTCCAGCTCGGTCTCCAGCGCGACGACCGCATTGAGGAACCACGGTTGCTCGCGAAAGCCGACGGGCTCGGTCTCGTACAACGAAGAGACAGCGACCACCCTTCCGTACGCGCCCAGCCGGCGGATCGCTTCGCGCAGCATCGCACGGCGGTCACCCAGATTGCTCCCGAGACCGATGTAGGCGGTCACCATGTTCCCCGCACGATCGCATCGCTCATCCGAACCACCCGGACCATCTGTTTCACGTCATGGACGCGGACGATATCGGCACCGTTGGCGATCGCGAGCGCGACCGTGGCCGCCGTCCCTTCCACTCGCTCCTCCGGGGGCGTACCCAACACGTACCCGATCGTCCGCTTGCGGGAGGTCCCGACGAGAATCGGTCGCCCGAAGACGGTGAGGTCGCGGAGGCGCCGGAGCATGAGGAGGTTGAGTTCCGGTTCCTTCCCGAACCCGAACCCTGGGTCGATGACGATCCGCTCCCATCGCACGCCAGCGGCCAGCGCTCGCTCGATCCGCTGCGCGAGATCTCGCACCAGACGCGGAATGAGCTCCTCGGGGCGCTCGATCGGGAGGTCGTGCATGATGACCACCGGTACTCCAGCCCGAGCGGCGACCGCGGCCATCTCCGGATCTCCGGTCAGACCCCGCACGTCGTTGATCAGGTTCGCACCCGCTGCCAATGCCGCCTCAGCCACCACCGCCTTGTTGGTGTCGACCGAGATCGGCACGTCCGGGAGCGCCTCGCGGATGGCCCGGATCGCCGGGACGACCCGCTCCAGCTCTTCTTCTGCCGGTACCGGTGTGTGTCCGGGTCGGGTCGACTCACCGCCGACGTCGAGGATATCGGCCCCCGCTTCGACCATCTCCCGGGCACGCTGGACGACCTCGTCCAACCTTCCCAGGAGCCCGTCCCCGCTGAAGGAATCGGGCGTCACGTTGATGATCCCCATCACGAAGGTACGTTTGCCCCACGGCCAGCGATCGAACGGGGGGACGTCGATTCGCGGCGTCGGCAGCACAGTCGTCGTCATCGCGCGGCTCCTTCGTCCACTCGCCCATAGTCCTGCCTCGTGCGACGGATCTCCACCCCGACCCGCCCCACGACTGCCCCGGCGATCGGGGGAGCGAGTTTCCACACCCGTACGGTGACAGCCTGAACCATCGGGTACTCCAAGACAATCGCGCGGGCGATCGCGTCCGCCACAGACTCCAACAGCTCGTACGCTTCCCCCTCGACGACCGCACGCACAGTCTGGTAGAGCGCACCGTAGCTGATCGTGGCATCCAGTGCATCGCATCGGGCAGCTCGCGCCAGATCCAGCTCCACGGCCACGTCGACAGCGAAGCGCTGGCCGAGCCGGCGCTCTTCGGGATACACACCATGATAGCCGTAGAACTGGAGCCCCTCCAGCAAGATGCGGTCGCTCATTCAACGCTCCTCGCGTCCCTCTTCCGCCGGTCGCTGGTCGACTACCGTCGGACCTCCTCGCTCGCTCGTGCCCGCCTCCGGCCCAGCCGTAGCCGCGGCAGGACGCCATCCCCATCCGGTCAACGCTGTCCAGACCATCCCGAGTGCGAGCACCCCATAGACAAGACTCCACCAGATCGTCCACCCGAAGGGGATCGGCAAGAGCCGCCACACCACAGCGAGCAGCGTCCCCGCTAACATGATCGGCCACAGCGCCTGCCGCCGCGGCGAGCGTATCCACGGCCACGGCAACGAGCGCACGACAGCGATGCCGACGAGCACTTGACTCAGATAGAGCACTGCCAGGTAGAGGCCGAGCAACAACAGGGCGGCCGCTAGCCCGATCACCGTGAACGCTAACACGAGGACGACGAGCGGTACGACTACCAGGAGGAGCACGCCCCAGAGCAGCGTCCACAGCGGTGCCCACCGGAGCGTGTCGGTCACCTGCGTCGTCTGCCGCGGGAACGCGAGGACGAGCAGTGTACCAGCGACCAGTGCCCACCCCAGACGCAAGAGGACGGTCGAAAGCCAGTCGTTCACCCGGTCGAGCGTCCCACGCGGGCGCTCGGCGGCACCTTCTGTAGGGGTGTACTCGACCGATCCGACGATCTGCGCTCCCGGGGCGATCGTGGCCGGCTGCGGTGACCGGTAGCGCAAGGAACCGCCGACTCGTGCCCCGTCGGCGACCTCGACACGCTCAGCAGTCACGTCGATGTCCCCCTTCACGTGCCCGCGCAGCACCAGCGTACCCACGTTCCCCCGCACGTCCCCGTTGACAGTTCCCTCGAGCGTCAAGCTCCCGCCACCGAGCAGAGCGACATCGTGCGCCACCGTGGCGCTCGGTCCGACCGTCACCGACCCGGCACCGAGCACCGCTAGGTCCCAGCCGATCGGCCCCGTGACTTCGACCGTCCCACCAGCCACCCGCAGGCTACCGGCGACCGGACCGCTCGCGCGGATGGTCCCGGCCATCGCGGTGACGTCGCCACCGACCCGGCCATCGACGGTGACTGTCCCGGCCATGGCGAAGACGTCGCGGGTGACGTCGCCGGCGATCTCGACCGCGCTCCCCATCGCGTAGAGGTCGTCATCGAGGAGCTCGTCCGCAGCGATGGTCACTGCACTGCCAGCCACGAGCTCGGCTGCACGAGCTTCCGGAAGAGGAACAGCTGTCACGAGGAGCGCCACAGCACTGACCACAGCCAGCACGAGCCTGCGCACGTCCCACCTCCCTCGCCGGCCACCCTCATCATACGCAAGCGAGAAGTCCCGAGGTTGCCAGGATCATGCGAATGCGCTAGCGTTGGCGCGGTGGAGGGCGCAGCATGTTGGGGCAGGACGACACAGCACGCGCGCACCGCGCCTGGCTGCTGAGCGAACTCAGCCGACCGGAGGCGTACCCGTTTCCGGTGGACTGGGTAGATGTCGAGGAAACCCATATTTCCCTCGTGTTCCTCGCTGACGGCTTCGTCTACAAGGTCAAAAAGCCGGTCAACTTCGGTTTTCTCGACTTCAGCACGCTCGAGCAGCGCCGGTTCTTCTGCGAGCAGGAGGTGCTGCTCAACCAGCGGCTGACCGAGGGTGTCTACCTCGGCGTAGTACCGATCGTCCGCGTCGGCCCGCACCTGCGTGTGGAAGCGAGCGGCGAAACGGTCGAGTACGCGGTCAAGATGCGGCGGCTCGATTTCGAACAGACGCTGCTCCGCCGGCTGCACCGCGGGGAGGTCTCGACGGAACTGATCGCGGCACTCGCCGACCGGTTGGCGACCTTCTACGCTGCTGCAGCACGGAGCCCGGAGATCGATCAGTGG
This sequence comes from Thermomicrobium sp., assembly GCA_041640735.1. GTDB lineage: Bacteria > Chloroflexota > Chloroflexia > Thermomicrobiales > Thermomicrobiaceae > Thermomicrobium. The sequence continues at coordinate 6,362 of JBEPZP010000022.1, forward strand.
GGTACGGCCGAAGCGGTCTGGTACAACATCCGCGAGAACCTCGAACAGACGGAGCCGTACATCGGCACCGTACTCGCGCCGATCCAGCACCGCTGGATCGGCGAGACCTCCGAGCGCTTCCTGCGCGAGCGCCTCGACCTGTTCCACCGCCGGATCGCTGAGGGGCGGATCGTCGAGGGGCACGGCGACTTGCACCTGGCGCACGTTTTCGTCGAGTCCGAGGCACCGCCGCGGTTCCAGATCGTCGACTGCATCGAGTTCAATCCGCGGCTCCGCTGTGGCGACGTCGCCGCCGACCTCGCGTTTCTGAGCATGGACTTCGACCACCACGGCCGGAGCGACCTCGCCCAGTGGCTGACGCTGCGCGCGAGCGACGCCCTCGACGACCCGGAGCTCCCGCTCCTCGTCCATTTCTACAGCGTCTACCGCGCGCACGTCCGCAACAAAGTGAACTGCTTCCGGCTCGACGAACTGGCACCGGAGAGCGACGAGTTCGCGGCGGTCCGTTTCCAAGCCGAGCGCTACATCGATCTGGCCACGTCGTATCTCGTCGAACCAGCACATCCGCTGCTCATCCTCATCGGCGGGCTCTCCGGTACGGGGAAAAGCGCCCTCGCCCGGCGTCTCGCACGGTGTCTGGGGTGCGCAGTGTACTCGTCGGATATCGTGCGCAAAGAACTGGCCGGCGTAGCGCTCGAGCGCCGCGAACAACTGCCCTACGGAGCGGAAATTTACGGCCCGGAACTCACGCGCGCGACCTACGCCGCGCTCCTCGACCGTGCTGCGCAGGCGCTCGGCGAGGGACGCTCTGTCGTGCTCGACGCGACGTTCCTCGAACGGGCCTGGCGCGAAGCTGCCGTAGGGCTCGCTGCCCGACACGGTGCCCACCCGATCCTCTTCGAGTGTCGTTGCCCAGCGGAGATCGTCGAGCAGCGCCTGCGCTACCGTGCACAGGAGCCCGGGCAAGTGAGCGAGGCCACCTGGCCGATCTACTTGGAGCAGCGGGCTCGCTACGGCGAGACGATGGAGCCGGTCGCTGGACTCGACCATGTGGTCGTGGACACCGCCCAACCACTCGCCTTGACGCTCGATGTCGCGCTGACGCAACTCCCGCTGCGCGAACGGCTGTGAGTTTCCTCACTCGGAACGACTGAACCGCGCACCGGTCAGCGGGTCGAGCGGGGGTGCCGCGAGTTGGAGGTAGCGACGCACGCTCAGACGATTGCGCGCGTCGTCGGCCAGACCCAAGAGCTCGAGCAGGTCGTCCTCAGTCGCCCCACGTTTCGCTTGCTCGACCGCGAAGGTGTGCCGCAACGTCTGCGGTGAGACCGGTTTTTGGATACCGGCGGCCGCAGCCACCCGTTCCACCAGTTTGTTGAGCGACTGCGGCAGGATCGGTACCAGGCGATCCTGCGGCCCCTCCTCTTCGACCAGGCGCTGGTAGATCTGGGTGAGTTCGCGGTCACCAGCGAGCTTGCGCTCGCGCAGGCGCCGCTTTTGCCCTTCTGCGAAGACGTAGACGACGGGACGGTCGGGATCGCTCCAATCGATGTGGGATGCCCGCAAAGCGAGCACCTCGTGCCGGGAAAGCCCAAGACGCAGCATCAGCCAGATCGCGAGGTGCGTGCGCGGTCCCTCCTCGGCTGCTGCTGCCAGCAGCCGCTCCTGCTCTTCCGGAAAGAGCGGTTGCGGCGTCTTCAAGGGGATGCGATCGGAGTAGAAGGCAGCCGTCGGGTCGTGCTCGAGGACCTTGGCGCGGGTGATCAGGTACTTGAAGAAGGTCGAAAGCGTCGTGAGCCGCCGCTTGCGCGTCGAGCGACCCCGGCTCTGGTCCAGGAAGGTCGCCACGTCCCGTTCGTCGATCGCCCGGATCGGCTTGGGACCGACCACCGATTCGAACACGGCCAGATCGTAGCTGTATGACTTGACGGTATTGACCGGATGGCCGGACTGCTCCAGATAGCGGCGGAACCAGTACCGGGCTACGTCCAGCGACGAGTCCGCAGTCAGCACCGGCAAGAGTCCCACCGTACCGCGGAGTCTTCCGTCTCGCCCCAGTTCGAAGAGCGGCGGCTGGAAGACCGTCGCGTACTCTGCCTCGTTCCCTCCGCCCGGCATACCCGTCTCCAGCGACGTACAAATGTTCTGCTACTCCAGCAGGGTACCCACCGACCGCGGCAGTGTCAAGGGTGAGCGGCGACCGTGTTCCACGGGCCGATCGATGTCCCAGCCCGGGCCAGAGGCGTAGACCGCTCGCCACGCGAGAGCAACGGCGCATCACGCCGTTGCTGCACGGCAGAGCGGGCGGGAGCCGCTTGCCCGGAGGAGACGTCGAGCGTAGGCTATGCGGGGTCCGATGGGGATACCAGTCAGGGAGGGCCGGCGATGAGCAGGAGCCAGTGGATCATCGACCGTACCGAGGCGGTCGGCACGCAGGGGATGGTCGTCGCGCAACACGAGCTGGCCGCCGAGATCGGGGCGGAGGTGCTCGCCGACGGTGGGAACGCGGTCGACGCCGCGGTGGCGACCGCGTTCGCCATCGGAGTCGTCGAGCCGTTCATGAGCGGGATCGGCGGTGGTGGCCTGATGCTGGTCTACCGCGCTGACCGGCAGGAGACGGTGGCGCTCGACTTCGGCATGTGCGCGCCGCGGGCCGCCCGGCCCGACCTGTACCGTCTCCTCCCGGGCAGGAGCGCGACCCGCTTCGGCTGGCGGGCCGTCGAGGACGACGCCAACGTGCACGGTCCACTCGCCATCGCAGTCCCCGGTCTCGTCGCCGGCCTCGAGACGGCGCTCACCCGCTTCGGCACCCGTCCCCTCGCTGAACTTCTGCAACCAGCGATCCGGCTCGCTCGCGACGGCTTCCCCGTCAGCTGGCACTTGAGTCTCGAAATGGCGCAGGACGCTGCACTCCTCGCTCGCTATCCCTCCACGCGGGCTGTCTTCACGCGCGACGGGCTTCCCCTACCAGTCCAGACCGGACTCGAGCCCACTGTCCTCCGTCAACCTGAGCTCGCCCGCTCGCTCGAAGCGATCGCGCGCAGCGGGGCAGCTGCCTTCTACCGCGGTGACCTCGGACGGACCCTGGTCGAGGGCTTGCGGAGCCTCGGAGCGATCCTCTCCGAAGAAGACCTGGCCAGCTATACCGTCCGTATCGGCGAACCGCTCTGGGGCACCTACCGCGGGTACCGCATCGCGACGGTACCGGCACCGAGCGGTGGCCCGACGCTCCTCGAATCGCTGCACATCCTGGAAGCGTTCCCGCTCGCACGCTGGGGACAGAATACTGTGCAGTCGCTCCACGTCCTCATCGAAGCCTTCCGCCAAGCCTTCGTCGACCGGTTCGCCTACCTCGCCGATCCCGCTTTCGTCCCCGTCCCAGTCCGAGCACTCATCGACCCGAACTATGCCCGCCGGCGGGCGGCCGAGATCGGTGAACGGGCTCGCGCACGCATCGAGCCGGGCGACCCGTCCCAGCTCGGGCTGGACCGCGTGTTCCCGCCCTCGCTACCGCACTACGGGACGAGTTCGACGACGCATATCTCGGTCGTCGACCGCTGGGGTAACACGGTCGCGCTCACCCAGACGCTTCTCTCCGCCTGGGGCTCGCGCGTCGTCGCCCCTGGCACCGGGATCCTGATGAACAACGGCATGTTTTGGTTCGATCCGGAGCCTGGTCATGCCAATTCGATCGAACCCGGCAAGCGACCGCTGGCCAACATGACGCCGACGCTGGTCTTCTCCGGCGACCGCCTGTTCCTCGTCCTCGGCGCCATGGGCGGCCGGCGGATCATCAACGCTCTCGCGCAAGTGGTGAGCAACGTGGTCGACCACGGGTTGGGCATCCAGGCCGCCATCACGGCTCCGCGGATCGACTGCAGCGTGCAACCCACAGCCGTCAGCCAGCGCATCGATCCGGCGGTCGTGCGGGAGCTGGAGGAGCGTGGGCACCAGCTCGAGGTCGTGCGTGAGGACTTCGCCGACGTGCCCTTCGCCTGCCCAGGAGGCATCGCCCGCGATGCCGACGGCGTCCTGCAAGGCGGCACGCATCCCTACTATCCGGCAACCGCGATCGGCCTGGAGTGACGCAAATTCCCTGGCGATGCGCTCCGCGACGCCGTCCGGTCAGCCGTAGGAATCGTTCCCCCGGCTCTGCCACCGCGAACGGCCCTGTCCGGACCGCAGGGTGCTGTCGGAGCAGAGGAGGCGCTCGCCGCGCGGGAACGGGAAGGGGCGTTGCTCGTTCCGCCGATGCGCAGGTAACGAGGAAGGCGGAACGTACCAGGGAAATCCCTCGCGGTGTGTTACGATGGTGCCCGCCGGTCGATTGCGACGCGGCGGTGGCGAGTCCAGTCGAGGGTTCTGAGGGAGCATGCGAGAGGCGCGAGCGCGGTCCGCGCGTGAAACACCGACGACCAGCGAGGAAGAGCACCTCGGCCATCTGTCGCAACGACTCGCCCGGCTCTACCGGCGCTGGCTCATCGGATCGCTCGTGCTCCTCGTCCTCGGCGCGCTGCTCGATCTCTTCGACGACGGGCGGTTATCGAGCGCTGCTGTTCCCCTGCATGCGCTGCCGAGCGCCCTCTGGCGAGGCGACCCCGGTGCTATCGAGAGTCTCGCTCTCCTCTTCCTGGTCTTCGGTCCAGTGGCTGGACTCCTCACCGTTCTCGTCGTTTCCGCGCGGCATGGTGATCGCCGCACTGCCCTGCTGGCGGTGGCGGTTATCCTCGTCGTCGCTACGTTGCCGATCGCCCGGGCGGTAGGAGGACGGTGAGGTGGGGCACCTCGGCGAACTCGGCGTCCTCGTCGTCGCGGCTCTCTCGGCGATGCTCGGTGCCATGGTCGGGCTCGGCGGCGGCGTTTTCATGGTTCCCATCTTCTCGGCATTCCTGGGTGTGCCCATGAAGACTGCGATCGCTGCGAGCGCGCTCGCCGTCATCGTCGGCTCACTGGGTAGTGCCTCGGTCTACCTCCAGCACCGCATGGTCAACCTACGGCTCGCGCTCGTCCTCCTCGTCGCGACGGCCCTCGGGGCGATCGGTGGGGCGCTGCTCGTCGCCGCCGCCCCAGTAAACGCGCTGCGGATCGTCTTCGCGCTGACGCTCTATGCCATGATCGTCCTGATGAGCCTCCGGAGCGCCAGCGCCGACCCGATAGTCACCGGTGCCGATCGCCTCGGTCTCGCAACAGGCTTCTTCGATCCGGCGATCGGCCGCGTCGTCAGGTACGTCCCGCAGCATCTCGGGCCTGGCACGCTGGCGAGCACGGTCGCCGGATTCCTCTCCGGTCTCCTCGGTATCGGCGGAGGAGTCGTCCAAGTGCCACTCATGAACGCCGTCATGCGCGTCCCGGTCAAGGCCGCGGCAGCGACGAGCGCCTACATGATCGGTGTGACCGTCGTTGGGAGCGTTCTCCTCTACTACGCCAACGGCCTGGTGATCCCCCAAGTCGCCATTCCGGCCGTGATCGGGAGTTTCCTCGGCACCCAGGCCGGCTCCCGCCTCGGGCGTCGCATCCGCGGGCTGTGGTTACGCCGCATCTTGATGCTGGTCCTTCTCTATCCCGCCACGACGCTGCTGCTACAAGCGCTCGGTCTTCCAGCCCCGGGTGCTCGCTGAGACCGCAATCCGAGCGACCGCGATCGACGTATTGCTCACGGATGCATCCCGCTCGAGGCGATCGTCGTTCGCTCGGAGGTGGAACCATGCTGCGCACCAGCCGTCACTTTCGGCACATCATCCTCCTCGTCACGATCCTCGCGCTGCTCGCAGCCCTGCCTGGCCTCGCCTCGGCCGCGCGTTCACGCATGAGCTTCGCTGTGGAAGACGAAGCCGAGGCAGCGCCGGACGTCACGATCACCATCACCCTCAGCGAGTTCTCCATCGCTCCGGCCTCGTTGACCGTCCCGCTGGGAGAACCGGTGACGTTCGTCGTCACCAACGCGGGTGGCGCACAGCACAACCTGACGCTCGAGCTCGAGAGCCGAGGCATCGAACGGAGGCTCTTCGCGACGAACCTCAGGCCAGGGAAGACGCGCCAGGCGACGTTCACCTTGGAAGTCCCCGGCGAGTGGGAGATGTACTGTCCGGTCGGCAGTCACCGCGCACTCGGCATGCAGGGAACGGTGGTGGTCGCCCAGGCGGGAACCCCGACCCCAGTCCCTAGCCCGACAGCGACACCGCTCCCCCAACCGACTCCGACAGCGCATCCTCCGACGCCTCCTACGCAACCGATCGCGACGTCGACGCCACCTCCACAGCTCGCACCAGCGACGGGTCAGCCGCACCATACGGATCGGTGGGTCGTGGCGCTGGTTCTCGCGCTCGTCCTCGCTGGCGGCAGCCTGTTGGCGACACGTACCGCCCGGCGGCAGGCGCGACGTTGACGGTTCTCATGGTCGCCAGTCGCAGGCATCGGGCAACGCGAACCGCTCCGCTCGAGCAGGTGCGTTCCCCTCCAGCAGCGCTCCGATATCGCGCCGCGCGCGCTCCGTGTCCGGTATCGGATAGCCGCCGGGTGCCCAGCCTGCGACGTACTCTGGAGGTGTCAGACCGAGCGCACTGACCTGCTCCGGCTGTAGGGATGCCGCGAGCTGCACCAGTTCCGGTAAAGCATCCAGCGGTATATCGGTCCGCACCGCATCCCGTACAGCGTCCACGATGCCCGGGAGGCGAAACAGCAGCGCCGGCAGGTCGGTCTGGCGATAGAGAGCAGCGAGCAGGCAGCGCTGACGCTGCATCCGGTCATAGTCGCTCGTCCCCGTGCGCGAGCGCACGTACGCCAGGGCGGCATGTCCATCGAGGTGCTGACGGCCAGCCGGAATCTCGTAATACCGCCAGCCCTCACCGGGTAGCGGCGGTGAGAGCCAGGTCGCGACTGGCCGCGGGACATCGATGGTCACGCCACCGATCGCGTCGATGACGCGGACGAACCCGCCCATGTCGACGGACACCGTGTAGTCGATGGGGAAATCGAGGAGTCGCTCGAGGGAACCGGCGAGGGCAGCTGCTCCCGGATCGACCGCGCCGGGAAAGAGCTCGGGGTTCCGCACCCCGTAGGTGTACAGCGCATTCGCGAGATCAGGCCACGCCCCGCCCGGATAGCGCGCGTCCAGCTCCGGCGGGACCGGTATCCGGGTGACGTTACGCGGTACGCCGACCACCGCCGCCCGCTGCGACCGGGCGTCGTAGACGACGACGATGATGCTGTCGGCGCGGGCGCTCCAGCGGCCTGGCCCAGCGTCGGTCCCGATGAGGAGCACCACGAGCCGACCGTCGGCGAGTGCTGGCGCGAGCGGGTCGGTCACGGGCGTCGGGGTAGGCGTCGGGAGCACCTCCGGTGTCGCAATCGCCGCCGCGGATGGCTCAGCAGTGGGCGTGGGGGTCGCCGGGGTCTGGGAGAGCGGTACCGGCGTCGAGAACGGAGCAGGCACGACGGGAGGCAGCGACGGCACCGCCGGCTCCGGGCTGGGCACGGAGAGGGTCGGGGTGCTCCCTTCCGGCACCGCACGTGATTGCGCTCTCTCGGACGACGCGGTAACCGGGAAGGTCGCGCGCAGGAACGAGTACCACCGGTAAGTGGCGTAGCCGGTCAGCGCGTGCGGCGCGACCAGGACGACGAGAACCACAGCGAGCACCGTCCGACGCCCCCACCGGGCACGCGCTCCCGCGCGCTCCGGTGACGGGACTGCTGTCCGCCAGGCATCGAGGAGGACGGCTAGCCGGTAGAGGGCGACCAATCCGTTTACCCCGCCCACCAGCGTCAAGACGCTAGGTCGGATAGCCAGCGCGAGCAAGGTCGCCGGTGAGGTCGTGAGCAGGCGAGCTGCGAGCGGGACGAGTGGGAGGAGGACCGCAGCGAAGACCACACCCCGTCGTGGTCGACCCATCGCCAGGTGCCCCAAGCCCGGCCAAGCCAGGCTCAGGAGGATCACGAACACTGTGCGCCGCGCCCGACCGCAGCGTGGCTGGGTCGCCAGCTCGCAGTCTCCCGCACTCACGGTCCGCCTCCTCGCGTATGAGACGAGCATAGCGCACGGGCACCAGCTGCGTAGCTCTCGTGGGTAGAGTGCTCCCGCCCGGAGTCCGTATGCTTGCCATGGGCTCGACAGTGGGAGGATAGCGAGAGTCATGCAGTCGCGCTCGCCACAGCGCCTCCAGAGAACCGGCCGGCGTTGGCCGGCAGCGACCCTCTGGTTCGCTCTCGGAGCGTTGGTCACTGCCGTCGCGCTCGCCGGTACGCTCGTGTTCAGCGCTCCGGCGCTGCTCGCCTATCGCGGGTACCTCCCCATCGAGCGAGCACTCGGTCGCTGGGCTATCGACCGCATCGCCGCACAGCGGGGCGCCACGATCGAGCCCCCGAGCGTCCGGGATCCACGGACCGTGGAGACCGGTCGCATCGTCTACTTCGGTGCCTGTGCGCAGTGCCACGGAGCCGACGCCGACGGCGAGGGTTGGCTCGGCCCGCTGACCTATCCCCCAGCCAGCGCGCTGAACGATGCGGACACGCTCGGCCGGAGCGATGCGGAGCTCTACTGGATCATCGCCGAAGGCCTGAGCTTCGTCGGGATGCCGGGCTTCCGCGACCGCTTGACGGACGAACAGATCTGGGCCGTCGTCGCGTATCTTCGGAGCTTGGGTGAGGATCACTTCGAGCCGCTGGTGATTCCCGCGCCATCAGCGGAAGACCTCGCGCGAGCGGATCCTGCAGCCAGCGGAGCCGCGCGCGGTGCCGCACTGTACGTGTCGCTCGGATGCGTCGAGTGCCACGGCGCGGGCGGAAACGCGCCTGGGCGTCTGCAACTGCGGGCGGCAGACCAGCGCGCCGTCCAGGCGATTCGCCAGGGGCGCGACGGTGGGATGCCAGCGTACGGGACCACGCTCCTCTCGGACGACGACTTGGCAGCGCTCCTCGAGTACATCCGGACCTTCCGCCGACGCGGGTGACCAGGTGGACCGCGCGCACGACCCAGTGTCATGACGGCACCCCCTTGACAAGGGGGCACGGATGTGCTGTACTGGAGGTGCGGTTCCGAGGAGTCCAGCGTGACCCGCTCGGAGGGCCCGGTGAATACCGGGCACCGCCCCGGACAACCGGACCGGACGGTGGCGCACATGGACCTGGAACGTGTGCGCGCACGCCCGGGACCGGCGCCGAGTGGGGAGGTGAAACCTCGTCACGGCTCACGGGGGAGCGGCCACGGAGCGGCTCGTCGGAACCGCTTTTTCTTCCCTCAGCCCAGCCTTCCGGAAAACGCCCATCCGCGGGGGCACTACCCGCGGCCGCCGACCGGGTAGCCACGGGCGAGGCCCTCGGCTCAGGCGCGTTCGAGGAGTTGGCGGTTCACGCTCGCTGTCTTCAAGCCGGTGCCGGTCAACACGATGACGACGGGACGGTCCGGAGTCCAACCGCGGCGGAGCGCGAGCCGGAACGCCGCTGCGCCGAGCGCAGCCGTTGGCTCGACGTACAGTCCGCCTCGCCACAGTTCACGAGTGGTGTCCCACAAGAGTGCCTCCGGTACTGCTTCCGGCCACCCGCCGCTCTGCTGGAGCACTGCCAGGAGTAGATCCCCGCGCGGTGGGGCGCCGATTCGTGCGCCTTCCGCCACTGTCTCACCGGGACGCACCGGTTCGACGTGCGTAGCACCGCGCGCCCACGCCTGGGCTAACGGCGCACAGGCTTCGGGCTGGGCGGCGACCAACACCGGGCCACGGCCACCGAGCGCCTGCACGGCGAGCGCGGCGCCGAGCAGCAGGCTGCCGCCACCGACCGGCACGAAGCACACTGCTGGCCACTGCCCACCGAGCTGTTCGTAGACCTCCAGGAGCCAGGTCTTCGTCCCCTCGACGAAGAACGGGTGCCAGTTGTGGCTCGCGTACGCGGTTCCAGCGAGCTGGGCGGCGCGCTGAGCTGCCGCTGCGACCTCGTCGCGCGTCCCCGTCACGAGCTCGACCTGCGCCCCGTAGGCGCGCGCCTGCAGCAGCTTTTCCGGCGCGGTACTGGCTGGAGCGAAGACGACGAGTTCCAGACCATGCAGCGCCGCATAGGCAGCGAAGGCTGCCGCCGCGTTCCCGGAGGAATCGACGACCACCCGCCGCACACCAGCTGCAGCTAGCGCAGCGACGACGACCGCAGCACCGCGATCCTTGAACGATCCCGTCGGCTGCAGAAAGTCCAGCTTTAGCCACACCGCATGCCCATCCAGGGAAAAGGGGAGGAGCGGCGTCATCCCCTCGCCGAGGGTCTGGCTCGGCCGTGCGACGGGAAGCGCAGGTGTGTATCGCCAGAGCGTCGGATCGTCCCTCACCACCGCTGCCGGATCGAGTGAGAGCGGGGGATCGAGCGTCAGCACGCCACCGCAACGCGGGCAGCGCCACTGCAGCGGCTCCGCCGGGTACGCTTCGGCGCAGCGGGTACACCGCACGAGCCAGTCGGCCATCGCGTTCGCCCCCGCTCGGTACCGACCTTCCGGGCGCACGAGGCACGGTGTCGTCCTCGAAACGCCTCGTGTTCCGTTCACCCGTGTTCGGCCCGGTGACCGGACCGACGCACCAGTTCCCGCACGATGATATTGCGCTGGATCTCGCTCGTCCCCTCGTAGATCTGCAAGAGCTTGGCGTCCCGGAAGAGTTTTTCCACCGGATAGTCAGGACTGTACCCGTTCCCGCCGAAGACCTGTACCGCCTCGGTCGCTGCCCACATGGCGGCATCCGCAGCGAACGCCTTGGCCACTGCGGCAGCCAGGGTATTGTCCTCGCCCCGGTCGGCCAACCACGCGGCCAGGTAGGTGAGTTGCCGGGCCGCGTCCAAGCGGATGCGCATCTCGGCCAGCTTGTGCCCGATCGCCTGGTGCTTGACGATCGGTTGTCCCATCGTCCGCCGCTGCTGCGCGTAGGCGAGCGACTCGTCGAGGCAGCGCTGGATGATGCCAGCGCCGAAGGCGGCCGCCATAGGACGCGTGCGCCGGAGCGTGCGCATCGCGATGGCGAAACCGTCACCCTCTCGGCCGATGCGGTTTTCGGCCGGTACCACCACGTCGTGGAACTCGATCTCGCCGTTGGAAATGGCACGCTGTCCGAGCTTGCTGAGCGGCCGCGTGACGATCCCCTCCGAGCCTCGCTCGACGACGAACACGCTGATCCCGTTGCGCCCTGCTGCGGGATCGGTCTTGGCGAAGACGACGAAGAAGCTGGCGATCGGCGCGTTGCCGATCCAGCGCTTGTGCCCGTTGAGCACGTAGACATCGCCACGGCGTTCAGCCCGCGTCGCCAGCGCCGCCACGTCGGAGCCAGCCTCCGGTTCGGTGAGCGCGAAACTCGCGTATTCACCAGCCGCCAGACGCGGTAACCACCGACGTTTCTGCTCGTCCGTTCCCGCGATCACGATCGGCTCTCCGGCCAGACAACTCGAGCAGGCCGCCGCCGTGAAACCGGCGCAAGCCCACGCCAGTTGCTCAGCGACCAGCACGAGTTCGAGGACACCGAGCCCGCGCCCGCCGTACTCGGCCGGGATCGTGATTTCGGTCAGACCTTCTTCCCGTGCGCGGACGATGAGCTCATGCGGGTGCCGCTCCTCGCGGTCGTAGAGCGCTGCGACCGGCTTGACGACCGTCTCGGCGAAACGGCGTGCCCGTGCCTGCAGCTCCTGTTGCTGCGGGGTCAAGGCGAAGTCCATCGACGAACCTCCCCTCACGAGCGAATCTCCATCCCCCACGACCTAGTTTCGAGATCAACCTGACGTCCTGTCAATGCCAGTTTCCACCGGACGCATCGACGGAAAACCAGCTCACGGGGCTGGCTGGCAGATATCGTCGGCTCGCCAGCGTTGGCACGTCCCCGCGTACATGCGCGCGGTCAGCGTTACCATAGCGACAGAACACGAGTGACCGAAGCTCTGTGGAGAGGAGGCCAGACGTGACATCACCAGCGCTCGAGGTCTTCATCGGTGACATCACGACAGTCGAAACCGAAGCCATCGTGAATGCCGCGAATAATAGACTCTGGATGGGGTCCGGCGTGGCTGGAGCGATAAAGCGAGCCGGTGGCGACGAGATCGAGCGCGAAGCGGTCGCCCAAGGACCGATCGCCGTCGGCGAGGCCGTCGTGACCACCGCTGGTCGCCTGC
>JBEPZP010000023.1:0-18009 GCA_041640735.1 Thermomicrobium sp.
TATGGAGGAGGCGTACGACGGTGACGGCGTGATGGTCAACTCGGGGCCTTTCGACGGCACACCGACTGCCGGTGGTGAAGCGATCCGGAGGGTCATCGACTGGCTCGAGGAACGCGGCATCGGCCGCGGCGAAGTCACCTATCGGCTACGTGACTGGTTGATCTCCCGCCAGCGCTACTGGGGAACGCCGATCCCGATCGTGTACTGCGACCGCTGCGGCATCGTGCCGGTACCGGAAGACCAGTTGCCGGTGCTCCTCCCGGAGGACGCGGAGTTCATGCCGACCGGCCAGTCGCCGCTCATCACCCACGAGGCCTTCGTCAATACCACCTGCCCGCAGTGCAGCGGACCGGCGCGGCGCGAGACCGATACGATGGACACGTTCGTCGACTCCTCGTGGTACTGGTACCGCTACCTGAGTCCACACGACAGTGAGCGCCCGTTCGATCCGGAGAAGGTGGCCTTCTGGACACCGGTCGATCAGTACACGGGCGGGATCGAGCATGCGATCCTCCACCTGTTGTACAGTCGCTTCTGGACCAAAGCGTTGGCTGATCTCGGCTTGGTGAACCACCGCGAGCCGTTCTTGCGCCTGTTCAACCACGGTGTCATCCTGGGCGAGGACGGCGAAAAGATGTCCAAGAGCCGCGGCAACGTCGTCGACCCGGACGACCTGGTCGCTCGTCTCGGGGCGGATACGGTGCGGCTCTACCTCATGTTCATCGGTCCTTGGAGTCAAGGTGGCCCCTGGAGTTCGCGCGGCGTGGCAGGGGTGCAGCGCTTCCTCCAGCGGGTGTGGGCGCTGGTGAATGAAACGCTGGAGGTTCCGGTCGACCTCGACGACGACGAGCAAGCGCGCGCCCTTCGCCGGGTCGTGCACCGGACGATCAAACAGGTCACTGACGACTTCGAGACGTTCAGCTTCAATACGGCGATCGCCCGGATGATGGAGTTGGTCAACGAATTGTCTCGCCTGCGTGAGACGCCAGTCGTGCGGATGCCGGTGTGGCGAGAGGCGTTAGAAACGCTCGTCCTGCTGCTCGCACCCGGTGCGCCGCATATCGCGGAAGAACTCTGGGAGCGCCTCGGGAAGCCGTACAGCGTGCACCTCCAGGCCTGGCCGACCTACGACCCAGCGCTGGCTGCCGAGGAGACCGTGGAACTCGTCGTCCAGGTGAACGGGCGAGTCCGAGACCGCGTGGTCGTGCCCGTAGATATCAGCGAGGAGGAGGCGGTGGCGCGTGCGCGGCAGGCGGAGCGCGTTCAGAGCTATCTCGAAGGAAAGCGGATCGAACGCGTCATCTTCGTACCGGGACGCTTGGTCAACTTCGTGGTGAACGAAGCTGCCGACTGACCAGGTAGAGGGCGCTCATCGGCGGCCGACGAGGTAGGCGAGGGTGGCGAACGCCTCGCGAGCGATGTACCAGCGCTCCAGCGCGGAACCGGGCCGGATCGGGCTGTTGGGTGCCGGTGAACCGAGTGGCTCGAAGCCGAGGTCGCGTGCCATGAGCTTGCACCGGAAGAGATGGAAGCCGTCGCTGACCAGGAGGAGGCGACGCACGCCCCGCTCGCGCAACGGCTCGCTCGCTGCTTCGAGGCTCTGCCACGTGTTGCGACCGTGTGGGACGATCAGCAATGCCTCTCGTGGGATACCGGTTCGAACGAGATACTGTGCACCGGCCTCGGCCTCGCTCGTGTCATCCGGCGGGGTACGACCGCCGACGAGGACGATCACCGGTGCGTATCCTTGCCGGTAGAGTTCGGCAGCGTGGTCGAGTCGAGCACGAAAGGCGCGCGTCGGCCAACCGTTGTACTGTGCTGCACCGAGAACGAGGAGCGCATCGGCCGGGGCGCGTTCGTCGGCACCCGCATGGGTCTGAATCGCTATGCCCAGGATAACGAGTGTCGACCCGGTCGCGAGCACGCTCAACCCGAGTACGCCCATGACGAGCCTGGCGCTCAGGCGGCCGAACGTCCTCCTCGGTGAGGCGACTCGCAGCATCACTACCTCCCGGCGTTAACTCTGCCAGACGGAAGAGTCCCAGCGTGAGGGGGTGTACCCTGTGAGCGGTGAGCAACGCATCACCCGGATCGCTCCGCACCCGCAGCGAGCCGATCGCTGCATCGTCGAACGCAACGGCTCGTTCTGGTTGTCGCTCTCGGTGCGGCACGTCGCGGAGCTCGAGCTGACGGTCGGGGAGCTGCTCACCGCGGAACGGATCGCGGCGATCGAGCGAGCGAGCGTCGTCGATGCGGCGATGGAGTCGGCCGTGCGGGCGTTGACCGTGCGGGCTCGGAGCGAGGCCGAGCTTGCCACTCGTTTGCGACGTCGAGGCTTCCCCGATGACGTGGTCGCCGAAGTGCTCGCCCGCTTGCAGCGACTGGGCTACTTGGACGACCGGGCGTTTGCGGCAGCATGGGTGGCCGAGCGACGCCGCGCCAATCCGCGGAGCGCTGCGCTCCTGCGGCGCGAGCTGCGATCCAAAGGAATCGCGCCGGAGATCGTCGAAGAGGTGGTGCAGGGGAGCGACGAAGGGGATCTGGCCGAGGCTCGACGACTGGTGGAGAAGTACCGGTCTCGGTACGCGCGACTCGACGTGGCGGTTGCACGACGACGGCTGGTGGGACTCTTGCAGCGGCGCGGCTTCTCGTGGTCGGTCATCCGGACCGTGTTGCGAGAGCTCGGCGACGATGCGCTCGCGGACGACCAGGAATGAGCCTGCGGCCTCGCTCGAGGGTCCAACGGGATCCTCCTTGCTGGGGTGAACGGACACCCGGTATACTGAGGTCCCGATGTCAATGGAGGTCCCTCGTTTCGTGTCCCGTCCTCTATCGGAGCGAACGAGCGAACGGACGGCGTGTCGATGGCTGAAATCAAGTGGCTGGGGCATGCGTGTGTTCGGTTACGTGGCCGAGACGTGACCGTGTTGATGGATCCTGTTAGCCCCGAGACCGGTTACAGTCCGGCGAAGCAGCGTGCGGATATCGTCACGGTCAGTCATCCGCATCCCGGACACCGCTACCTCGAGTTGGTACGTCCCGGGTATCGACTCGTCGAAGGCCCGGGAGAGTACGAAATCAAAGGAACGTTCATCACCGGGATCCGCACCTATCACGACGAAGAGCGGGGTGCGCGACTGGGTAAGAACACGGTGTACATCGTCGATCTCGACGGCGTGCAGATCTGTCACCTCGGTGACCTCGGGCACGTGTTGAACGACGAACAAGCCGAACTCTTGAGCGAGGTCGACGTCCTGCTCGTTCCCGTGGGTGGCGGGTCGACGCTCGACGCGGACCGCGCGGTCGAAGTCGTGGGTCAGATCGAACCGCACATCGTCATTCCGTTACAGTTTCGTACTGAGCAGGGTGACCACGAACGCGATCCCATCGATCGGTTCATGCGTGCCATGGGCGTGACGGAGTGGACGGCGCGCGAGACCTTGACGGTCCGCAAGGGGGACTTCGCCGAAGCGACCGAAGTCGTCGTGCTGGTCCCCGATCCGTGACGGTGGGAAGCGTCGCTCCCGGAGGTGGCGTGATGCCGAAATATGTGTTCGTCACCGGAGGAGTCGTCTCGTCGGTCGGGAAGGGGATCGCGACCGCAGCGATCGGGAGGCTCCTCAAGAGCCGTGGCTTGCGCGTGGCGCTGATGAAGCTGGACCCGTACCTCAACGTCGATCCCGGGACGATGTCTCCCTACCAGCATGGCGAAGTGTTCGTCACGGAAGACGGTGCGGAGACCGATCTGGACCTGGGGCACTACGAGCGGTTCACTGACGAGGATCTCAGCCGCGCATCGAACGTCACGACCGGCCAGGTCTATTCAGCGGTGATCGCCAAGGAGCGTCGCGGAGACTACCTGGGTGGGACCGTGCAGGTGATACCCCACGTGACGAACGAGATCAAGGCGAGGATCCGGCAAGTTGCCGAGATCCATCGCCCTGACGTCGTTGTCGTCGAGGTCGGAGGCACAGTCGGCGACATCGAGGGGCAGCCGTTCCTAGAGGCGATACGCCAGATGCGCCGAGAGGAAGGCCGGCGAAACGTCCTCTACATCCACGTGACGCTCCTGCCGTTCATCCAGAGCACCGGTGAAGTGAAGACGAAGCCGACGCAGCACAGCGTGAAGGAGTTGCGGGCGATCGGGATCCAGCCCGATGTCATCATCTGCCGGACTGACCATCCGGTCAGTGACGACGTGCGAGCCAAGGTTGCGCTGTTCGGCGATGTGGATGAGGACGCGGTCATTCTGCTGCCGACGGCGGAGACGATCTACGAAGTGCCACTCATTCTCGAGCGGGCTGGCCTGGGACGCTACATCGTCGAGCATTTCGGTTGGGAAGATCGCGAGCCGGACCTCGCCGAGTGGGAACGGATGGTCGCTCGACTCAAGGCACCGCGTCGGCGCATCCGCATCGCGTTAGTGGGCAAGTACGTGGAGTTGCACGATGCCTACCTGAGCGTCGTCGAGGCGCTCAAGCATGCAGGCCTGGCGCACGATGTAGCGGTGGAGATTGTTTGGGTCAATTCAGCCGCCGAGCGTCAGGAGATCGAGGCTGCGCTGCGGACGGTGAACGGCATCGTGGTGCCTGGTGGGTTCGGCCCACGCGGCGTAGAAGGGAAGATGCTGGCCGCACGGTACGCGCGCGAGCGCGAGATACCCTACCTCGGTCTTTGCTACGGCTTGCACATGGCGGTGATCGAGTTCGCCCGGAACGTCCTCGGCTTGACCGGTGCCAACAGCACAGAGATCGATCCGGAGACACCGCACCCGGTGATCGACCTTATGCCCGATCAGCGGGGTGTGGAGATGGGTGGGACGATGCGACTGGGTCGGTACCCCTGTGCGCTGGTACCGGGAACGAAAGCTGCCCTCGCGTATGGCGAGCCGCTCGTCTACGAGCGGCATCGGCATCGCTGGGAGGTAAACAACGCCTATCGTGAGGTTTTCGAGGCCGCGGGTTTCGTCGTCAGCGGTCAATCGCCCGACGGTCGGTACGTCGAGATCATGGAGCTCCGGCACCATCCGTGGTTCGTGGGCGTGCAGTTCCATCCGGAGTTCAAGTCGCGGCCGAACCGTCCTCATCCCTTGTTCGCTGCCTTCATCGGCGTCGCGAAACATGTCCTCCGCGAAGGAGATCAACGACCGCTACCGCTCGAAGCGCCGGTCACCGTCGAAGTGGCAGACGACTGAGCGAGTTGGCGGCGTCGGGCGGTTTGTGATAGGATGCGCAAGCGTGAGCGGGCCGGAGCATCGCCCGCCGCTGGTGAGAGACTGGCAAGCGATCGGAGAAGCGCTAACGCTCGGCTTCTCGGTCGTGTCGAGTCTGGTGTTGTGCATCGGTGGTGGGGTGCTCCTGGACAGGTGGCTCGGGACGGCGCCAGTTTTTGTGCTCGTCGGGGTAGCCTTGGGACTGATCACAGCCGGATACTCGCTGTACAAGCTCGCGGCGCGTGCCGGCCAGCGCCGCGTACGGCGTGGCGGGAGGTAGAGGGAGCGTGGAACTCCATATCTCGGTCAAGCCGGAAACGTTGTGGACTGTCTCCATCCCCGGTACAGGCTTCGATCTTCGGATCACCAACTCGTTTCTCACGATGCTTCTCGTCATGCTCTTCCTCATCATCGTCGGGCGGATCATCGCCCAGCGTGCGCAGTTGATCCCAGGGCGTTTACAGTCCATCTTCGAGATGCCCGTCGAGTTTCTGCTCGGTCTCGTCGAGGGAACGGCGGGGAAACGGCTCGGCCGCCGGATCTTTCCGCTCGTCGGCGGGCTCTTCATCTTCATCATCGTCTCAAATTACACAGGGCTTCTTCCGGGAATCGGGACCATCGGGCTCGTCAAAGAGGCTGAGGGTCATGCGCTGCTCGCTGCCGCGAAGGGTGCGGCAAGCGAGGGACATGGCAAGGCGGAGTTGATACCGCTCCTTCGCCCACCGACTGCGGACCTGAACATGACTTTGGCGATGGCATTCATCAGCTATGTAGCGTTCCAGGTCGCAGGGATCTCGGCCCATGGCGTGTGGGGGCGGATCAAGCACATGGCCAATCCACCATTTCTCTTGCCGATCGAGATCATCAGCGAGCTTTCCCGCATCGTATCGCTTTCCTTCCGTCTCTTCGGGAACGTCTTCGCCGGTGAGACGCTCTTGGGGGTGATGTACGGCATCGCCAACGCGATCAAGATCAGCGTCATTGGGTTGGTCATACCAGTGATCTTCCTGTACCTCGAGGTGCTGTTCGGCTTTATCCAGGCGTTGATCTTCTCGATACTGACGCTGATCTATATCGCTCTAGCGTCGGCGCACGAGCATGGAGAACATGAGCACGACGATGAGGTTCCAAGCCATCAGGTGCGTGAGGAGATGCGTCCCGCGCAGGCCAGCCGTGGTCACTGATGAGCGTGTTCGAGGTGGATTGGGAAGGCTTTGGGCGTTTGTCGGGTCAGCGGATTGAGATTGAAGGGAGGAAGGTCGCGTGTTCAGTAACGTGTCGGAGCCGGGTGTTGTCGTGCCGATGGCAGCGGCCCTGGCGATCGGGCTCGGATCGCTTGGTCCGGGGATCGGGATCGGGCTTGCCGTCAAGGCTGCGATGGAAGCAATCGGGCGGAATCCGGAGGCCGAGGGCGCTGTACGGCTCACGATGATCATCGGTGCAGCGCTCGCCGAGGCGATCGCTATTTATGCGTTCGTGGTGGCAGTGATCATCGCGTTCGTGCTCTAAGACGGGCGAAGCGATTCTGTCGGGCAGCGCCAGCAGCCTCTCCCGGCTGCTGGCGCCTGACTCGGTCAGCGTGTTGCGAGAACGGTAGCGAAGTCGAGAGGAGCTGGGCAGCATCATGGATCAGCTGGGCATTTCCGGCGAAAATCTCCTCGTCCAGCTCATCGCGTTCCTGCTTTTCCTCGCGGTGTTCTGGCGCTTCGCGCTCGGTCCGATCACGCGGATGATCGATCAGCGGCAGGAGCGGATCCGCGAGGGGCTGGAGGCGGCCGAGCGGATGAAGCGCGAGCTCGCCGAGACACAGGCCCGGAACGAGCAGACCCTCGCCGAGGCCCGTCGGGAGGCTCAACGGATCGTTGCGAGCGCGCGCGAGAGTGCCGAGCAGTTGATCGCCAAGGCGCGCGAAGAGGCACAGGAGCAAGCGCAGCAGTTGATTCAGCAAGCGCACGAGACGATCGAGGCCGAGCGCCAGAGGATGTGGGCTGAGCTCCGCCGTGAGGTCGCTGACCTGGCTATCCTTACCGCGACGCGCATCATTCGGCAGGAGTTGGATCGCGACCGTCACCTGGCGCTGATCGAGCAGGCGCTCGCTGAGCTCGACGGCGTGCGGCGCTAAGGCGGGAGGGAAAGCGTGGCGATCGCTGGAGTCGCCAAGCGGTACGCGCAGGCCGCCTTCGCGGTCGCGAAGGAGCACAACGAACTCGAGCACTGGGAGCAGCGGCTCGCGGTGCTCGAGGCGCTCGCTGCAGACGAGGCGGTCGAGGAATTCGTGCAGAATCCTGCGATCCCGCTCGAGGCAAAGGTTGGACTCATCGAGCGGCTCTTGCCTGGAGAAGCGGATCGGCACGTGCGCAATCTGCTCGTGCTTCTCTTGGAACGAGGCCGATGGCACCAGTTGCGTGACGTCATCGAGGCGTTCCGACAACTCCTGCGGGAAGAGCGGGGCGTCGTCGAAATCGGACTCGTCACTGCGGTACCGCTGGAACCAGGAGAACTCGATCGTCTGCGCCGAGAACTGGAGACTCGACTGCAGCGTCCAGTTCAGCTGCGTGCCGCCGTCGATCCTGAACTCCTCGGCGGCGTCGTCGTCCGGATCGGCGATGAGGTGTTCGACGCGAGTGTCCGCACGCAGTTGACCGCGTTGCGGCGGCAGTTGATCGGTGCAGCAGCCTGAGCGCGGCGAGGGAGGCGACATGTCGTCCGTACGACCGACGGAGATCACCGAGATTCTCAAGCAGCAGATCGAGCAGTACGGTAGCCGCATGGTGGTTACCAACGTCGGCTACGTCGTGCAGGTCGGCGATGGCATCGCCACGGTGCACGGCCTGCGCGACGTTATGGCCAGCGAGCTCGTCGAGTTCGAGAACGGCGTGCTTGGCATGGCCTTCAACTTGCAAGAAGACTCGGTCGGCGTCATCATCCTCGGCGACTACACGGGTATCGAGGAAGGCGATGAAGTCCGGGCGACCGGGCGAATCGCGTCCGTTCCCGTCGGTCCGGCGTTGGTCGGGCGCGTGGTCAACGCGCTCGGCGAGCCGATCGACGGTAAGGGGCCGATTCAGACCGACAAGTACCGACCCATCGAGCGGATCGCACCGGGCGTGGTGATGCGCCAGGATGTCGATACCGCGCTGCAAACCGGTATCAAGGCGATCGACGCGATGATTCCGATCGGCCGCGGCCAGCGCGAGCTCATCATCGGCGACCGCCAGACCGGGAAGACAGCCATCGCGATCGACACCATCATCAACCAAAAGGGTAAGGGTGTTATCTGCATTTACGTGGCGATCGGTCAGAAGCGCGCGCAGGTCGCGCAGACGGTCGCGACGCTCGAGCGCTACGGTGCGATGGAGCACACCATCGTCGTCGCCGCGACCGCGTCCGATCCAGCGGCGCTCCAGTACATCGCGCCGTACGCCGGTTGCGCCATGGGCGAGGAGATCATGGAGAGCGGTGGGCACGCACTCATCGTGTACGACGACCTTTCCAAGCACGCGTGGGCCTACCGCCAGGTGTCGCTGCTCATGCGGCGACCGCCGGGGCGCGAGGCGTATCCGGGTGACATCTTCTACCTGCATTCGCGCTTGCTGGAGCGCGCTGCGCGCCTCCGTGACGACCTGGGTGGCGGGACACTGACGGCGCTGCCGATCGTCGAGACGCAGGCCAACGACGTCTCAGCGTACATTCCGACGAACGTGATTTCGATCACTGACGGGCAGATCTACCTCGAGCCCGACCTCTTCTACGCCGGTATCCGTCCGGCGATCAATGTCGGGCTCTCGGTGTCGCGCGTGGGTGGCGCCGCACAGATTCGCGCGATGCGACAGGTGGCGGGTCGGCTGCGGCTGGAGCTGGCTCAGTTCCGTGAGCTCGCTGCTTTCGCACAGTTCGCCGCCGAGCTCGATCCGGCGACCAAGCGGCAAATCGATCGCGGTCTCCGTTTGACTGAGGTTCTCAAGCAGCCGCAGTACCAGCCGATGCCAGTCGAAGAGCAGGTGGCGATCATCTGGGTGGCGACCAACGGCTACCTCGACGATGTCCTCGTCGAACACGTGCGTGAGTTCGAGAAGCAGTACCTGGAGTACCTGCGGACGAGTCATGCGCAGATCCTGCAGCGCATCGCGACGGAGAAGGAGCTGAAGGACGACCTGATCCAGCAGCTCCATGAGGTCACGCGCGCCTTCAAGGCATCGATTTGGGCACCGCCGCAGGAGCGGGTGACGGTGTAGGGCGGCGGAAGGGAGCTGACAGCCGTGCCGCAAGCAGTAACGCCGCGCGAAATACGACGCCGCATCCGCTCGATCAAGAACACGGCGCAGATCACGCGGGCTATGGAAATGGTGGCTGCGTCGCGGATGCGGCGTGCACAGCAGGCCGTGCTGGCTGCCCGGCCGTACGCAGACCGGATTCGAGCGTTGCTCGGCGATCTGGCCGCGATGACGAGCCCGAGCGAAGAGGTCCAGTCGTTCCCGTTGCTGCAGCGGCGTCCGATCAAGCGGATCCAACTCATCCTGGTGACGGCGGACCGCGGGTTGGCTGGATCGCTCAACGCCAATGTGATCCGCCGTGCCGTCGACTTTATGACGCACGAGCGTAGCGAGCCGATCGAGAACTTCGATATCGTGGCCGTCGGCCGGAAGGGGCGCGACTTCCTAGTGCGCTACGGGTGGCCGATGGTGGCGGAGTTCACGCGCATTTCCGACCGGCCGTCGCTCGACGCGATCCGGCCGATCGCGGAACTCGCAACGCAGGACTTCGAGAGCGGGCGGGTCGACGCGGTCTTCGTCGTCTATACCCACTTCATCAACACGCTGCGGCAGGAACCGCGGGTGTTGCAGCTTTTGCCGATTGAGCCGCCGGAGGGTACTGGAGCGATCAGCGATTACATCTTCGAGCCCGATCCAGCCACGGTCTTGCAGGCGCTGCTGCCGCGGTTCATCGAGATGCAGCTGTATCGTGTGATGCTCGAAGCTGCCGCGTCGGAGCACAGTGCCCGGATGGTCGCGATGCGCAACGCGACGCAGAATGCGCTCGACTTGGTGGCGGAGCTGACGTTGACGTACAACAAGGCGCGGCAGGCGCAGATTACTCGCGAAGTCAGCGAGATCGCTGCTGGGGCGAATGCGTTGGGCGCGCTCCAGTGAAGCGCGCGAAGAGTGCAGGCGAGGTGAGAGCGATGGCAACCACAGTTGCGACAGGTCGGATCGTGCAGATTCAGGGCGTCGTGGTCGACGTCGAGTTCCCGCCGGGACAGTTGCCCGACATCTACAATGCGCTCGTCGTCGAGCGACCTGACGGCGGACGGCTCGTGCTCGAGGTGCAGCAGCACCTCGGCAACGACTGGGTCCGGGCCGTTGCCATGTCGACGACGGACGGTCTCAAGCGGGGCATGCCGGTCATCGATACCGGTGAGCCGATCAAGGTTCCCGTCGGACCAGCGACGCTGGGCCGCATCTTCAATGTGGTCGGTGAGCCGATCGACGAGCAAGGGCCGGTTCCGGAGGACGCACCTCGCTGGCCGATCCACCGCCCAGCGCCGGCGTTCGAGGAGCAGTCGACCCAGGTCGAGGTGTTCGAGACTGGCCTCAAGGTGATCGACCTGGTGGCACCCTTCACCAAGGGTGGGAAGGTCGGCGTCTTCGGCGGTGCCGGGGTCGGTAAGACGGTCATCATCATGGAGCTGATCCGAAATATCGCCGCCGAGCACGGTGGGTACTCGGTGTTCTGTGGCGTGGGTGAACGCACCCGCGAAGGGACGCAGCTCTGGCGCGAGATGCGCGAGTCCGGCGTCATCGACAAGACGGTGCTAGTCTTCGGGCAGATGAACGAGCCGCCGGGTGCGCGGCTGCGCGTCGGCCTGACCGGTCTGACGATGGCGGAATACTTCCGCGACGAGGGGCGGGACGTGCTGCTCTTCATCGACAACATCTTCCGCTTCGTCCAGGCTGGTGCAGAAGTCTCGGTGTTGCTCGGGCGCATGCCGAGCGCCGTGGGGTACCAGCCGACGCTCGGTACCGACATGGGGCAGCTGCAGGAGCGTATTACCTCGACCAAGCGCGGATCGATCACGTCGGTGCAAGCGATCTACGTTCCGGCCGACGACTACACAGACCCCGCACCGGCGACGACCTTCGCGCACCTGGACGCGACGATCGCACTCGAGCGCTCGATCGCCGAGCAGGGACTGTATCCAGCGGTCGACCCGCTGGCATCGACCTCGCGCATCCTCGATCCCAATATCGTCGGTATCGAGCACTATACGGTCGCGCGCGAAGTGCAGCGCGTTCTCCAGCGGTATCGTGACCTCCAGGACATCATCGCGATTTTGGGTGTGGAAGAGCTGAGCGAGGAAGACAAGCTGATCGTCGCCCGGGCGCGCAAGATCCAGCGTTTCCTGTCTCAGCCGATGTTCGTGGCTGAGGCGTTCACCGGTCGGCCAGGTCGGTACGTTCCGCGACACGAGACGGTGCGCGGGTTCAAGGAAATCCTGGAAGGCAAGCACGACCATCTGCCGGAGCAGGCCTTCTACATGGTGGGCACGATCGACGAGGCGGTCGAGAAGGCCGAACAGATGGCCCGCGAGGCCTGAGCGGGGGCGTGAGCATGGCCGGCAAGCTCCGCGTGGAAGTGGTCACAGCCGAACGGCTCGTCTACGCGGTCGACGACGCCGACATGGTGATCGCGCCAGGGGCGGAAGGGGCGCTGGGGATTCTGCCGCGGCATGCGCCACTCATCTCGCTGCTGGGGATGGGCGAGATGCGCGTCAAGCGAGGCCGCGAGGAAGACGTCTTGACCATTTTCGGCGGCTTCCTCGAGGTCGCCAACAACCTGGTGCGCGTCCTGGCTGACGCATCCGAACGAGCGGAGGAGATCGACCTGGCACGAGCCGAGGAAGCGAGGCAGCGAGCGCTCGCCCGGCTGCGCGAGCGCCGCGCGGACATCGATCGCCGTCGGGCCGAGATGGCGTTGCGGCGTTCGACGATTCGCCTTGCAGTAGCTCGGAAGCGACGCGCCCGTCCGATGCCCGGTGGGGCACCGCTTCCGGAGGCTCAGGAATAGCGGGGGAAAGCGTGGCAGTCGTCGCGGCGACCGAGCGCATCGTTACCCGTGGAGGACGGTCGCTGGCCGGTCGGGTCGCGATCGGCGGAGCGAAGAATGCAGCACTGCCCGCGATGGCTGCCGCGTTGCTGACCGAGGAGGAATGCGTTCTCGAGAATGTCCCGCTCCTCGAGGACGTCTTCGTCATGGCTGAACTCCTGCGGTCGCTCGGGGCCGAGGTCGACTTGGACGCCGAGCGTCATCGCGTACGGATCCGAGCGGCGGATATCCAGGTCTTCGAACCTCCAGCCGATCTGGTCGCGCGCATGCGGGCGTCCTTCTTGGTGACTGGGCCGCTCTTGGCCCGGTTCGGCCGAGCGCGGTCGGTACCGCCAGGTGGTTGCCAACTGGGTACGCGGCCCGTCGATGTCGACCTCAGGGGGTTCCGCAAACTGGGTGCCCAGGTCGAAGTCGTCGACGGCACCTACGTTCTGACTGCGAGCCGGCTTCGTGGCTGCGATATCTATATGGATTATCCCAGTCACACTGGTACTGAGAACTTACTCATGGCTGCCACACTCGCGCAAGGGCGGACGACGATCATCAATGCGTCGGCCGAGCCGGAGATCGTGAATCTCGGCGAGATTCTGATGGACATGGGAGCCCGCATCAGCGGGCTCGGGACGTCGCGTATCGTCGTACAGGGTGTCGATCGCCTCCGCGGGTATCGCGCTTCGGTGTTGCCTGACCGTTTGGAGGCAGGAACCCTCGCCATCGCGGCGGCGATCACGCATGGCGAAGTGATTCTCGATCACGTGCGCGAGCCCGACATGGCGCCGCTCACCCACAAGCTGCGCGAGGCCGGCGCCGAGGTGTGGTGGAGCGAGAACTCGATGTTGGTGCGCGCGCCTGGCCCGCTCCATGCCACCGAGATTCAAGCCCTGCCGTTCCCAGGCTTTCCGACTGACCTCCAGGCGGCGTTCGCTGTCCTGATGACGCAGGCCCACGGTCGGAGTCGCATCTTCGAGCGCGTGTTCAACGATCGGCTACGTTATACGTCTGAGCTCCAAAAGATGGGTGCCTCCATCCAGCTCGTCGATCGGCAGCAAGCGTGGATCGATGGCCCGACGCCGCTACACGGCGCAGTGGTGCGAGCGCTCGATATCCGCAGCGGTGCCTGCTTGGTGCTGGCGGGGCTGGTTGCCGAAGGGGAAACGATCATCGTCGATGCGCACCACTTGCGCCGAGGCTACGAGGACCTCGTCGGTAAGCTGGCCCGGCTCGGCGCAGACATCCACTATGCCTAGGTCGACGCGGCGGTCGACCTCCTCCGGACACTCAGACACGAGGAGCTCTGCCCGATGACTCATCTACCCTCCAGCCTGCGCGCGCGTCTCCCTGCCCTCGTCGTGGCGGTGATCGTCTTCGCTTTCCTCGCACTCGTCGCCTATGCCACGCAAGTCTCTCGCGGAACGAGCGAGCTAGGAATCGGTGGACGGATCAATACGAGCGGGAGCGTCGTTCGCTTCTCCGAGCGCATGGCTCCTGACTTCGAGCTCCCAGCGCTGCACGGTGAGGGGGCGGTGCGCCTGTCGAACTTTAGAGGGCACGTCGTGGTTCTCAATTTCTGGGGCTCATGGTGTCCCCCGTGCCGAGCCGAGGCTCCCGTCCTGAACCGGTTCGCGGAACGTGCAGCGGAGCACGGCGTCGTGGTTCTGGGCATCGACGTGTGGGAGCGGAACTGGAACGACGGCCGCGCGTTCTTGCGTGAATTCGGTCTCGTCTACCCGAATGCGTACGACGAGCGTGGAAGGGTCACTATCGAGTACGGTGTGTCGGGCGTGCCGGAGACGTTCGTCATCGACCGTGACGGCCGACTGCTCGGCAAGTACACCGGCCCCATCGAGTCCGTCGAGCAGCTCGAATGGCTGCTCGCTGAACTAGGGGCTGGGTCGGTTGCGACGCCGTGAGGGAGACGAGTGGAACCGATCGAGGTCAGCGCGGCACTGCGAGTACTCCTGCGGCTCGTTCACTCCTTCGCCGGGGCTGTTTGGATCGGGAGTGGTGTGTTCCTGATCTTCGGACTCCTTCCCCTGCGTCGCGTCTCAGCAGCAGCGGGGGAGTTCGTGAGAACGAGCCAGCGATCGTTCCGCCGCTGGTGGATCGCGTCGAGCGCGCTACTCCTCGGATCGGGCGTGGCGCTGATGTTCGATCGCTTGGCTGACGGTCGAGGCACGGTGACCTACGTCGTCTTGCTGCTCATCAAGGTGACTGCCGGTGTGGTCGCTCTCGGGGCCAGCGGTGGCCTTCTCCCGCGCCCGGGGGTGGGGCGCAACGACCTTCAAGCCGGCTTTCGACTCCCCGCTCGCATAGTCCTCTTTTTGGGAGCCGTCGCCTATCTCCTCGGTGTACTCTTATCGGTGATCTATCCGCCGGATCCGACTGCGGGCTGGCGGTAGGATGTGGGAGCGTTGACGATTGGAGGCGTTCATGTCCAGCGCGGTCGCGACGGGGCAGCGGGTTAAGCGGGTGCGCATGGATGTCCGCGTCCTCGGCATCGCACTGGTGATCGCGGCGGCGGTCGGTTACCTCATGTATACCGGCCTCGAAGGAACGGCTGCATCGTACTTCGTGACGGTGGGCGAGTTGCAAGAGCGCTCGATCGAGGTCGACGGACGACGCGTCCGGGTCGGTGGCGAGGTCGTCCCTGGGAGTATCGTGTACGGTGGCCCGGGGGAGCCGATCCACTTCCAGATTTCCGATGGTTCGGCTGTGCTGGAGGTGACCTACAGTGGTGTGTTGCCTGACATCTTCACCGATGGCCGCTATGTCATCGTCGAGGGCCTGTACCGTGCCAGCGGGTCGATCACGGCTGATACCGTGCTCACACAGTGCCCGTCACGGTTCGAGGCGACTCCGCAGGCGGCGACGAACGCAACCGGGTAGGTGAACGATGGCCCAGCTCGGTTCGGGAGCGTTGATCCTCGCTCTGATTCTCGCCGTCTACGGTATCGGCGCGAGCATCGTTGGAGCGCGGCGGCGGGTACCGGAACTCCTCGAAAGTGGATTTCGCGCCACGTACGGTATCGCCTTCCTCATCACACTCGCCGTGTTCGCGCTGGTCGTCTCGTTCGTCCGGCACGATTTCCGACTCGCCTATGTCGCTGCCCGCTCGAGCCGCGACATGCCGCTCCAGTACGTCATCTCCGCGTTCTATGGCGGGCAAGAGGGGAGTCTCCTGTTCTGGGCGATGGTCGCCAGCGTGTTGGGAGCAGTAGCGCTGTACATGCACCGACACTCGGATCGACTTCTTTTACCGTACATGAATGCTACTCTCCTTTCCATCCTGACCTTCCTTTTGTTGGTCCTCACGGTCGTGTCGAGCCCCTTCCGGTTGCTGCCGGTCGCTCCGCGTGATGGGGCGGGACTCAATCCGTTGCTGCGCGACCCAGGAATGATGGCGCATCCGCCGTTGCTGCTGGCTGGGTACGCGAGTTTCAGTGTGCCGTTCGCCTTCGGTATGGCAGCGCTGATCACTGGCCGGCTCGGCTCGGATTGGCTGCGGGCGATTCGGCGCTGGGCGCTGCTCTCCTGGGCCATCTTGGGCATGGGGCTGTTGGTCGGCGCTTGGTGGGCGTACCACGTGCTCGGCTGGGGCGGTTACTGGGGGTGGGATCCGGTGGAAAACCTCGCCCTCTTGCCCTGGCTCACGGGTACCGCCTTTCTCCACTCGATCATCGTGCAGGAACGGCGCGGCATGCTCAAGGTGTGGAACCTCGCGTTGTTGCTGGCGACCTTCGCGCTCAGTATCTATGGCACGTTCATCGTCCGCAGCGGCATCCTGTCGTCGGTCCATGCGTTCGCGACGTCGGACGTCGGGCATTGGTTCCTCGTCTACTTGGCGCTCGTCCTCGTGGTCGGCGTCGGGTTGCTCGTCTATCGCCTGCCTGGCCTCCAGAGCGAGCGCCGGATCGAATCAGTGTCGTCGCGAGAAGCCGGTTTCTTGTTCAACAACCTGCTGCTGACGGCGATCGCCTTTGCGGTCTTCTGGGGAACGAATTTCGTCCTGTTCAGTGAACTGTTCTGGGGAACACGCGTCTCCGTCGGGCCGCCGTTCTACAACCAGGTCGTCGGTCCCTTGCTGCTCGTACTTCTGGGGCTGTTGGCAGTTGGGCCGCTCTTGTCTTGGCGCCGTACGGAAATGCCGCTCCTCGTGCGTCATCTCCGCTGGCCGCTCGTGGCTGGCATCGTCGTGACGATCCTCGGAATCGTGCTCTTCGAGCGAGCCTGGGCGGCGGTCGCGTTCGGGGTCGTCACAGTTGCGACGGTCGTGACGCTGCAGGAATTCTGGCGGGGGATGGCGGCACGGCGGCGGATGACGCGGGAGAACGTCGCTGTCGCTGCCTGGCGGCTCTTGCAGCGGAACAACCGCCGCTACGGTGGTTACATCGTGCACCTGGCGACACTGTTGATGGCGGTCGGCGTGATCGCGTCCAATGCCTTTCAGGTCGAACGCCAGTTCGTGCTGCGCCCCGGTGAGCAAGGGCACATCGGGCCGTACACCGTTGTCTACCGCGGGCTCGACGATCGGCGAACGAGGGACGCGGAGATCGTCTCGGCGATCGTCGATGTCTATCGTGGCAACCGTTTCGCCGGGACCGTCGAGTCCCACCGGTACTTCTACCGGAACTACGAGGACCAGCCGACGGCACGAATGGGGATCATGCTGGTCGGTATGGACGACGTCTATGTGGTCCTCGATCGCTGGCAGGACGACGGCACGGTCAGTCTCCGTGTCTACATCAATCCGTTGGTCATTTGGATTTGGGTGGGGGCCGTCGTCTTCGTGCTCGGCACGCTCACGTTGTTCTGGCCGCAGCCGGTGCCGGCGATGGTGCGTGTGACGAGAACACTTCCGGGACTGGCGCGCGAGGCGTGAGATGAAGCGTCGACAGGACATCAACGCAGGCGTCTGGCGCGATCGACGACTCCGGTTCGGACTCGTGGCCGTTTTTCTGCTGTGTGTCCTGCTGCCCGGTTGGGCGGCAGTTCATGCTGAAGAACCGCTGTCTCCAGAGGCGCTCGAGATCGCCAACCAGCTGAACTGCCCGGTCTGTCAGGGGCAGAGCGTGCGCGATTCGAACTCGGAACTCGCCCGGCAGATGCGGCAACTCATCCAGGAGAAGCTCGACCAAGGGCAGACGCGCGAGGAGATCCTCGCCTACTTCGTGGAGCGCTACGGCGTCAGCGTGCTCCGCGAGCCGCCGCGGCAAGGATTTCTCTGGCTCCTCTGGTGGGGGCCAGCGATCGGACTGGTCATCGGTATCCTCGTGGTCGCCCTCTACCTTCGGCAGCGTCGTCCAGCAACCGAAGAGCCCGCGAGTGAAATGCCCCCTGCTGCGCTCGAGCGGGTCGAGCGGCTGCTGGGTCCGGAAGGAGACTTCCTGCGATGATCTGGGGTACCCTCGTTCTTCTCGTCGTAGCTGTCGCGGTGGTCCTCTTCGTCTTGCAGCCGATCTGGCAGGCGCATCGACGCCACGGGGCGAGTGCTGCGCTCCCGTCGGCGCTGCTCGATCTCTTCGCTGAGCGCGACGTGGTACTGGCCGCACTGAGGGATCTGCAACTCGATTATGAGACGGGGAAGGTTGCGGCAACGGACTACGAACGGATGCGTCGCGCGCTCATGGCGGAAGCGGCACGTATTCTCCAGGCGATCGAAGAGTTGAACCGAGTCGTCGAGGTGGAGATCAACC
>JBEPZP010000024.1:0-17517 GCA_041640735.1 Thermomicrobium sp.
CCTGGTGGCGGGAACTGCGGTGGGCTGGCACCGGTGTCGCAGGGCAGCAACCTGGAGGACCGGGACAGTTGCGTGCTGCGCGGATCGGGGGATCTCGTGAACACTGCACCCCTGTTACAGCCCCTCCGGGTCGACCCGGTGGGCGGAACGCTCTTCCACGCGCTCGGCCTGGGGAGCCCTGCCCTGGACGCGGCCGGCACGGAAGGGTGTCCTGCCGATGACCAGCTCCATACGAAGCGACCGCAAGGGGACGCCTGTGACATCGGGGCGTTCGAATATCCGGTGCCTGAGGTCACTCCTCTCCCGACCGCAGCACCCACCGAAACGGTGGTCGAGCCCACGCCGGTGACGCGGCCGGTGACGCCGGTGCCTGACCTCGGTGACAGCATACCGATCATCGGTCCTGGAGCGACGCCGACGCCGACGATCGGCCTCCCGGCGACCGGAGCGAGCGAGGGCGCGAGCAGCCAGCGTGTGCTGGGGCTAGGACTACTGTTCGTCGGGTTGTCCGGAGTCGCGCTGGGGAGCGCTGGGTTCCTTCGTTCCGGACGACGCACGGAGCAGCACGCGGAGTGACCTGTGCGCGGGTTCGCTGCCGTGCTTCTGCTGGCGGTCGCGAGCTGGCTCGTCGGTATGGGGGCCGGGCTGGTCGGTGTGACCGTGCTCGTGCGCGAGCCGCAGGCTGCCACGCCGCGCTCAGGACATGCTGTCGAGCGCAGCCAGCCGGTGCTCCTGACGACTAAAACGGATCAGAGCGAGCGTTCCGGACTTCCGGTCGAGGGAACACTCGCGACGCCGCTGGCTTCTACTCCCTGGGCGCTTATCGTGCGGGTCCGTATCCCGACGATCGGTGTCGATGCGCGGGTCGTCGTGAAGGGTCTGGATGCCGCACGACAGATGGAGGCTCCGGATGGACCGGACGAGGTGGCGTGGTACGACTTCACGGCGCTGCCTGGGCAGGGGAGCAACATCGTGCTGGCTGGTCACGTGGACTTCCCGGGCGTCGGTCCGGCAGTCTTCTGGAACCTCTGGCGGGTGGCGGTGGGAGACGTGATCGAGTTGGAACTCGCGGATGGGCGTGTAAGCCGGTATCGCGTGACCGGCCTCGAGACCGTCGAGGAGGCGCGAGCACCGGTGGACCGGATCGTCGGCCCGACCCCGAGCGAACGGCTGACCCTGATTACCTGCGCTGGGAACTACAATCCGGCGACCGGTCGCTACGATCAGAGGCTGATCGTGCTGGCGACGCCGGTCGATAGCCGGGACGAGTGAGCGACGTGACTCCGGCGCTGGTACGTGCCAGCGGCGAGCAGCGCAGCAGGTCTGCGCGATTCCAGGTAGAACTCGGTAAGTAGATGCGTCGGCGCATACCGATGGGTACCGCGTGGTGCTCGTTCCAGACGGCGTTTTAGCTTGCCGAGAAGCTCGCTCTTCGGGCATGATGAGCCGCACGAGAGGAGCCGGGAAGACGCGCCGCTGGCGCAGTGAGAAAGGGCGAGAGCATGGACGAGCGGCCGACACTCGGTTTCGTCGGGTTGGGGAACATGGGACGCCCGATGGCGATACGCTTGCTCGACGCGGGGTACCGGGTGTTGGTGAGCGACCGCCGGTGGGAAGTCGCGCAGGCGCTCGAGTTACACGGGGCTGTAGCGGTTCCGACGCCGCTCCTGGTGGCTGACGAGGTCGACGTCTTTCTGACCTGTCTACCCGGGGACGAAGAGTTGTACGAGGTGTACATCGGTCCAGAGGGGGCGCTCGAACACCTCCGGCCAGGATCGATGGTGATCGACCTGAGTACCGCATCGCCGATGAGTCTGCAGCGGATCGCCGCTGAAGCGAGGACACGCCAAATCGACGTCGTCGATGCACCGGTCGGTGGTGGGCCAGGGGAGGCCAGCAGCGGCGAACTGACGATCATCGCTGGTGCCGAGCCAGCGGTGTTCGAGCGAGCGCTACCGATTCTGCAGGTACTCGGCCGCGACATCTTCTTGGTCGGTGACCCCGGTATGGGGAAGGTCGTCAAGCTGGTCAACAACATGATCGCTGGTGTGAGTCTCATCCTGATCGGTGAAGCCTTGGCGCTCGCAGCCAATGCTGGTGCGGATCTGACGAACGTGTACGAGGTGATCCGGTCGAGCAGCGGCGGTTGGAAGTTGTGGACGGAAGTAGTGCCGGAACTGCTCGGAGAGGGTCGGGCGACGGCCTTCCGGCTCGAGCTGATGAAGCGGGACATGGAGCTGGCCATGCGCCTGGGCAGCGACGTGGGCTCGCCCGTACCGCTGGCAGCGCTCGCGCATCAGTTCTACGTGGCGGCGGTCGCGCGCGGCTGGGGCGGCGCGGCGGCGCACGAGGTAGCGAGGTTAGTAGGGCGGCTGGCCAACGTGCAGTTCACGGCGAGTCGACCGGCCTCGGGAGACCTTTTGGCGGCCGAGTGATCCTCAGGCGGCTCCCAAGTAGGCGGCCTGGACGCGCGGGTCATGCGCCAGGTCGTGGGCGCTGCCGCTGAGGACGATCGTGCCGGTCTCGAGGACATATCCCCGGTGAGCCACTTCCAGTGCCATGCGCGCGTTCTGCTCGACGAGCAAGATCGTGGTACCGTCGCGGTTGAGGCGTTGGATCACTTCGAAGATGCTCTCGACGAGGACGGGTGCCAAGCCCATGGACGGCTCGTCGAGGAGCAGGATGCGCGGCTGCATCATGAGGGCGCGGCCGATGGCGAGCATCTGCTGCTCGCCGCCGGAGAGCGTACCACCGGCTTGCTTGCGCCGTTCCGCGAGGCGCGGAAAGAGGGAGAAGACGTAGTCCTGACGACGGGCGATCTCGGCGCGGTCCCGCACGGTGAAGGCGCCGAGGCGGAGATTTTCCTCGACGCTCAGCCGCGGAAAGATCCGGCGCCCCTCCGGGACGTGGCCGACCCCCAACGCAACGATTTCGTGTGGCTTGCGGTGGGTGATGTCCGTACCGTCGAGCAGGATGCGGCCGGCGGACGGCCGGACGAGGCCGGAGATCGCACGGAGCGTAGACGTCTTACCGGCGCCGTTGGCGCCGAGGAGCGTGACGATCTCGCCCGCTTCCACCGTGAGCGAGATCCCTTTCAGAGCTTGAATGAGTCCGTAATGGACGTGGATCCGTTCCACCTCAAGGAGCGCCATGCTGTCCGGCCTCTCTCTGCTCCACAATGCTCGGCTGGCTGAGCCCGCTCGCTGCACCGCGACCCAGGTAGGCTTCGATGACTCTTGGGTCGCGCCGGACCTCATCAGGTGTACCTTCCGAGATCTTCTCACCGAAGTCCAGCACAGTCACGACGTCCGAGATGGTCATGACCACCTTCATGTCGTGCTCGATGAGCAGGATCGTCAGCTGCCGCTGGTCCCGCAGCATGCGGATGAAGTCGATCATCTCCTGCGTTTCTTGGGGATTCATTCCGGCGGTCGGTTCGTCGAGGAGGAGTACCCGGGGGCGCAGGGCGAGCGCGCGAGCGATTTCCAGCCGTCGCTGGTCGCCATAGGGAAGGTTTGCAGCGATCGTCAGCTCGCGGCCAGCGAGACCGACGAAGGCGAGCAATTCTTCTGCTTCGCGCTGGGCCTCGCGTTCGACGCGTCGGAACCTGGGCGTGCGGAAGATGGCGTCCACGAGCGTGTACTTCAAGTGCGGGTGGAGACCGATCAAGACGTTCTGCAGCGCGGTGAGGTGCTTGAACAAGCGGATGTTCTGATACGTACGCGCGATCCCGAGGCGGGCAACGAGATCCGGTCGCAGACCGGCGATCGACGTTCCATCGAAGAGGATGTCACCGCCGTCTGGGACGAGAAAGCCAGTGATGCAGTTGAACAGCGTCGTCTTCCCGGCTCCGTTGGGGCCGATGACGCTGTGGATCGTGCGTTCTTCGACCGCGAGATCAACATCGCGGAGGGCGACCAAGCCCCCGAACCGCTTGGTCAAGCGTCGCGTCTCGAGCAAGGGCATCGTCGTGCGTACTCCTTATCCTCGACCAGTAGCGATCTCGGCAGGGGCGACTTC
Organism: Thermomicrobium sp.; assembly: GCA_041640735.1. Taxonomy (GTDB): domain Bacteria; phylum Chloroflexota; class Chloroflexia; order Thermomicrobiales; family Thermomicrobiaceae; genus Thermomicrobium. The sequence continues at coordinate 4,021 of JBEPZP010000024.1, forward strand.
CCGCTCCGCCTCGACTGCCTCTTCCAGCTCGCGCCGGTGCACCCGTTCCGGCAGGAGGCCGGCTGGCCGGAAGATCATCATGGCAATGAGGATGGCCCCGTAGACGAGGAGGCGGTATTCCTGGAACTCACGCAAGAGTTCGGGCAGCCCGACCAGTGCGAGTGCGCCGACCACGACGCCGGGCAAGCTCCCCATGCCACCGAGGACGAGGAGTGCCACCACGTTGATGCTGACGAGGAGCGAGAAACTGGCCGGGACGACCGAACTGACGAGCGAGGCGAAGAGGGCGCCGCTCACACCACCCAGCGAGGCACCGATAGCGAAGGCAGACAGCTTCCCGATGACTCGATTGATCCCCATCGCTTGGGCGACGAACTCGTCCTCGCGGATCGCGAACCAGGCGCGGCCGAAGCGTGAATCGCGGAGCGCGATGCTGAGAAACCACCCGGCGAGGCAGGCGATGAGTACCAGATAGAAGAACGACTGTGGCGAGGCGATCCGCCAGTCCCCGATCTCGGGTCGAGCGATGCGCGTGATCCCCTGGGCGCCGCCGAGATACGGTTTGAGCCAGTCGGAGAGGACGAGGAGTCGAACGATCTCGCCGAATCCGAGCGTCGCGATGGCGAGATAGTCACCGCGCATCCGCAATACCGGTAGGCCGATCAACACGCCTGAGATGATGGTGGCGACGATCGCGATCGGTAACGCGACCCAAAAGCTCAACTGCGGGCCGTGCGGCAGCTCGGGTGAGGTCAAAACGGCCATCGTGTAGGCGCCGACGGCGAAGAAGGCCACGTACCCCAAGTCGAGCAACCCAGCGAAGCCGAGCACCAGGTTGAGTCCCAAGCCCATGAGGATGTAGAAGCCCACGAAGTTGGCCACGTTGCTCAGGAAGAGACCAGCCCAGAGGGGGATACTGGCCAGAAACAGGAGCAGGAAAGCAGACGAACCGACTTTCCGCGGTGCTTCTGGCAACCGGGCCCAGGCCGGTGCGATCTGGGGGACGAGGAACCAACGTGCGCTGAAGAGGAGAAGTGCGACGGCGAGGACGACGATAGCTCCCTGCACGGTGAGGCCAGCTGGACCGTAGAGGAAAGTGGTGATCGTCCTCGGCAAGAGCGGCCCGACGACGTCGCGTAGGAGCCCCAGGAGGAGCGTGGTGAAGGCTGCGGAAACGAGCGTGCGCGGCCATGGGGTAGGGAGCGATGCCAGTAGTGTGGCGAGAACGCCGCTGACGAGTCCGATCGCGAGGGTCTGGAGAAGGCCCGTCGTTCCGTCGGCAGCCCCGAAACGCAGGACCCGCGCCAACTCGGGTGTCGCGTTCAAGAAGATGGCGCGGAGGTTGACGTGAGTGATGACCACGGAGAGGAGGACCATCATGAGGCTGGCGACAATGCCGGCCACCGCTCCGGTCGCGACGCGGGCGAGCGCACCAGGGAAGCGCCGGGCGGCGACGAATGCGGTCAAGGCCAGGAATGCGACCAGTAACACGTAGCTGAACGTGATAGTCTCGCCGATCAGGCGCCGACCAGCGAACGCTGGGACGAGGCCAACCAAGCTGACGTGCCAGATGGCGAACCCACCGACGATGCCGGACAGAATGGCGCGTCGTACGAGACGTGACGTCACACGCGTTCCTCCCCGCCGAGTCGCTCACCGAGGATGCCCGTCGGGCGGAAGATCAGGATAAGCACTAGGATCGTGAAGGCGATGACGTCCTTGAGCTGGTGGGCCGCTCGGATGCCGTACCCGTCGAAGAAGAGACTCGGCCCCACCGACTCGATGATTCCTAAGACCAGTCCACCGAGTGCAGCCCCAGGGAGATTCCCGATGCCGCCGAGCACGGCTGCGGTGAACGCCTTGATGCCCGGCAGGAAGCCCATGTAGAACTGCACCTGGACGAACACGAGTGCGTACAGGACGCCAGCGATCCCGGCCATGAAACCACCGACCGCGAAGGTCGTCACGATGGCTCGATCCACGTCCACTCCCATCAGGGCGGCGGCTTCACGGTCCTCGGCGACGGCGCGGATGGCCAGTCCCGCTCGCGTGCGCTGGAGGAAGAGCACCAGCAGCGCGAGCGTGATCAGTACACCCACGATCACCGCCACTTGCGTCTTCTGGAAGATCCACAGCTTCCCCTGGAGCACGGGAATCGTCGGGTAGGCGCGTACTCCGCTGCCGAAGAGACCGCGGAACGTGTACTGCAGGAAGAATGATGCGCCGACCGCGGTGATGAGGGGGACGAGACGGGGAGCGCCACGCAGTGGTCGGTAGGCGATCCGTTCGACGAGCACAGCGACCGTCATCGAGACGAGCCCGCCGCACAGCAGCATAGCGACGAGACTGACCCAGGGGTGCGCTTTGAGGAAGCCGCTCCGGTTCAAGTAGTCAGCGAAGAAGAACGTGGTCATCGCGCCGCTCATGAAGACTTCGCCGTGGGCGAAATTGATCATGCGCAAGACGCCGTAGACCATGGTGTACCCGAGCGCGATGAGCGCATAGATCGATCCCTGGGCGATACCGAAGACGACGAAGTCTCGCCACTGCTGTGCCGAGTAATGGCCGGCGCGCAGCGTCAAGATGGAACCGATACCGACGATCGCCAGCAGCGAGATGCCGATCGTCCACACGATCAGCTGAGAGACATCGATGCGCCGTCCACCCGTGAGAGCGCGCAGGGGAGGAACCGCGATGCTCACTGAACGCTCCTCTCAGACCCCTGTAATGGGAACGCTGCCGGGCGGCTTCCCTGCCCGGCAGCGTCGCACCGTTCGTCCGTCACGGGTAGATCTTCCGGATCGCGCTGTCCGGCCAACCAGCCGTATCGGTGCTGTACACCTCGTAGACGGCGATCTTCGGGTCGGCGCAGTCGCCGTAGGGGTCGCAGGTGAGATTACCGGTCAACCCCGGGAAGTCCTTCGTGGCGAAGAGCGCGTCGCGGAGCGCTTGTCGCGGGATGTAGAGCGTGCCGTCCGGCGCTTGCACCGCGACCTTCTTGATCGCTTCGACGATCATCATCGTCGCGTCGTATGCGTGGGCATGGAACCCGGCGACCGGCTTGGTCCCGTACTTCTGCTCGTACTTGCGGACGAACTCTTCGTACTTGGGACCGAGCACGGTCAAATCCGGACCGCTCAGGTACATCCCGACGGCTGCTTCGCCAGCGTTGTCGACCGTCTGCGGCTCCAACAACCCGTCAGCCGACATCAGCTTCACGTTCTCGAGTCCGCTGATCTCCTTCGCCTGGCGGGTGATGAAGGAACCGGCCGGGTTGAAGATCGGGTAATAGATGAGCTCCGGTTGCTGCGTGGCGATGCGCGTGAGCACCGGCCGCATGTCGGTGTCTTCCGGGCTCACCGCTTCCTGAGCCACCACCGTGCCGCCCAGCTCACGCACCACGTCGGCGAAGACGTTCGCCAGCTGCTCGGCATAGAGGCTGCCGTCGTGGATGGTGGCCACGCGGCTCAACCCGAGGTGCTTCACCACGAACTCGGCGGCGACCCGTCCCTGGATCTTGTCGTTGTGGGCGACGCGCAGGTAGCCCGCGACGTGCTTGGCTGGATCGGTCAGGTCAGGCGCAGTGTTCGAGGGCGACACCATCACCAGGCCAGCGTCGGTGATGATCGGCGCACCGACGCGAGCTTCCGAAGAGCAGGACGAGCCGATGATCGCGACGATGCGGGGATTGGCCGCCAGACGCGTCGCCGCGGCCTGACCACCCTCGGGGTTGCAGCCACTGTCCTCACCGACCAGCTGGATGGGGTGTCCGAGGAGTTGACCACCGAGGTCATCGATCGCGATCTCGATACCCCGCTTGGAGTCCTCGCCGAGCTGTGCCGTGCCGCCCGAGACTGTGAGCATCCACGCCAGAACGATCGGCTCGCCTGGCTTGATCTCGAGGACACCGATCGGGTCCGTGGGGACTGTGACTGCCGCCGCTGGGGTCTCGGCCGGTGCTGGTGTCGGGGCAGCAGGTGCGGGCGTCGGTGGTTGCGCTGCGGGTGCTGGGGTGGGCGTCGGCTCCGCCCGCTGACAGGCTGCGAGCGCGAACACGACGGCGAGAAGCAGTACACCGAACAAGCGGGCTGGCGTTCTCATCCTTCCCTCCTCACGTGATGCGCACTCAGATGGGCTCTCTCCGTACGCCATACTGGAACACGGTGTACACGATGCCATTCTGGCATAGATCGGGAAGTCGAGTCAAGAGGATCACCGCAATCCATCTGCTCACAGGCGGAAACGGCCACCCGTGCAGCGCGGCGCGAGGCTGTGTCGCGGGGCGCTCAACCAACGGGTGCGACGCACCGCTCGTCGAGGGGGGCGGCCTGGCGCTGGAGGGCATCGGTACTCGCGGGTACCGGCACCGTTGCGCACCCGGTGGTGCGTCGCCTGTGCATCGGCACTCCCTCGGTCGCGGGCGACTCCAGCCAGGTCACGTCATGCCGACCCGACTCGCCTGCCGGTGGCACGTCGTTCGGGCGCTCGGCTACGGATCTTGTTTCGGAGGTACCGCGATGGCGTTCCAGACGGGGACGAGCGAGTTACCTGAGACACGGTAGAACTGGCGATCGGGAAAGGCAGCGAAGAGTTCCGCGTTGCGCGGACCGAGGTCGTGCGCGTAGAGGACAGGCGAGTCGAGCAGTGGACTGTTGCGGACGAAGTAGGGAGCGTATTCGGTCCAGTAGGGAACCGGTACGAGGACGACGGAGTTGGGTGGAGCCTGGGCGGCGATGGTGCGCGCGGGCTCCGCGTGGATGTCGTACCACCAGCGGTAGCTCTGCCACCAAGGGACCCCGGTCGCGAAGAGGCCCCAGAAGACCAGCACGAGGAGCGACAGGAGTCCTCCCCAGACCAGCCGAGTAGGGAGTTCGCTGCGCAGCGTGAAGACCTGCCACAGCCAGCGTGCGCCGAGTGCGACGAACTGCAGTCCGCGGGCGCTGAGCAAGACCAAGGCAGCGAGTGCCTCGAAGTAGTACCGCGGCCCGTACATCTGTCCTGCTGCCCAGTACGCGATGTGCAGCCCGATGAGGCTGCACACCTGGGCCGCGAAGACGAGATCCCAGACGTCAGCGCGCGGCAGTCCGCACCCCGGTACACGCTCGAGGGTCGAGTGGAGAGCTAGCCGAGCCGCCGCAACGAGCGCCGCCAGTGCAGCTGGGGCGAGGTCCAGTCGACCGGGCCAGCCGAACAGCACCTCTTCGAGGTGCCGGACATTGAAGCGCGTATTGAGGAGCCCGTCGGAAAGCCTGTGCACGCCGTCTGGAGAAATGCCGGTTCCGAACCCGACCTTGTCGAACGGCCACCAGAGTTCGTAGCCGAACACCAATGGGTCGCCGGTGGTCAGACGGTTGTAGGCGAGGAGTGCTGCGGCGCCGAAACAGCCACCGGCTGCGTAGAGGGAGCCAGCGGCTCGCCAGTTCGGGACTCGCCAGAAACGCCAGACCGACCACAGGACGAAGGGAAGCAGCACACCGACCGCGGTGAGCGGCCGCGCCAGCACGAGTAGCGCGATCGCTACCGCACCGGGGAGAGCGCGCAGGACATGCGGCGTTTGGAGCGTGGCGGCGAAGGAGAGCATGAAGACGACGGTGAGCAAGAGACAGACCGTATGGGCCATGAACGAGGCTGCTTGCAGCAGGAAGAACGGCGAGCTGGCCAGCAGGATCGCCGCCAAGAGGCCGGTCGATCGGTCGCCGTACACCCGCTGGGCCAGGACCGTAACGAGGAGAACGCACAGCCCCGCGCTCAGCGCGTTGACGAGTGGCGGATATCCGAGCAACACGCCCAGCGAGAGGACGAGGGGATAGCCGGGTGGATACTTGCCGAACCAGAGACCGTCGTGGACGAGCACGAACGGGATCCCGAAGGCGTCGGGCACAGGTGGTGCCGGCGCAACGAGATACCCGCGAGCGATAGTGGCCGCTTGGAACAAAAATGCGACTTCGTCCTCCGTGTGGGGCAATGCTTCGAAAATTGTCCGGTTCAGAAGGAGGCTGACGACGACTACGACGGCGGCGAGCACGAGTGGGAGCGGATCAGTTCGGAAACGTCGAATGAGCCGTGCCACGTGACGCATTCCTTTGCTGCGGCTACTGCGAGACCATAGTCGACGCGACGCCACCGGTGAGCCAGAGGTTCCGCGAATCGGGCGAATCGTCGCTGCGGTAAAGCGTGCAGCGAGGAGGTGGCATCGCGCAACCTTCGACACCTGACACCGATCCTGATGGCAAGCGAACACGCTCCGCACCACGCACCGCTCAGCGAATACAGTCGCGGCCTCAGTCCGCTTTTCCGAGGCTCTGTCGTGCCGACTCTGCCGGTGGACGGGGTGGTCGACGATAGGGGAAACTTTTGCGACTGGGCTTAGCGAAGCGCTACTTGACAGGAATGCGCTTCGCCTCTAGGCTGAGGACGTCGGTGACCTGGCAGATACGGTGAACCCGACAGGGCAGCCGGTGGGTGCTCGGGTTGCGCAGCGACGGTGAGCGGAGGGATTCGTTCGATGCCGTTCGAGTACTTGGATCACGAAGCGGACATCGGCTTAGAGGCCACCGGAGCGACCTTGGAAGAGACGCTCCGCGACGGGGTGCGTGGGCTGCTCGCGCTTCTGGTCGATCCTGAGACGGTCGAACCGAAGGAGGCGGTGACGATCGAGGCGAGCGGCGAGGATCCAGCTTCGCTCTTCGTGGCGCTGCTCAACGCGGTGCTGGCCACGGTCGACTTGCAGCGGATGTTTTTCCGCGACTTCGAGGTGACCCGGCTCGAACGGGTCGACGGCCACTGGGTCGTCGAGGGCCGGTTGTATGGTGAACCGATCGACCTCAGCCGGCACGCAGTCGAGATCGAGGTGAAGGCAGCGACCTACGGAGGGCTCTTAGGCGAGCAGACTGACAAGGGGTGGCGGCTCCGGTGTGTCCTCGACCTCTAAGGGGTAAGGGGAAACACGAGACTCGCAGACAGGGAGGGTCGACGATGAGCACGTCACTGAAGATCCGTAAGGTGCACGACTATCTGTTCGAAATTCCGCCGCACGGCAAGATGCGCGTGCCAGCGCGGCTCTATCTCGACGAGCGGTCGCTCCGGGAACTAGTGGAGAGCCAGAGCAGCGACGAATGGAACGCGGTGCGGCAGCTCGAGAACGTCGCTTGTCTGCCCGGTATCGTCAAAGCGGCGATGGCGATGGCTGACGTGCATCCTGGTTACGGGTTCCCGATCGGCGGTGTGGCTGCGTTCGACCCGAAGGAGGGTGGAGTCATCAGCGTCGCTGGGGTGGGGTTCGATATCAACTGCGGTGTCCGCTGCCTGCGGACCCACCTGACCCGGAGCGACATCGCTGGGAAGGAAGAAAAGCTGGCCGATACGTTGTACGAAGTGATCCCAGCGGGGCTGGGTAGCACTGGCGAACTCAAGCTCTCGACCAAGGAGATCGACCGGGTACTCCGCGAGGGAGCGCGGTACGTGGTGCGACTCGGCTACGGCCGCGAGGACGATCTCGAGTTCGTTGAGGAACACGGCTGCTTGAGCGATGCCGACCCTTCGGTGGTCAGTCACACCGCCAAGCAGCGGCAAATGGCGCAAGTCGGCACCCTGGGATCGGGCAACCACTACGTCGAGGTGCAGGTGGTCGACCAGATCTACAATGCGCGGGCGGCGGAAGCGTTCGGTTTGGAGGTCGGTCAAATCGTCGTGATGCTCCACACCGGGAGCCGCGCGCTGGGGCATCAGATCGGGACCGATTATCTGCCCTTCTTGGAGAAGGCGACGAAGAAGTACGGCATCGAGGTGCCTGACCGCGAGCTCGTCTGCGCCCCGATCGAAAGCCCGGAGGGGCAGCAGTATTTCCGCGCCGTGATGGCCGGCGCGAACTGCGCCTTTGCGAACCGGCAAGTACTGGCACATCTGGTTCGCCAAGCATTCTGGAAGGCGCTGCGCGTGCCTGATACCGCGATCGAGACGCTCTACGAGGTCGCCCACAATACCGTGAAGTGGGAAGTGCACGAGGTAGATGGCGAACGTCGACGCCTGCTGGTGCACCGCAAGGGCTCGACGCGCGCCTTCGGTCCGGGTCGGCCGGAGCTTCCGGAGCGGTACCGCGCGGTCGGCCAGCCGGTACTCGTCGGTGGCACGATGGGGACGGCGAGCTATATCCTGGTCGGGACCGAGCAGGGGATGCGCGAGACGTTCGGCACTGCGCTCCACGGGGCGGGCCGGGCCAAGTCGCGACGGCAAGCGAAACGGCAGTATCCGGCTGACCGGATCATCGAGCAATTGCGCAAGCAGGGGATCCTGGTGCGAGCGCACGGGAAGGCCTCGATCAGCGAGGAAGCTCCAGGGGCGTACAAGGACGTCGAGCATGTGGTCGAGGTGATGTGCAACGCGGGTATCGTGGCGCGGGTGGCGCGACTCCGGCCGATCGTCTGCTTGAAGGGTTGACGCTGATGGCAGTTGCCCGGCGCATGGCCTTTCTCTTCGACCTGGATGGGACGCTCGTCGACTCGGTTTACCAGCACGTGCTGGCCTGGCGGGAAGCACTGGAGGCGATCGGCATCGAGCTGTCGATCTGGCGCATCCATCGCCGGATCGGCATGAGCGGTGGTCTCTTCTTGGCAGGTCTCTTGCGGGAGACCGGGCGCACGGTCACCGCCGAGGAGATTCGCCGGGTCCAATCGGTGCACGCAGAGACGTACGGGCGTCTCTTGAGCCAAGTGCGACCGCTGCCCGGGGCGCGCGAACTGCTCGCCGAGCTGAGCCGGCTCGGCATTCCCTGGGCGATCGCGACGAGCGGTCGCTTGGAGAGCGCGCGACGAACAGTGGCGGTCCTTGGCCTCGACCCGGATCGCATCCCACTCGTCACTCGTGACCACGTGCGCCACGCCAAGCCCGATCCCGATCTGTTCCTGGCTGCCGCACAGGTGCTCCAGGTGGACATCGGCGAGACGATCGTCGTGGGGGACAGCGTGTGGGACATGCTGGCGGCTCGGCGGGCGCGGGCGTTGAGTGTCGGGCTCCTCTCCGGTGGCTACGGCGCGGGAGAACTGCTGGAAGCCGGCGCCTATCGGGTCTACGAGGATCCGGCCGACCTGCTCCGCCATCTCGACGAAGTGGGGGTGCGCTCACCCGACTACGACTGGACGCTCGTCGAGCGTCTGGCTGTAGAGGGACAGCAACCGTCGTTCCCCGAGGCATGAGGGGTGGCCACCGTGGCCTCGTGGCGACACGGCCGGGGCGACAGGTCAGCTCTGCGCTCCACCGGAGCGCCGGACGATCCATCAGGTCGCGCCGGAGGGGAAGAGGAGCTCGTAGCGGTCAGTGCGCCTGGGAAGCACGAGAACAGCGGTACCCGACTCGGGGTAGCACGTCAGTCGAGCTGGTGCAGAGACGGAGCGCACGACACGCACGTCGGCCGACGATTCGAGCTCGAGATAGAGGACATCGCTGGGCGCGGTGGTGTCGGCCCGGCATGACTCATGGACAGGGATCTCGATCCCGAGCAACCGCCCTTCATCGCCGACGTCCAGAATGCAGGTGAGGTCGAGGGCCAGAGTGCGCTCAGCGAGTCGTTCGACGAGCGGGGTGGTGGCGATCGTGACGACCAGGTGATCCGTTCGCGGATCGTAACACACGTGCATGCGTCGTGCCGCGTTCCGTCCCTGTGACCAGCGACTAAGCGTACCATGGAGGATCGGGTGGAACGACGACTCGAGGAGTACGCGTTGAACTGGTACGAACGGTTCGTGAAATCGCTCCTGTTTCACCTGGACGCTGAAGACGCCCACCACCTCGTACTCGCCGCTTTGCAGGCATTGGACGCTATACCTGGCAGCACCCAGCTGCTCCGCAGCGTCATCCGTGCGCCGGAGGACGCTCGGCTGGCGGTCGAGTTCGCAGGGCTGCGCTTCCCCAACCCGCTCGGTTTGGCAGCAGGTCTGGACAAGGACGCCCGCGCAGTGGGAGCGTGGTACGCCCTCGGTTTCGGCACGGTCGAAGTCGGTACGGTGACGCCCTGCCCGCAGTCGGGGAACCCACGACCGCGTCTGTGGCGCGTGCCAGAGGCAGAAGCGCTGGTCAACGCACTCGGCTTCCCCAGCGCAGGAGCAGCGGCCGTGCGGGCGCGGCTGATCGGTCGTCGTTTCCCTGGTCCGGTCGGAGTGAACATCGGCAAGAACGCGGGTACGCCGCTCGAGCGCGCTGCGGACGACTACGAGGCTGTGTTTTTGGCACTGTGGGACGTCGCAGACTACGTGGTCGTCAACGTCAGCTCGCCGAACACCCCCGGGCTGCGGACGCTGCAGGAGCCGGCCTCCTTAGCCCCCTTGCTCCAGCGTCTGGTGCAGTGCAATCGACTCCTCGCTGAGCTCCACCGTACCGTGCCGCGTCCGCTCTTCGTCAAAGTGTCGCTCGATATCGATCCGCGTGTACTGGACGAAATCGTAGACGTCCTTGTGGAACTCGGCGCGAGCGGGCTCGTGCTGGGAAATACCAGTACCGATCCGTCGCTGCGACCGGCAAGCGCGCAGCACTTGCCGGGTGGTGTGAGCGGGCGTCCTCTGCGCGAGCGTGCCTGCTCCCTCCTGGCGCGGGTTGCGGAACGCGCCAGGGAGCGGCTGGCGCTCGTCAGCGTCGGTGGCGTCATGGATGTCGATGACGTCGTGGAGCGATATCGGCTGGGCGCGCACCTGGTGCAGTTGTGTACCGGCCTGGTCTATCGTGGTCCTGCTTTCCCGGCGGCAGTGCTCCGAGCGTTGATCGGTTACCTCGACGCGCACGGGCTGCCCTCGCTGGCGGCGATCCGCGGTCGCTGAGCGCTCGGGGATCACTCCCGTTCGCTGGTGGCTGCAGGAACGAGGTGTTCGAGCGGGCGGCCGCGGGTCTCTTCGCCCAGGATGAGGACATCGAGAGCGATGATCACGAAGACGGCCATGAAGAGCCCGAAGACGGCTGGCTGCGAGAGCCCGCCGGTCGTCAGGAGCCAGGGAGTGAGGTACGGAGCCAGGATGCCAGCGAGCCGGCCGAAGCTCGCAGCGGCGCCCGAACCGAAACCGCGGAGCGGGGTCGGGTAGAGCTCCGGCGTATAAGTGTAGACGACTCCCCACGCACCCAAGTTGAAGAAAGACAGCAAGCAACCCCACAGTACCAGGATCGGAGCCGTACCGGCGTTGCCGAGGAGCCATGCCGAGACGGCGGAGCCCAAAAGGTAGGTGGTGAGGGTCGCTTTGCGCCCCCAGCGATCGACCAAGTAGGCGGCGGAAAAATACCCAGGGATCTGCGCGAGCGTCGTGATGAAGACATACGAAAAGCTGCGAGCGACCGTGAGGCCGCGCTCGACGAGCAGCGATGGCAACCAGGTGAACACACCGTAGTAGGCGAACACGATCCCGAACCAGAGGATCCAGAGCATGAGCGTCCGGCGCACCAGCTGGCGGCTCCAGAGGGCGCGGAACTGCTCGCTGAAGGTCGGGCGGTGTGGCGCTGGAGTGAGCGTCACGTCGGCGGCAGGGAAAGCGGCGGCACGTTCGAGGGTGCGCAGGACCGCGACGGCTTCCTCGTGACGGCCCACGATGTCGAGGTAGCGCGGGGATTCCGGCAAGCGCCGCCGCAGGTAGGCGACGCTGAGGGCCGGTAGGGCACCGATGAGGAAGGCGACGCGCCAGCCCCACTCCGGGAGCTGGGGGACGACGAGGAGGCCGATGACCGCCGCGAGGATCCAGCCGTACGCCCAGAAACTCTCGAGGATGACCAGCATGCGGCCGCGGTGGCGAGCCGGTGCGAACTCGCTCACGAGCGTAGCAGCCACCGGCAGCTCACCGCCGAGCCCGATGCCGGTGAGGAAGCGGACGACGAGCAGACTCGGGAGATCCCAGGCGAGCGCGCTCAGAAATGTCCCGCCACTGTAGAGGAGCAGGTTGGCCAGAAAGAGCGTGCGTCGCCCGTACCGGTCGGCGAGCCGACCAGCGAAGAGCGCGCCGACGAACATACCGAGAAAACCAGCGCTGGCCACCAAGCCGAGTTCGGTGCGTGAAAGATTCCAGTCGCGCCCCAGGCTGACCAGGACGAAGGCGACGAGTCCCACGTCCATCGCGTCGAACATCCAGCCGAGGCCGCTCAGGAGAACGATCCGCCAGTGCTCGCGCGTGAGCGGCAGTTCGTCCAGCCGTTGGCTCAGCGTGCGCATGCCCTCACCCCCGACCTCCAGGTGGATGATAGTGCCCGAGCGGGCCAGGAGGTGCCAACGCATACTGGGGCGGGCGGATGGAGCGAGGCGTGTCGCAGCGAGACATGCCGCGATCAGGCTTCCGCGGTGGAACCGGATAGGCTATGCTGCAGTCGGATACCGTCTCGTCGAGTCGAGAGAAAGCGACGATGCCTGGACGAGCGTCTCCCCCGGAAGACGCAACGGGATACGCCGAGTCGGTCAAGTGTCGGGGGTAGCTGCCTCCGCTTCTGGCGACAGCGTCGGCTCGGTGGCGTGTCGATGGACTCACTGGGGCTACCGGTCAATGGGACGGCGGTCGCGTCGTGCCATACGTGCCGCCGTGTGGTTTCCTTACATGCGTTCAGGCTCCGTGCATGCTGAATCGCGGTGATGCAAGGCGGGTAAGGCGTCGAGGTCGAAGCGGAAGGAGGCGGAGCGATGCCCATCTACGTGTTGCTCAGTACGCTCACCGATGACGGCATGGAGACCCTGCACGAGCACCCGGAGCGCATCAAGGAGGTGAATCGGGAGATCGAGCGCTTCGGCGTGAAGGTCCTCCACCAGTGGGCCGTGCTGGGTCCCTATGATTTCGTCAACATCGTCGAGGCGCCCGACAACGAGACGATCGCGCGCGTTTCGGTGGAACTTGGGGCGCGCGGGACTGTGAAGCTGATGACCATGCCGGCGATCCCGATCGACGACTTCATCGCGCGCCTCAAGGAAGGTCGCGCTGACGAAGAGGAAGAGGACGAGGACGACGAGTAATCGGACAGGCGAGCCGGGAACCGGTACCTGCTCGCCGGCAGCGCGTCGACCAGCCGAGTGTGCCGTGGTCGTAGTGCAGTGTGAGGGCGTCCGCTGCATCTCTCGGCGGTCGGCGCGCGGATCATTCGCTGTCGGGCTCGTTCGGCACCAGAACGACTGCGTTCCGGTACGTTTCCGCGTATCGGTGATAATTCACGATGAACGCAGACGTACCCTTGATGGTGAGCACGCGCACGATGACCTGACCCTGGAGGGCAGTCCCGTAGGGGTTACCGTGCATCGTCACGTACGAGCAAGGAGCGTAGAAGAGTCCCTGGACGAAGAACTCGCCGTTGCCTTGACTGTCGAACGTCGAGCAATTGGCGATCCAGATCGCCATCCCGGCGAGTCCCCCAGGGTAGGGTGTGGCTGCTGGAGCCTCGAGGTGGATCTCCCCGTTCTTCGGATCGACGAATGCGGTGCTCCCCGTGACGTAGAGCAGGACCCCTTGGGTTTCGAGCCGCGTGTTGGTATTGCCGAGCTCGAGTTGTGTCCCG
>JBEPZP010000025.1:0-16955 GCA_041640735.1 Thermomicrobium sp.
TGCCGCGACGAGGATGCTGGCGGTCACGACGGGTTCGCTCGTCGCCGCGATGTTCGGGTGCAGGTCCAGGCCGAGACGAGCCGGCGAAAGCGGACCGCGGAGGGCATCAGCGATCGCGAGGAGTCCCACCACGGCAGCGGGCAGCCAAGCCCAGCGCTCCGTCTCGCGCGGGCCTCGACGGGCGGCACACCTGTGGGCGAACGCGAGGGTGGCCAGCGCGAGCAGGCTGAGCCCAGCAGTCGACCAGGGGCCGCTCGCTCGCCCGACGAGCGCTGCCGCGAGAGCCAGCGTGCCAACGGTCAACCAGGCCAGTGGGTGCCACCATGGCCGCCAGATCAGCAACGGTCCGCTCGCTGTCGCCGCGGCCAGGGCGAGCGAGAGGAGAACAGAGCGCGCGAGGTCGTCTGTCCGACCGAGCGTTGCGGCGACAGTGAGCGCGCTGGTGAGGAGGAACCCGAGTGCCACCCACTGCCAGATGCCGCGATAGCGGCTCCCGGCAGCTGCGAGCACGGCTAGGGCCGCGCTGGCCAGCGGGAAGAGCGCCGGTTCGGGGTGGCGGATGGTCGCCGCGAGCAAGGCTGCCGTGCTGAAGCTGGCCAGCACCTCGGCCGAGAGTGGCCTGGCAGCTGCCTGCTGCGTAGCGCGCCAGAGGAGGACGGCGAGCACGCCCGAGACAGCAGCGAACGCCACGAGAGCGGACGCTTGTGCCGGTGCTTCGGCGTCCCGCAGGAACCAGGCGAAGGTACCGAACGCCGACGTCGCCTGAAGCGCCACGAGGAGCGTACTCGCCCGGCCGGCCCGGGCGGCGCGATAGAGCGCGGGAAAGGCGGCTAGCCACGGGAGGAGCAGCGCGAAGCGTGCTGGTGAGGCCATGGCCGACCCAGTCGTGAAGAGCCAGGGAAGTCCGGCGGCGAGCGGTGCGAGCGGGAGCCATTCCCACGCTACGCCTGTCACAGGTCTTCCGAGAGCTGCCCATGCCAAGGCGGTGGCGAGACCGACCAGACCGGTGACCCAGGCGACGGCGACGAGCGGAGGAGGACTCGCCGAAAGCAGTGGTGTCGCCGCGAGAGCGGCGAGCGCGGCCGCGGCGGCCAGCAAGAACGCGCGGCGCCAGGCCAGGACGAGTCCGGCCAGCGCGGGGACGACGAGTCCACTCGTGGCGAGCACAGCCCGGTCGGGCACGAGCGCCGCCGTGGCCACGGTCCAACCGAGTCCGCTCGCGAGCGCGAGGAGGAGCAGCAGGTGCGCGAGGGTGGGACGCTCGTGGCTGCGCTGCGCGAGCGCGACGAGCAGTCCGCTCGCCAGGAGACCGCTCCCGAGAGCGACCCACGGTGCGGCTGAACCGGTAACGCTGGGCCAGGCGAGGATCGCCACTGCGAGTACCTCCAGGAGGAGCACAGCAGCGAACCCGCTCGTGAGGCGTCCGTCGCGCCCGGGCGAGCGCTCCCGACTCGCTGTGACCACCACTGTCTCAGGTGCGACCGGCGGATCAGGCACCGGCCGAGGCGTGACGACCCCCGGTGTGCAGAATGCGGACGGTGCTGCGGCGGACTCGTTCACCGCGTCGTCGGCGTCTCGTGTGGTCGGCTGCGTCGACGGTTCGGCCGAACGAGCTGCGAGCACCGCGAGCTGTTCCTCCAGCCACCGCAGGCGTGCTTCCAGGTACGTCAACCGGTCCTCGCTCAGCGCCCGCTCCGTCTCGGTGGGAGGTCGGGTCTGGGGCGGGGCAACCCCGTTGACGGCCGCCCGAATGGCCTGGAACAGTTCCTCCGGCTGACTGCTCTTGACGACGTAGCCGACGGCGCCGGCGTTGCGCGCCGCCTCGCCGTGCGTCGTCGCATCGTACATGGTCAGCATGACGACGCGGAGGTTCGGCCAGCGTTCCCGAAGCGCCTGCGCTGCCGCGATCCCGTCCAGGTCGGGCATCGCGATGTCCATGAGGACGACGTCCGGCGCGAGTTCACCCGCCAGGGCGAGCGCTTCTGCTCCCGACGCTGCTTCCCCGACCACGAGCAGGTTCTCGGCCGTGGTCAGGAGTTGGCGCAACCCGCGACGGAAGAGCGTGTGGTCATCGACCAGGAGGATCCGGATCGGTCGCTCACCCATCGCTCACCGCTCCAGCGCTCGCCGATGGGGCCACTGGCTGCGCTCGCCCTGCCTGGGGACAATCTTCCCATGCTGTGGTGGTACGCTGCTACTCGCTGGCCTGATCGCGCTCGAGGAGACCGAGCCAATCGAGCACTGCGCACGGCTCGCCGCCGCGCAGGTAGATCCGCGGGATCCGTGCGGCCAAGCTGGTGAGCACTTCGTAGGCGATCGTCTCGCTCAGTGCGGCAGCGTCCCAGGCCGACATGGCGCCGCTGGCAGGGTCGCCGAGCACGATGACCGGATCACCGAGCGTTGCATCAGGCGCCTCTTCGAGCGAGACGATCGTCTGGTCCATGCAGACGCGGCCGCGGATCGGACAACGCTGGCCGCGCACGACGAACCAGCCGCGGTTGGAGAGGAGACGCGGGAGGCCATCCGCATAGCCTACCGGGACGAGCCCGCAACGGGTCGGCCGTGCAGTGACATAGGTATGGCCGTAGGAGATCCCCTCGCTCGCCCCGACGGTGAAGCAGCGGGCCAACCGCGCACGGAGTTCCAAGGCTGGGCGCACACCCGGTGGGAGCGACATGCTCGGGTCGGGGGGGAGCCCGTAGAAGGCGATGCCGACGCGGACGACGCGACGACCGGGCAAGTCGGGGTCGCCGAGAGCACCGCGGAGCGTCGCGGCGCTGTTGGCCTGGTGGACGACGGGTGGGTGCAGCCCTTCCGCGGTCAGACGCAGGCGGACAGCCCGGAAACGTTCCTGTTGCAGGCGGAGCGTGCGGCAGTCGGGCGCATCGGCCGTGGCGAAGTGCGTGTAGATCCCCTCGAAGACGAGGAGCGGGTCGCTCGCGAGCAGACGCGCCAGGTCCACCGCCTCCGTCGGTTCGGCGCCGAAGCGGTGCATCCCGGTGTCGACCTCGAGATGTACGCGAGCTGGTCGTCTCAGCGTCGCCGCAGCGCACCGCACGGCCGCGATGTCCGCCAGCGAGCCGACTGCAACGATCAGGTCGGCGGCGACCGCCTCGCGCAGGCGCTCGTGGTTGGGCGGCCCCAACACGACGATCGGTGCAGTGACGCCAGCCGCACGCAGGACGAGTCCTTCCTCGATGCGGGCGACACCGAGCCACTGTGCACCACCGGCGAGTGCGGCACGCGCAGTCGGCACCAGCCCGTGGCCGTAGGCATTGGCTTTGAGGACTGCGAGGAATTCGACGTCGGGCGGAAGCGTACTGCGCAGTGCTCGCACGTTGGCGGCCAGCTGGTCGAGGTCGATCGATGCATGGAGCGCCGCCTGGGCAGCCTGGAGACGCCTGCACCAGTCCCTCGGGGGTCGGCACGACCTCTCCTCGGCGGCACGGTTCGTAGTACCCATCCCTTCCCCCGGCGTGTCCCGGGAGGGAGTATGCCTCAGGTGCACAGCTGGCGTGCAGGGTGGGAGCGCGGTGCCTGGTGTGCTGACGCGTTCCAGCGACCGATGTGACCGGCTGGTCACGATGACCATCGCCGCGATGCCCAGCGCGACGGGCGCGGTGTACCGCGCCCCGACAGGCGCCCCACGCCAGCGATGCGTGGCCAGGTACCCGGGCGCCGCAGCATCACCGTCACGGCGAGAGGCAACCCCCTTGTGTAGGGGTCACGCGTGCACGGCCCGTCCCGGCCTGACACGGCCGGGGAAACCGCGTCGCCGGGGTGCCACGGTGCGCATTCTCCGTGCCGTATCTCTGCATCTGTCGGCCGGATCGAGCCGTCTCCGTGGCCACCTGCGCCCCTCGGCATGACCCGGGCGCGGCACGCCGCGCGTAACACCTAGCCCGGCACTCGGACGCCGCGCCATCACAACCAGGGTCAGGGGCAACCTCCATCCTGTAGGGGTCAGGCGTGCCGACCCACCCCGGCCCGTCAGGACCGGGAAACCTGGCCGCACCAGGCGTGCCACGTTCAGGTGCACATGTGCCACATCCACGCGACTGATAGCCGGACTGGCGTGCCATGGTGGTCCCCCCGCGCTATCCGGCGCGTCCCTACACGACAACCGCGGGTGCCTCGACGGCTGGCACCGCGCCTCCGCGTACCATGGCCACCTGCACGCGGCACCCACGCACGTCCCGTGTAGGGGTCAGGCGTGCCTGACCCGTCCGGCCCGTAGGGCCGGATATTCGCCATGTTGACGAACGGATCACGCACACAGTGTCGTTTACCCGGTCAGTCGCGTGCGCAACGTCGTCGCCCCGTCACGGTGGTCTCCCCGCGCCGTTGGCGCGGCCCGGGCGCGGCACGCCGAGCCCCTCCACGGAAACCGACGCGCCGCGCGTGCAACACCTGGCCGGGCATCCGTGCCCCGTGCCATCCCAGCCGTGGCCAGGGGCAACCTGCGTCGTGTCGGGGTCACGCGCGCGTGACTCGGTCTGACCGGGTCTGCCCGGCCAGTCGCCCTGCGTGCGCGCACGCCACCCTACGCGGTTGGCAGATCCCCGCTTGTCCGTGCTGGCGGCTGGCTACTCGCCATTGTCCTGCCTGCATGCCCGGTGCACGGACCGGCCGGTCGGCGTGCCCCGCCCTCGGAAGGGACGCAGGGTGTTGGTTCTCGCGCTAGAGGAGGAATCCGCTCGGGAACGGGTCGTCGTCGCGCAGGACCAGCGTCGCGATCCCCATGCAGTAGGACATCGTGCTGATCTCGCTGTGGATCGCCTGCCCGTCGCGGGCCAGTGCTCGCGCCGTGAAGCGGAGACCGACCGGGCTCTCGTGGAAATAGGTGGTACCCAGCGCAAGCCGTCCAGCGGCGACGAGCGCCGCCACGCGGGCTGCGGTGCCGGTGCCGGACGGCGTGCGTCCCATCGTCCGCGGCGCATAGAAGTTCGCGACCCGCGCACCTGCCGGTTGGTCCGTGCTCCCTGCGGGCAACGGCGTGCCGTCGGCGTCGACCTCTTGGACGAGCGTCACGAGGTCGACCGGGCGCCCGTTCGCGATGCCGGGGATATCGGCGCGCAGCTGTTCGCGGGCAGCTTGCCAGAGGAGCGTCCCGGTCTCGAGGACACGCTCGCGCGCAGCAGGGGTGAGTTGAGCACCGAGCTCGAGGCCGAGCGCTGTCGCATCGACGAAGGCGTAGAGGAGCCCGCCCCAGGCCAGTGTGACCGGGACCGTGCCTGCTGCCGTCTCCAGTCGCGCCTCGCCGAGCGCGTAGGTCGGGCCGCTGGCCATCGTCGCGGCGACGACGCGCCCCCCGCGCAGCGTGACCCGCACCGGCAGAGGGCCGAGCACGGTATCGAGTACCAGTTCCTGCTCGCCGTCATCGGTCGTGCGAGGTACAAGGCCGCTCTCGACCAGGGCAACAGCGACGCTGAACGTCGAGTCGCCGCAGGCATCGAAGTACCCGTCCGGGTGCACGAAGATGACACCGGCGTGGCTCGTGGGTCGTTCCGGCTCGGTGAGGAAGGCGCCGAGCATGTTGCGGTGCCCGCGCGGCTCGCGGCAGATCAGCGCGCGCAAGTGGTCGTAGCGGGTTGCCAGGTCGTCCTGCTTTTCGCGCATCGTCCGCCCGCGCAGCGGTGGACACCCGGCGACGACGATCCGCGTCGACTGGCCGTGGTGGTAGTCCCACACCTGGAGGACGTGCCGTGCCTGACCGAACATCGTGCCTGCTCCTCGTTCATCGTGTACGGTACGGTTCGACCGCGTGCCCGGCTGGAACCGGGCGTCGGCCCATGATACGACGGAGCAGTCGGAGAGAGGAGCAGCCAACCATGACGGACGTCCGTGAACCGTATGCGCGCGGCATCGTGCCGGAGCGGCCCTTCCAGGCAGTACGCGCCATGCGCGGCGAGCTGGTCGCGGTGCTGGCGGTCAGTTTCGACGACCGGAACCTCCAGTTGGAAGCGTTCGGTTCCCGAGCGTTCCCAGACGGTTCGGTAGCGGAATGCTGCGTCACGGACGAGACTGCGGCGGCGCCGGGCAAGCGGGTCGCGCGGGCCGCGTATCTCGGCTTCGTCCGTTTCCCCGTCGGTGGCGTCATCGTCACCGGGATGACCTGCCGCATCGGTAACGAGGTCATCGGCGAGGTGGTCGGGTTCGACGGCGTGCATGCGCCCAACCACTGGAACATCGTGCTGCGCAGCGAGCGGTTCGCCAACGGCGCCGAACGTGGCCTCGCGCCCGGCGTGGAGGTCGAATTTGGATCGTTGACCCAGTAGCCCCGTCGCATGAGTTCGGCGCGCGCGGACTGGTTGCAGCCCAGACTGCGTGCCAGCCGGGTGCCGCGTTACCTCCTGTGGGCGAGTGGGACTGTCGCTCGTGCCGCACACCACTCACGCTGACGGCGTGTCCTGCCGGACGATTCGGCCGTCCTGCATCGCGAAGACACCTCGGGCGAGCAGCGTCTTTACTGCTCGCCCGAGGTGCGCGGCGATGCGCGATCCTTTCCGCTGGAACCCGAGCAGCCGCGTCACTTCGGTCAAGAGGGTGTCTTGGGGCACCGGGCCGATCGCCTCCGCGACCACGATCAGGAGCTTCTGTAATTCTTCCGATGGAATGTCCTCGATCTGCCGAACGGTCTCCGGTCGATCGGGAGCAGCGATACGCGGTATGCCTCCGTACCGGGAGCCCGGCTGGTAGAGCGTTACGGCCTGCTTTTGGAGCAGAATGTCGCGCAGGTTGTCAGACGGTCGGGAATGACGAGCCACGACGCTCACGCGTTGTGGTTCGTGGTGTGCCTCCGGAGGTCTGGGAGGATTCGCACGGAGTTCTGCAACGGCGGCCTCGAGGCGTTGCCGCAACGCGGCTTGAGCCTGCGAGCGGTGGTACCACCAGTCAGTCGACCAGACGCGGATGACCTTCCACCCGTTCCGCTCGAGCCAGTCCTGGCGCAGCCGGTCCCGTTCGCGGACGGTCGGTAGGCTGTGGTAGGTCGCACCGTCGCATTCGACAGCGATGCAGACACGCTGTGGACTCTCCGGATCAGGGATGGCCAGGTCGATCCGATACGGGCCGACGCCGTATTGCGGGATGACGCGGTATCCCCAGGACTCGATGACTTCCGCGACGCTCTGTTCGAATGCTGACTCGTAGAGGCCGTCGAGCCGTGAGCGCTCGACAGTCGGCAAGACACCGTCGCGTGCGAAACGGAGATAGTCGCGGAACAAGCGCAGACTTTCTTGCCGTTCCTCGTTTTTGAGCTGAAAGTCTTCCGGGCGCAACGACGTGACGAGGAAGATCTGCTCGCGAGCGCGCGTGACCAGGACATTGAGCCGCCGCTCTCCCCCAGCTTGGGTCAGCGGTCCCAGTTGCAGCGTGAACACGCCCTCCGCGTCGCGACCGAAGACGGTCGAGACGATGATCACGTCTCGCTCGTCCCCTTGGACAGCCTCGAGGTTCTTCACGAAGAACTCCTCGCCGTCCGGCCATTGTTTCGGATCCCAGAGCGACCGGAGCACGGGGTTCGCTTCTGTCCTTTTCTCCAGTTCGTTCTCGATTGCCTCCGTCTGCTGCAAGTTCATGGTGACGACGCCGAGCGACCGCTTGGTTCCCCAGCGGCGGAGATGCTCTTCGACGAGTCGGCAGACTTCCTCGATCTCCCGCTGGTTCGTTCGACCTGTCCGTCGCTGTCTTGTCCGCTCGCTTCCGTCGCTCTGGCCCTTGCCGCGCTGGTAGACCCCGTCGACGAACCGATACACGATACCGGTCGGTCGCTCGGGAAGCGACGGAGTCGGCACGGTGATCAGGCTCCCGTTGTAGAACATCGCATTCGAGAAGGCGATGAGTCGTTCGTCCTTGCTCCGGTAGTGCCAGAGCAGCCGTACGGTCGGATAGTGTGGCTCGAGGGCCTGCAAGATGCTCTCACCGACATCAGCCGAGCGGTACAGTTCTTCCTCCTCTTCCTCCGTCGGCTCGAGCATATCCAGCACAGCAGCCTCGAAGAAGCGCGTCGGTGGGAGCTGCTTGGAGTCACCGCACACGACGACCTGTCGCGCGCGATAGAGCGCGGGAATCGCCTCTTCCGGTCGCACTTGGGATGCTTCGTCGATGATGACGATATCGAACTGGTGGTTCGGCTGCAGGAAATGGCTGACCGATAGGGGGCTCATCAACCAGCACGGTTTGATCTTGAGAATCGTTGGAAAGGTGTCCCGAAAGAGAGCGCGCAATGAACGGTGTCGACGTCGCTTCTTCGCCTCGCGCAATAGAAGGTGCACGGCGGGATGGGTAGTGAAGATCTCTCTGCGTGGCTGGTTGAGCGACTCGACCAGTCGCTCCGCCTGCCACCGCTCAAGCGCTGTGTCGAGTTCTCGGAACTTCGCGCGGTATTGTTCGTGCACGGCTACTTGGAACGTGGCGATGGCGGGCTCTTCCTGCGAGATGTCGTCGATCCAGTGCCGGAGCACGATCGCTTCCACACGGTCCGCTAGGTTTTCCGGATGGATATCCTGCTGCGTGATGAAGGCTGTCACGATCTGCGGCGACAGGGCGTCGCTGAGTTGGTCGCGCGCTTTGCACGCCAAGCGGTAGCGGCGGACGTCGGGCAAGCGCTCCCGGAGTGCCGTGAGCACGCTGCCGAGCGGTGCGAGCGCGATTGTCCGCGAGATTGGGGCCTCGAGGCGAAACAGCTCCGCAGCCTCGCTAAAGGTCAGACCAGTCGTTCGTCGCAAGGGATCGTTCGCGAAGACGTGCGCCAACGCGGTGAGTTCCTCCTGTACGCGGTCGAGCGCGGCAGCGAGCTGGCGCAGGCCGTGACGCTGACCAGGATCGAGTGCGGCGGCGCGTAGACCCGGCGGTACGCTATCGGTCGGAAGGAGCGCGCACACGTTTTGCCAGAGCCGCAGCTGCTCCAGCACAGTCTCCCAGGCAGCTAGCGACCGTTCGGGCACGAAGCCCCAGTCTCGGCGGACAGTTGACTCGATGGTGTCGAGAGATTCCTGGAGTGCCGCGATCTCCGCGACTTGACGGAGGAGTTCAGTGAGCGTCTGAGCCGGGAGTTCACTGGGAAGGTACTCTTCGACTGCTGTCCACCAGCGATCGAAGTCCTCGATGAGCTGGACAATGTCTTGCATCGTCTCGGCGATGTCCGGTCCGACGCGCAGCGTATCGGGTAGTGCGAGCTGGAGGTGTTCGAACACGACCTCGACCGTGCGCCATGCATGCAAGAAGGCTACGGCATGCTCGTGGATCTCGCTGGCGACGTCTGGCGTTCCAGTGAGGATCTGCAACAGGCGTGGGTCGACGCGGTTCTCGAGGACGAGGTGGGCTGCCGCGAGGAGTGTTGCCAGACGCTCCGGGTCGCGACGCACGTCGTCGGGAACCTCTTCGAGAAGGAGGCCAGCTTCGTCAGGGCCGGAGAGCTGCTGGATCGTCGTACGGAGCTGCTCGAGCTGGGCCAGGTGGTCGAAGAGTTCACGCACGGCGCTCTCGAATGGACCGCTGCCGCGAAAGGCACGCTGCAGAAGGCGACGCGCTCGCCAATACGTGAGACGGATCGTTCGCAGCGGGTGCGACCAGACGTTGCGCCAGGTGGGAACGTGGCGCAACGTCTCTACCGACAGGACCGATGCGTCCCAGGAGGCAGTGATCTTTCGGCGGAGCGCGCTCTCCGCTCGCAAGGTCGCTACGAGTTCCGCGACCTTCTCGAGCTGTGGGCGTACAGTGCGGCGGCACCATGCCAGTGGCAGCGTGAGCCGGTCGGCCTGGCATGCTGCCAGAGCGACCAGGCTCGCGAGTGCTGGGCGCTGGCTTTGCAGATCGATGCCGAGCGTGCGCGTCAGGCGATCTAGCTCCTGGGTAAGTGCGTGGAGCGCTTCTTCAAGGGTGGGACGCGCAGCGACGATGCGCGCGATCTGGGTCCGCTCGATCGCCGGGCCGAGGGGCGAGAGCACGTCCGCGAGGAGACGCGCGTGGTCAGCGAGGCGGTGGCACTCGCGTGCGGGACACGGTGGTCCACTCGCTTCTAGGATCCGTTCCGAGAGCGCTGGATGCAGGTGGGGACGGACTTCGGCCAAACGCGTGAGAATACGCGTGGTCTCGTAGACCCATGCGATCCATTGGGAGACGTCCTTTCGCCCGGCCCAGGCCGCAGGAATAGGCGGAGCAGCTGCGAAGCGCTGGAGCCGTTCGACGAGGATCCGCACCTGTTGCGAGTCGCTCGGTTCAGGCAGACCCAGCGACTCGCAGGCGCTGCGGAGCTGTTCCAGGAGTTGGTGGAAGGCGTGCGCGGCGGATTCGACCTGGTCAGCGAGCTGCGATTCCGGGACATCGTCGCGGACGCCGAACCAGGGGAAGCTGCTCCCTTCACGCAGCAGATCGATACTCGCAGCCAGTCGCCCCGCGACCTCGCGCAGATGCGCGATATCTTGTGCCGTGAGCGCCTTCGGATCGCGCCGCAGCGTCCCGGTCGTGCCGGGATCGGGTAATGCCTGCAGGCGAGCGATGACCTGGAACGGTGTCTGCCCGAGCGGGGGGCGAGGCGTATGCAGCGCTGCCGTGTAGTCTCGCAGCCGGTCCCGGTAGTAGGCCACCTGCGCTGGAAGATCCTGTGGACGGTGGTAAGGGACAGCCCAGTTGCGCTCGAGCTCTTCAGCGATCGATTGCAGGACGGCGCCGCGTTGCGCTTGGTGACTGTGCAGGTTGAGACAGAACGGCGCGAGACCGACCTTTTCCAGCCGTCGTTCGACGACCTCCAGAGCAGCTCGCTTTTCGCTTACGAAGAGGACACTCTTCCCGCGTGCCAACTGGTCAGCGATGATGTTGACGATCGTCTGACTCTTCCCTGTCCCCGGTGGTCCTTGGATGACGAACGTCTGGCCGCGGCGCGCTGCCAAGACTGCTTGTAGTTGACTGCTGTCAGCCGGCAGGACAGTCGCGATCTCTTCCGGTGGGGTGACATCGAACGTTTCTGGCGGATCGAGGGCGAAGCGCGGTGGCGGTTGCTCGAGTCCGCTCAAGACCCTGATGACCGGATGCGATGCGATCCGCTCGGCGTTGCGACGCAGGTCTTGGTAGATGGCGGTCTTCTGGAAGGCGAATCGACCGATCCAGCAGCACTCGTGGACAGTCCAGCCGCGCTCGGTGACGGCCTCGCGGATCGGGGCGAGGAGAGACTGGAAATCGCCTTCGCCGTTGGGATCGATGTCGGGGAACGACAGCTGCTCGACTTCGGTCAGGTACACGAGGAGGGTTCGGTTGAGTTGGATGTCCTCCCCTTCGCGTAGCGAGACGCTAAACGGTTGCGCGGGTGTTTGGCGCTGGAGGGTTATAGGGACGAGCACGAGGGGCGAGAACCACGTCTTGTTCGTCGACGTACCGGACGGGGCGATGGTCGGCTTCCACTCGAGGTCTCCGAAAGCGAAGAAGAGTGTCCAAAACCCAGCGTCGTCGAAAGTCGTCCGCGCAGCGCGCTCGTAGCGCTTGAGGCGACGCTCCAGGTCTTCGGGGCGGAGGCGAAACAGGAGGGTTCGTTCGTCGACCTCGCGCACGTGTACCGGCAGATGTCGACCTGCCCTCGCGGTGAGCCGTCTCGGCGGCTCGTCCTCGCCGCTGTCGTCCTCAGCCGCCTGGAGGACGAGCCATTCCTCCTCCCAGAGGAGCTTCTTCCAGATGACCTCAGGTGGAGGAGCGATCGGTTCCAGCCGTGACCGCGCGAGGAGAAGAGGGTTTCGAGGCGTGAGATCTAACAAGCGCTTGGCGCGCTCCTCGAGCCAGTTTTGGATCGCCGTCGATTGCAGCACTCCACGCATGTGCGCTTCCGTCCTGCCGTAACGGAGGTAGCCTACGGAACAGTATCGTCACACGTGCGCACGCGGTAAAGAGGACCAGCCATACGCCCGTCTCTGCGACCCCGGGCTGAGCGATGAGGGAGCGCTGTCGCTCCAGTTCGGGCCTGGCGCTGATCCGGATCGCTCGGGGGCACCTTGTATCCGAGACATCCTGAGGTCACTACCCCGTGCCAGGTGTGCAGGCGTCCGGTATCCTCCCCGCAGGAGCGTGCGACGCGGGAAGGAGGATGTACGGTGGCGACGGTGGCCGAGGTCGTAGCCCAGGAGCTCCACGCGGCCGGGGTCGATCGCGCGTTCGGCTTGCCGGGTGGCGAGGTGCTCGTACTCATCGATGCCCTGCGACGTGCCGAGATCGCCTTCACCCTGTGCCGTCACGAAGCGGTCGCCGGCATCGCGGCCGGCGTCTACGGTAAGCTCCGGCGCACCGCCGGTGTAGCGGTGGCCACGCTCGGCCCGGGAGCAGCCAACCTGATGCTAGCCCTCGCCAACGCCTGGCTCGACCGCGAGCCGCTGCTCGCCCTCACGGCTGACCTCCCGAGCAGCTGGCCAGCCTCCCACACCCATCAACGCTTGCCCCTGCACGAGGTCTACCGCCCGGTGAGCAAGCACGTCGAGGCGGTCACGCCGCTCGACCCGCACCGAGCAGTGCGCCGCGCGCTCGCCGCTGCGACCAGCGAGCCGCAGGGACCGGCCTATCTCACGCTCTCGGCCGAGGATGCCGTGCAGCCAGCCCGCTTGCTGAGCGACGAGTCGCTCACCCGCCAGGCGATCAGCTCGCCGGTGGAAGCGCGCCACGCGGCGGCGGAACTCACGCGACGTCTCGGTGAAGCCGAGCGGCCGCTCGTCGTGCTCGGGCTCGGCGTCCGGCCCGAGCACGCCCCGGCGCTGCGTCGCTGGCTCGCCGCCTGGCGGCTCCCGGTCGCGGTGACGCCGAAGGTGAAGGGAATCGTCGACGAACAGGATCCGGCCATCGACTTCGTGGGCGTGGTCGGCGGCATGGCGATCGATGACCTCATGGTCGAGGCGCTGCAACGGGCCGACCTCATCGTCGGCTTCGGCTTCGACCCTGTCGAGGTGGACAAGACCTGGCACGCGCACCTGCCGATCGTCTGGGTCTTGGAAGCGCCGCAGGCGACGGGGCTCCTGCCCCGGCGCGATGCGCTGCTGGTCGAGCACGCAGCGCTCCTGGCGGCCCTCGACGAGCTGGCCCCGCCGCGCAGCTGGGAGCGCCCGTTCCGCGAGATCCAGGACGAGCGGGTAGCGGTCGCAGCCGGTCGCAGCCGGGCACCCGCGCAGGGGTTGGCGCCCGTCCGGATCGTCGACGTGCTCGCGCGCGTCTTGCCGCCGGAGACGATCGTGACGACGGACGTGGGGTCGCACAAGTATCTCTTCGGCCAGTTCTGGCCCAGCCGCTACCCGGAGACCTTCTGGATGTCGAACGGGCTCTCCGGCATGGGGTACGGACTCGCTGCTGCGCTCGGCGCCAAGCTGGCGCGACCGCAGGTGCCTGTGCTGGCCGCGCTCGGTGACGGTGGCTTCTCCATGGTCTGTCAGGAGCTGGAGACAGCGCGCCGCGTCGGTGCCCCGATGATCGTGCTCGTCATCGCCGACCGTTCCTACTCGCTCATCCGCATCGGGCAGGAGAACCGCGGCTTGCCCCGGTACGGCGTCGACTTCGAGCCGATCGACAGCGTCGCTGTCGCGCAGGCCTGTGGATGCCCGGGGACGGTGGCGCGCACGGCCGACGAGCTGGCCGCGGCGGCCGAGGAAGCGCTCGCCGCCAGCCGGGCTGGACTCCCCTTCGTCATCGAGGTGCCGCTCGACCCGGAGGCCTACCGCCCGATCGTCTGAGCCGCGGTGTGCCGCTGGTCAGAGACGCGACTGCGGTGAGGCTCGGTGAGCCTACCGCTGAGCGTGGGGTGGAGAGTCGCGCCTCACCGCCAGCACGGGCGCGACCAGGCGTCGAGCCTCGACCGCTTGATCTGCGCGCTCAGGCCGAAGCGACGAGCAGCTGGACAGATCGCTGCCGGCGTCGCGCCCTCCTCGACGTACTCGAGCGCGAAGACCGGTTTCCCGGCCTGGCGGAAGGGCGCTGTGCGGTCGCACCAGTTCTGGGTGAGGCAGCTTTCCACCAGCATCCAGTCGAAGTCCGCGACGAGCAGTGCGGCTTGGTCAGGGTCGTTCTTGAGGCCGATGGCGAGGCCACGGGCGTGCGCCTCCCGGGCCAGCCAGCGGTTGAAGGCGAGCTGGTCGGCGGCGGTCAACGGGAACCCGGTATCGTTCTGGTAGCCGTCCAGGTTGTCCGGATCGACCCCGTCGAACCCCTTGGCCTTGCAGAGGTCGAGCCGGTCGCGCAGGATCGGCGCCAGGAGATCGCGCCGCCGGATATCGACCCAGCGTTCACCGGGCCAGCCGGTGTAGGCGTTCCCCAGGACTTCCGCGGGGTAGCGCCAGGCGTCCGGACGCCATTCCTCCCAGGCGCCAGCGTTGAGGTAACAGACCACCCGCTTGCCCTGCTGGCGCAGCCGTCGCACGGTGGCGGCGTCGGTATCGAAGAGGTCGAGGAACACCACGTCCGCGTCGCGGGAGACGGCGAGTCGTCCGGTGAACTGGATGTGCCAGCGTGGCTGGCCGCGTGGCTGCCACCAGCGCGGCGCACTGGCTGCACCGGCCCACACCATTGCGAAGAGGAACGTACCCAGCAGTGTGACCGAGACTCGCCGTCGCATCTTCATCCCTCCATGGCACTGCTGCGAACCCCCTCTGTGGGAGAACGTCGGCAGCCGCTCGACGTGGCTCCATAGGCGGAGCGTCCGCGGAGCCAGACCTGACCGTGGAGAGTGCTCGCGGAGGCGCCGGCCTCCGCTGCGGAGGGGCGAGGACGCGCGGCATGGGTGGCCGGGCTCAGTAGCGCTGGACAGCGGCAGCGCAGTCGTGTAGGCTAGAATCTCGGAACAAGGGAGCGCCGCAAAGGCGGCGAAGAGGAGAGTACCCAGCGGGATCGGTCCAGCGAGCCGCGGGTGGTGGAAAGGCGGCCCGTCACTGCTGGGGAAGAAGGCCTCGGAGCTGCGTCCCGATCCGCATGGACTGCGGGGTAGGCGACGACGGTGGCCCCCGTTATCGGGCCGCACTCGGGTCGACCGAGTGGTCGAGGCTGTGGCCCGCGAGGGCCACAGCGAAGCGGGGTGGTACCGCGAGACGGCACCGCTCGCCCCCGCCGGGGTGAGCGGTTTTTTGGTTTTCTGGAGCGGAGCGATGTGCGGAAACGGTCGCGGACGGACACGACCGTCGAGTGAGGCCCGCCAGTGGGCGGGTGGAGTCTGGCCAGCTTTGGAGCTGGCTGAGGCTCTGGCCGTTTCCGCGTGGTTTTCCCCCTCCGGGCGACGTCGAGCAGTCGAGACGCTGCACGCGCTCCGGACGACCCACGGTGCCCAGCCGCACAAACGCGGCGCGAAACGCCTGGCATGAGCGAGCGCCCGTTTCGTGTCGGTGTGGCGAGGAGTGTCGGAGGGTCGTCGTGGAGCGGGTACGAGTCGGCATCGTCTACGGACTGTTACGGACTGAAGAGCGTCTCTTGATCGCGGCCTTGGAAGCGCGCGGCGCAGTAGTCGAGCGCCTGCTCGACCGCCAGCTGCGGCTGGAGGCGACGGCACCGCCGCCGTCGTACGACGTCGTGGTCGTCCGCTCGGTGAGCCAGCAGCGTGGGCTGCACGTCGCGAGCCTCTTCGAGGCCTGGGGCGTCCCGGTCGTCAATCCCACGCGGCTGCTCGAGGTCTGCAACGACAAGGTGCGCACCACTGCGCTCCTGGCCGGAGCCGGTATCCCTCAGCCGCGCGTCATCGTCACCTTCAGCCCTGAGGAGGCGCTGGCGGCAGCCGACGAGCTCGGCTACCCGGTTGTCGTCAAGCCGCCGCTCGGCTCCTGGGGGCGGCTGCTGGCTCGAGTGCACAGCCGGCGAGCACTGGAGGAACTCCTGCGCCATAAGCGATTGCTCGGTGGTTTTCACCACGGCACCATCTATATCCAGGAGTGGGTTCCCAAGCCAGGACGCGACATCCGCGCCTTTGTCGTGGGTGAGGAGACGATCTGCGCAATTTATCGTAGCTCGAGCCACTGGGTCACGAACACAGCGCGTGGTGGTCAGGCGTCGAACTGTCCTGTCACAACGGAACTGGCCGAGATCTGCAGCCGCGTTGCCCGCGTGCTCGGGGGTGGCGTCCTAGCAGTCGATCTACTCGAGCATCCGGAGCGTGGATATTTGGTGAACGAGGTCAACGCGACGATGGAGTTTCGTAATTCGATCGCACCGACCGGCGTGGACATTCCCGGGCGCGTCGCCGAGTACGTGCTCGCGGTGGCCCGGGCGGAGCGGCCGGCGACGCTCCTCGCTACCTCACGCTAATCGTGTCAGCACCGCAGGCGACCGCGTGTCCGGTTCGGCTGACCGGTGCGACGTGCCGTGCCGGAGGCTCCCCGGTGCACAGCTGGCTCCCCGTCGCGTAGCGTATTGACGTTCCTGACGCCGAGCAGCTGCGCATTTTCCGCTTGGTCAATCGGTTGCCTTTTCGGTCAGCTTGTGTCATGCTGCGCCCGACGGCGCTGAAGACTCGAGGGTGGTCATGGCCGAACCGCGCGGTCTCGGTGGGTGGCAACAACGGGCGCAGGCGGTGGACGTGGAAACGGCCGGGTGGATCGCGCTGGCGCTGGAGACGGTCTTCGGCTGGTTCGCGATCCTCGGGGTGGGGCATGCCTACGCGGGGCGGTTGGCCAGGGCGATCGTCTTGCTCGTGGTCTGGTGGCTGGTACTAGGCTTTCTTACTCTCCTGAGCACGGTGACGTTCGGTGCCCTCGCCTGCATCGCGGCGCCGGTTTGGGTCGTCGTGCCGGTCATTTCGGGACTACTGGCGCGACGGACGGTGCTGGCCGAAGGGCGCACCGGGAGCTGGGGTACGGTGGCCGGTCTGGCTGGGGCGGGTTGCCTCGGTATCCTCACGGCTGCGTGTTTCCTGCTCTCGGTCTTGGTAGGGTTCGGAGCGCTGTTCAGTATCGGGAGCAGATGACGTCGAGCCTGCAGTACGCCCGACGGTCGATCGCCCACCACCCATCCTC
>JBEPZP010000026.1:0-16267 GCA_041640735.1 Thermomicrobium sp.
TGTATCACTGTGCGGTGCCGCCGGTTCCGCTACATGTCTCGAGCGGTATGTACGGACTCATCGTCGTCGAGCCACCGGAGGGATTCCCGCCGGTCGACCGCGAGTTCTACGTCATGCAGGGTGACTTCTACCTGACCGGACAGCGCGGTCAGCCCGGGGTGTGGGGGTTCTCGCTGGAGAAGTGCTTGGCGGAGCAGCCGGACTACGTCGTCTTCAACGGCTCGGTCGGCTCGCTGACCGCGGAACGGGCGTTGCAGGCGAAGGTGGGCGAGCGTGTCCGCATCTTCTTCGGGAACGGCGGTGTCAACCTCACGTCGAGTTTCCACGTGATCGGGGAGATCTTCGATCGCGTCGCTCTGGAAGCGGGCTCGGTGTGGGCCGAACACATCCAGACGACGAGCGTGCCGCCGGGTGGTGCGACGATCGTCGAGTTCTCCCTCGAGGTGCCGGGTGACACACCCTAGTCGATCACGCGCTCGGGCGCCTGATGAAAGGGGCAGTCGGGTCGATTCACATCGAAGGCCCTGAGAACCCGGACGTGTTCGACGTGATCGTGCCGGGGACCCAGTTCACAGGTGGCCATTGACGGGACGGCCAAGAGTGTGCTAGTAATCGGTGACACTTCTGGTCGAGATCCTGATCGCAGAGCTCTGTGCGGAGACCGCGCACCGTTTTCATGGTAGTAAGGGGGGAAGGGGACTATGTTCATCGATTACCTGACGCTCATGATGGTCGTCGTGGCGACGAGCGCCGTCTTCGTCGCCTACTACGGTTGGCGTCTGCTCGATGCTCCACCCGATACGCTCCGTTCCTGAGGTTGGGTGTTCCTCAGCCTGGGTATCACACTGGCGATCCCGGCAGTCCACCTCACCCTGACCTGGCCGCTGCCGGGTGGGAACAACATCATCATGGGCGAGCCGGCACTCTACTTCGGCGTGCTGCTCGCCATCGCTGGATCGGCTGTCCTGACTGGACACGATGTCCGCCCGCTGGCGTGGCTCAGCCTTCCCGGTGGGGTCATCGCACTGGCGTGTGCGGGTGCCATCCTCACGCACGGGATGACGCGGAGTCCGGGACTATGGGCGGTGGCCTATGCGGCGATCGGTGCTGCGGCGATTCTGGTGCCGTTCGCGGTTCGCCTCCGCTGGTTGCGGCTCGTCGTGGCGCTCCTGCTCCTCGTCGGTGCGGCGATCTTCCTCTTCGGGGCGATCGGTGCGTACCGAGAGCACCCCGGGCCGGAGAGCTTCGGCAAGTGGCGTCCGCTCCCGATGCGCTCGTAGCGCGTCGCGGCCGCGCCTGACCCACTGGAGTGCACCGGGGCCGAACAGGGCCCCGGTGCGGTCGGTCGTGGCACGAGCGTGTGGCGTCAGCGGTGCACGGGAGAGCGGCGGCTAGCGCGCGTGCTGCAGCGCCTCGGGTGGCAGTCTCGGCTTCAGCGCAGCACTTCTTGGAGGCGACGGAGTTCGAAGATCTGGTCGCGCAGCAAGGCGGCCTTTTCGAACTCGAGCTGCTTGGCGGCTTCCTTCATCTGGCGTTCCAAGTCGCGGATGAGCCGCGCCAGCTCGTCCGGCGAGAGCTCGCCGAGGACACCAGCGTGTGGCTCCGCGCGTCCGGCGTGATACGGAGCGCGTTCCTCAGCCGCCTGGCGGATGCGGTCGGTGAGATCCCGCACCTGCTTGACGACGCTGCGCGGTTGGATGCCGTGGCGCTGGTTGTACTCCATCTGGATGGCGCGACGCCGATAGGTCTCGTCGATCGCGCGGCGCATCGAGTCGGTGACGGTGTCGGCGTACATGATCACCAACCCGTTCACGTGGCGCGCGGCGCGACCGATCATCTGGATGAGGGCGCTCTCGGAGCGGAGATAGCCCTCCTTGTCGGCATCGAGGATGGCGACGAGCGACACCTCGGGCAGGTCGAGTCCCTCGCGCAAAAGGTTGATGCCGACCACCACGTCGTAGACGCCGAGGCGCAGGTCGCGCAGGATCTCGACGCGTTCGATCGTGTCGATCTCGCTGTGCAGGTAGTGCGTCCGGATACCCACTTCCTTGAGGTAGTCGGCCAAGTCCTCGGCCATCTTCTTGGTGAGTGTGGTGACCAAGGCGCGTTCGCCCCGCGCGACGCGCTGACGGATCTCGTGCAGGAGGTCGTCGATCTGTCCCTTCGTCGGCCGCACGCTGATCTCCGGGTCCAAGAGACCGGTGGGGCGGATGATCTGCTCGACGATCTGCTCGCTGACTTGGAGTTCCCACGGTCCCGGTGTGGCGGAGACATAGATGACTTGGTTGATGCGGTCGAGAAACTCCTCGAAGGTCAACGGCCGGTTGTCGCGCGCCGAGGGCAAGCGGAAGCCGTACTCGACCAGGATGTCCTTGCGCGAGCGGTCACCGTGGTACATGCCGCGGACTTGCGGGATGGCCAGGTGCGACTCGTCGATGAACATGAGGTAGTCGCTCGGGAAGTAGTCGAGCAACGTCCAGGGCGGTTCACCGGGTTTGCGTCCGGAGAGGTGGCGGGAATAGTTCTCGATCCCACTGCAGTAGCCGACTTCGCGCAGCATCTCGATATCGTAGCGGGTACGTTGCTCGAGGCGCTGGGCTTCCAGCAGTTTCCCTTGTGCGCGCAGCTCCGCTAGCCGTTCTTCCAGCTCCGCTTCGATGCTCCGGATGGCTGCCTCCAGGCGTTCGCCGCTGGTCACCCAGTGCTTGGCCGGGAAGATCTCCATGACCTCGCGCGTGGCCAGGATTTCGCCCGTCAGCGGGTCGAACTCGACGATGCGGTCCACTTCGTCGCCGAAGAGCTCGATACGGACAGCGAACTCTTCGTAGGCCGGGAAGACTTCGATGACGTCGCCCCGGGCGCGGAAGGTGCCGCGCACCAGCGTCATGTCGTTGCGGTCGTACTGCAGGTCGACGAGATGGCGCAGGATCTTGTCGCGGCGGACGGTCTGGCCGCGGCGGAGGGCGAGGATCGACTTGTCCCACTCTTCCGGTGAGCCGATACCGTAGATGCAGGAGACACTGGCCACGATGATGACGTCGCGCCGCGTGCGCACCGCCCGCGTGGCCGCGAGCCGCAGCCGGTCGATCTCGTCGTTGATCTCGGTCTCCTTCTCGATGTAGGTATCGGTCTGCGGGACGTAGGCTTCGGGCTGGTAGTAGTCGTAGTAGCTGACGAAGTACTCGACCGCGTTGTGCGGGAAGAATTCCCGGAACTCCGCGTAGAGCTGGGCAGCCAGCGTCTTGTTGGGAGCGAGGACGAGAGTGGGGCGCTGGACAGCCGCGATGACGTTCGCCATCGTGAACGTCTTGCCGGTGCCGGTCGCGCCGAGCAGGGTCTGGTGACGGTAACCCCGGCGCAGTCCCTCGACGAGTTTCTCGATCGCCTGCGGTTGGTCACCGGTCGGCTGGAACGGAGTGACGAGGCGGAATTCGCTCATGGTGTCGATCCCGGTACACGCTCGCATCGCGCAACGGGTAAGTATACCGGAGCGGCGTCCCCGTTACCGGTCGGTGGTCAGAGCTGCCAATAGGCGGCGAGCGTGCGGCGAGCGGCTTCGATCGCGGCCTCTTGGTCGGGGCGGAACTCCCGCTCGGCCTGGGCGAGTTCGCTCGTCCCCTCGAGCGGGTCGCGGATCCCGCTACGTCGTCCCGTCAGCCCTTCCATGATCGCGAGCGTGCAGAAGGGGACGTAGCGGAGCGAGTAGCCGCCTTCCATCAGGACGACCAGGCGACCGTCGCAGCATTCCTCGGCCAGCTGGCGGACGAGTTCGGTCATGGCGCGGTATCCCGCCATCGTCACCAGCATGCGGCCGAGCGGGTCTTCCATGCTCGCGTCTTGCCCAGCCGAGACGAAGACGATGTCCGGCTGGAACTGCCGTGCGATGGGGAGCACGACGCGCTCGAGGGCGAGCAGGTAGCCGCGGTTCCCGGTGCCCGGCGGGAGCGGGATGTTGACGGTCGTCCCTTCGGCACCTGGCCCGCCGATGTGGTCGACCGCTCCCCAACCCGCTGGGTACCAGTTGTCCTGGTGGAGCGAGACCAAGAGGACAGAGGGGTCGTCCCAAAAGGCATCTTGCGTGCCGTTCCCGTGGTGGACGTCCCAGTCTAGGACGAGGACGCGCGCGAAACCGCGCTGCTGCGCGTGGCGTGCCGCGATAACGACGTTGTTGAAGACGCAGAACCCCATACCCTGCGCCCGCATCGCGTGGTGTCCGGGAGGACGCAACAGCCCGAAGGCGTTGCGGGCGCGCCCCTCGAGCACTGCATCGGTCAGCTCGATCGCGGCTCCAGCGGCCAGGAGCGCTGCCTCCCAGGAGCCCGCCGCGACGGGGGTTTCCGGGTCGAGCCAGCCACCACCCTGACTAGTGACGCGTCGCACTTCCGCGATGTAGTCCCGACTGTGGTAGACCGCGATCTCGTCTTCGGTGGCTGGCCGAGCGGAGACGAAGAGGGCGTCGTCGAGGAGGCCGGAGCTGGCGATGAGCTGGGCGGTCCGCCGGATGATGCGCGCACTGGAGGGATGCTCGACCGGCTCGAGCAGCGAGCCGTCGGGCAAGCGGTGTTCCTCGAGACCGGTGTCGTGCTGGAGGAAACGCTCGTCGTAGCAATAGGCCGTGCGCATCGTGCTCGCACCCTTTCAGGAGCCGAACCATCGCCGATGAGATGATGACGGAACGGTCGGCCGTGCGCAAGCCGCAGTCCGTGCTAGACTGGCGCGGGCAGACGGTTCGGAGCTAAGAGAGGAGGCGAGGGAGCATGGCCTGGCCGCGAGTCGGTATCGACCAGCCGGACCGGAGCAGTGCGGTCGGCGCGCTCGCCGCGATCCGGCGCTTGGAGGCTGCCGGAGTGCCGGCAATTTGGACGGTGACGGGGGGCCGGACGATCGACGCCTTGACCGTCTACGCAGCAGCAGCAGTCCAGTCGGAACGGATCGTCTTGGGGACAGGAATCATCCCGACCTACCCGCGCCATCCTTTCGTGACTGCCCAGCAGACGCTCGCTGTCCACCAGCTGGCGCCGGGACGCGTCCGCCTGGGGCTCGGGCCGAGTCACCGGCCGATCATCGAGGGGTCGCTCGGCATCCCGATGGAGAAACCGCTCACGCACCTCCGGGAGTACGTGACGGTCGTGCGCGGGCTCCTGTGGGACGGTCAGGTCGACTTCCAGGGCGAGTTCTTCCGCGTCCGTCAGCGGCTGCCGGAAACGGCTCCGGTTCCGATCTACATCTCGGCCTTGCGGCCGAAGGCATTCCGCCTGGCGGGTGAAATCGCCGACGGTGTCCTCTCCTGGATGTGCCCGGCCAAGTACATCCACGAGCAGGCGATTCCGGCTCTGGAGGCCGGTACGCAGGCGGCGGGGAAGAGTCGCCGCCCTCGGTTGGTCGTTCACGTCCCGATCGTGATGACGACCGACGCGGCGACGATGCGCGAGAAGGCGCGCCCGGTCGTCGGGCTGTATGGGAGGATGCCGTTCTACGCGCAGATGTTCGCGACTGCTGGTTTCCCACTCGAGAACGGGAATCCGAGCGATGCGTTGCTCGACCATCTCGTCGTCTGGGGCGATCCGGATACGGTAGGCGAGCGTTTGACGCGTCTCCTCGAGAGCGGGATCGACGAGCTCTTGACGATGCTGATCCCGGTGAGCGATGCGCTGGAGGAAGAGGCGGCTCTGGCGCGCGTCCTGGCAGCGCTCGATCGCCGCTTCGGATGGAGCGAGTGACGCGGGAGCACAGGCTGCGGTACGATTCCTCTAGTGCAATGGCCGCGGACGGGAGGGGAGCACGGTCATGGCGGACAATCCGGCGATGGTCTCGATGGGAATCCTGGCGCTGTTCGCTGCACTGTGGAGCGTTCCCGGCGCAGTGCGAGCACGGCGACTCGGTCTGCCCCGCTTGGCGGTGGTCGGTTGGGTCGCCATCGCGGTGATCGTCGTCATGGCGCTGGTGATGATCGTCGTCGGCCTGTTCGGTTGATCGGTGACACCTTTTCAGGCAATGCGTGGAGCCGGCTGGGGAGGCGACCAGCCGGCTCCACGTCTCTGCTGTGTGGATCGGTGACTCGACGGAGTGTGTGATGCTCGGTGTTCCGCCATCGTTCTGGCACGGTGTCTGGCGGCATGATCCTGACCAGCGGCCGTCCCTCGACCGAGCGGTGCTCCGGCGGGTGCTCCGGTCGGCGGCACCCTACCGCTGGTCGATCGTGTTCATGGTGGTGACGATCCTGATCATCTCTGGTCTCGATGCGCTGCAGCCGCAACTCCTACGCCTGCTCATCGACCGAGCCTTGCCAGGACCGGGGCGCCCGGGGAGCGTGGAGCTGCTGACGGTGCTCTGCGCGGCGATGGTCGCGTTGCCGCTCGTCTCGGGGTTGCTCGGTGTCTGGCAGCGGCAGCTGAGCGCTCGGGTCGGTGAGGGGATCATCTTCGACCTACGGAGCGCGCTCTACGAGCACCTGTTACGCCAGGGGTTTCGGTTCTTCACGGGGATCAAGGCGGGCGAGATGGTCTCTCGCCTCACCAACGATGTGGTCGGCGCACAGCGTGCGGTGACCAACACGGTGACGACGCTGGTGAGCAACGTGGCACTGGTCGTGGCGTCACTCGCGATGATGGTGGCGATGGAGTGGCGCCTGACCCTCTTGTCGCTGCTGGTCTTCCCGCTGCTCGTCATACCGCTGCGCCGCTTCGGCCAGCGCTTGCGGGCACTGACGCGCGCCCAGATGGAACGCAATGCCGCGATGACGGCGCAGTTGACCGAGACGCTGGGTATCAGCGGAGTGCTGCTCGTCAAGCTGTTCGGGCGCCAGCGCGACGAAGTCCAGCGGTTTCGAGCCCGCGCTGCCGCAGTGCGCGATATCGGCATCGAACTGGCAGTCGCTGGACGATGGCTGATGCTGCTCTACAGTCTCGGCGCGGCGATCGGTATGGCGCTGGTTCTGTGGACGGGAGGGTTTCTCGCTCTCCGCGGTAGTCTCACGACGGGTGAGCTCGTCGCGTTCGCGCTGTACCTCGTCCGCTTGTACGGGCCGGTGACTGCCCTCTTGAACACGCACGTCGAGCTGGCGACCTCGCTGGTCAGCTTCGAGCGTGTCTACCAGTTGCTCGACCGGCCGATCGAGGTCCGCGAAGCCCCGCACGCGGTCCACCTGGAGCGGGTGCGGGGGGCCGTTGCCTTCGAGGACGTCTGGTTCACGTACCACGCCGAGTCGCGTGCGGAGGTGACGGAACCGCTCGATCGTCCCGAGCGCTCGTTCGATGCAGTGCAGCCCCAGCGGTACTGGGCGCTGGCGGGCGTGTCCTTCCGTATCGAACCGGGGGAGCTCGTCGCTCTGGTGGGGCCGAGCGGCGCTGGAAAAACGACCGTCACCTACCTCCTCGCTCGTCTCTTCGATCCAACGCGGGGGCGCGTCACGCTCGATGGCTACGACCTGCGCGATCTCTCCTCGGAAACGCTCGCCCGTGCGGTCGGCATGGTGACGCAGGAGCCGTACCTCTTCCACGACACGGTGGCGGCCAACTTGCGGTACGCGCGACCGGACGCGAGCGACGCGGAGCTGGAGGCAGCGGCACGGGCAGCCTACATCCACGAGCGGATCCTGGAGCTTCCCCAGGGATACGAGACGGTCGTCGGCGAACGCGGCTACCGCTTGTCAGGAGGCGAGAAACAGCGGCTCGCGTTGGCGCGTCTCTTGCTCGCCGATCCACCGGTACTCGTCCTGGACGAGGCGACCTCGGCGCTCGACTCGGAGTCGGAGCGGCTCGTCCAGCAGGCGCTGGCTGCGCTGATGCGTGGACGCACGACGCTCGTCATTGCGCACCGCCTCTCGACCGTCCGTGCGGCCGATCGCATCCTGGTGATAGACGGCGGTCGGATCGTCGAGCAGGGGACGCATCAGGAGCTCCTCGCGCACGGTGGCCTGTACGCGCGGCTCTATCGCCTCCAGTTCACCGTCAGCCCAGCCGCCTGAGAGGCCCGCCCTCAGGCGATGTGCTCCGCGATGGCGGCGACCAGTTCCTCGCGGGAAGCTTGCGCGTTCCCGAACTTGCCGATGACGATGCCGGCCGCGAGCTGCGCGAGCGTGAGCGCCTCCAGCGGTGTCGCTTCGCAGGCGAGGGCGGCAGCGAGCACGGCGAGCACGGTATCGCCCGCTCCGGTCACGTCGAAGATCGTACGTACGGCTGGAGGTGGAAGTTCGCGGTACCCCTCGGCGGTCACCAGTGCGGCGCCCTCGCCACCGAGCGTCACCGCGAGGACGCGACAGTCGAGGGAACGCCACAGCGCCAGCAGGTGTTCGGCGCGCTGTGCTGGGGATGCCAGTGAGGTGCCGAGGAAGCGCTCGGCTTCGGCCCGGTTGCACTTGATCGCCGTGGAGCCACGGAAGGCGTCGAGCCTCCCTTGCGAGTCGACGACCGTGAGCCGTGCGGACGCGCGGGCGGCAGCGATGAGGCCCGGTGTCAGGGTCCCGCTCTGGTAGTCGGAGAGGACGAGCGCGTCGGCCTCGCTCGCGCGCTCCAGGAGTTCCCGGACGATAGCCTGTTCCTGTTCGGGGACGAGCGGCGTGCGGACTTGCCGGTCGACGCGGACGAGCTGTTGCGGCAGGACGTTGTAGGAGCCGACCGCGACGACGCGGGTCTTCACGGTCGTCGGTCGGGAAGGATCGGTGCGGATACCGGTGGTGTCGATCGCACGCTCGGCCAAGAGCTGGCGGAGCAACGCGCCTTCCGGGTCGTCGCCGACGACACCGAGTTGCACCACTCTGGCTCCGAGCGCCGCCAGCGCCAGTCCGGGGGCTGCGCCGCCACCGGGACGGTGTTCGATGGCGCGTTCTTCCAGGACGAGGACGGGCGCTTCCCGCGAGATACGCACTGGCTCACCGAAGACATAGCGGTCCAGATAGAGGTCGCCGACCACGAGGAACCGCTTGGTCGGAATGCGGTCGAGGATCGCGAGCAGTCGCTCACGCTGGTCGCTCATCGTCTCACCCGAAAGCGCACGAGCGGAATGATCAGGGCCAGG
Organism: Thermomicrobium sp.; assembly: GCA_041640735.1. GTDB lineage: Bacteria > Chloroflexota > Chloroflexia > Thermomicrobiales > Thermomicrobiaceae > Thermomicrobium. The sequence continues at coordinate 9,016 of JBEPZP010000026.1, forward strand.
GCGGCGAAGAGGAGGTCGGGAATGGGACGGAGCTGGATGAGGGGCCACAGGCGGTCGTCGGTGAAGACGAGAGAGAACTCGTCGGGTGTGAGACCGCGGCCGCGGAGAAGCAGGAGGCGCGAAAGGACCAGACCGAGCGCGACACAAGCGACACCGAGCGCCTGCAGGGCGCGGCCGCGCTGGGCGTGTGCTGCCCACGCCATCGCTTCCGCTACCCCGAAACCGAGCAGGAGCGCGAGGTAGAATTGCCATTCGGGGAAACGACTCCAGAGCCAGCCGACCACGAGCGCGACGACGACCCCGGCGAGCCCCGCGCGGAGCAGCAGGGTGCCCGGTACATCGCTCCAGGCGAGTCCGGAGAGGCCAGCGCAGGGTGGGCAACGGTAGCCGACTGGTGTTTCGACCATGCACCGCGGGCAGATCGGCGTGCCGCACTTGCTGCACCGCAGGCGGGTCGCGATGCTCGGGTGCCTAGGGCAGGGGCGATCGTCTAGCGTGCTGACCACCACTCCTCCTTCAGGTCCGGTAGCCGAGCCGCACAGCGGTCGCTTCGACGAGCGCCGAGAGTGCGAACTGCGGCAGCACCAGTTGGCGTCGCCAGCGCCACGGCTGGCGGAGCAAACGATACAACCATTCCAAACCGAGCCGTCGGACGATCAGGGGTGGTCGCTGGACGATCCCTGCCAGGTAGTCGAAGGTCCCACCCACACCAATAGCGACCCGTACGCCGCGAGCAGCGAGTTCGGTACGGTAGCGGGCGATCCACAGGTCTTGCGCTGGCGCACCGTAAGCGACGCAGAGGACGTCCGGTCGGGCGGTACCGATCCGCTCGAGGGCTGGGCCAGCGTCCTCGGGGCGCGGTGATCCTGCCCACACACCGGCGATCCGGGTGCCGAAGCGCTGCTCGAGTGTCGCTGCGGCCCGTTCGGCCACACCGGGTGCGGCACCCAGCAAGAAGAGGCGACAGTCGGTCAGGGCGAGCGCTTCCACGAGGTCGACGCCGGTGACCCGCGAGCGGAGCGGCGTGCCGCGCAGGCGCGCAGCGAGCGTCATCCCCACGCCGTCGGGGGTCACCAAGGCCGCCTGCTCGATCACCGCACGGAAGACAGGGTCGCGGCGCGCAGCCATGACCATCTCTGGATTGAGCGTCACGACCTGGTGCACGGTCGGCTCCGCTGCACACCAGTATCGAATCCGAGCGATCGCCTCCGGGAGCGTGACGTCGTGGACCGGCAGACCGAGAATCCGCACGGTACGCAGCGGTGGCATGGAGCTGTGCATTTCGGTTCCCCGCATCGACCGCCGACCCTGTCCCGTCCTGTACCTGAAGGCAAGGATACCGCGGCGTTGCGGCACCTCAGATGAGCGATCGTTCGCTATACTCGATGCATCGATCGAAAGCGTGGAAAGGTGGGACGATGCCGCGAGGGCAGGAGCTGGAGAGGCACGGTGAGCAGGATCGAGTGGCGCGACTGGTCGATATGGTCCTGCTCCTCTGTCAATACCCGAAACGGTACACCCGTGCAGCGCTGGCCGAGCGGTACGGTGTCAGCGAACGGCAGATCACCAAGGACCTGCAACTGCTCCGCGACCGCTTGTATCTGCCCATCGAGCGCGATGCGGGAGGGGCCGGCTATTACCTCACGGGCGTGCCACGCTTGCAGGCGCTGCAATTCACGCTGAGCGAGGCGCTGGCGCTGCTGTTAGCTGCCGAGGCTGGCCACTTCGTCCCGGGAGTCTCGGCGCAGGAACTGAAAACGGCGCTCTCGCGGCTCCGGGCGGTGCTTCCCGAGGCCTGGCGGCAACTCCTCGAACGGGTCACTGCCATCCGTCCGCCGAGTTCGCTCGACGAGCGGCGGAGCAAGCGGTTGCGCGTTCTGCTCGATGCCATGGCGCAGCGCCATACGGTGAGGATATACTACCGGGTCGCTTCGCGTGGTGGGGAACGCGAGTGGCGTCAGTTCGATCCATACGGTGTCATCCCCTTCGAACGCTCCTGGTACGTGATCGGCTGGTGTCACCGGCGGCGCGCGATCCGGACCTTCAAGGTCGATCGTATCGAGGAGGTGGAGGACACGCACTATCCGTTCGAGATCCGTCCGGAGTTCTCGCTGCGGGACTTCTTGACGGCGAACTGGGGCATCTTCGAGGCACCCGACCTGCCGGCGGAAGAGATCGAGCTCGAGTTCTCGCGAACCGCAGCGCCCTGGATCACCGAAGAGGAGTGGCACCCGACGCAGGAGATCGTCCAGCTCCCGGACGGGCGGATCCGCTTCCGCGTGCGGGTGCCGATCACTCCGGATTTCGTCCGCTGGGTGCTCAACTACGGTGTCGAGGTGACGGTGATCCGACCGGAGCACTTGCGCGAACAGGTGCTCGCGCACGCCCGCGGTATCCTGCACAAGTACGGCGTGCGCGAGAGCGTGTCGAGCGAAGCGGCGCAGGCTGGACCGTAAGGGATCAATCAGCTGCCCGCAACTCCTCTCGGGGAGACTCTTCGTCTCGGCCGGCATCGCGGGTATCGCACGCGCAACCGGAGCGAGGCAGTGCCTCGTCGCCTTGCTCCCCCTCGGTTCGGTCTGCGCTGTGACCGCCGTTCGGTTCGGAGCGTAGCCGTCTCCGCCGGGTGACGAAGAGTGAATGGCGGGGAGAGAAGCGCTTGCGTCGTCGCATGGTGACTCGAACCCTTTCCTGCGTCTCCACTCCGTATCATCGCAGAGCTGCACCGATCCGTCCCTCTCCGGTGGATGCATGCGCCTCGGCGATCGGCCGCCCGCACTCGCTGAGGCTGGCGCGGCTCGGTATTGACGCGCGATCGCCACATGCCGCTGCGTGCTGGCTCGGGTGGGGCGTCCCTGCGACTGGAACGCCGAGGTCTCGCACCGCTCTGGGACGGGCTGGCGACAGGGGAGCCCCTGCCGCCAGCGGTCGCCTCACTGGGCGTCGAAGTAGAGTTCGGCACTCGTGAACGGGTTGGGGTCGAACTTCAGGAACAACGGCTGGGCGTTCGCTGGAACCTGGAAGACCACGATCCCCTGGAGCTTACCGCCCGGTCCCACTTCCCCGCTGAGTGCCTCTCCCTCGGCGAACCCGGTCACGATGATCTCCGGCTCGTAATCGAAGCCGTCCTGGGTGCGGAGCGCCCACTCGGTAATGGTGAGGTGGATCGAGCTAGTGCCAGCGTTTTCGAAGAGCACCTGGACCAACCAGAACTTGTGACCCTCCTTCGGTTGCACGAACATGTTGCTGGAGGTGGCTCCGTCGACGATCTTCTGGATCGTCAGCCGGTACACCTGCTTGCCGTCGGCGATCGCGCCGCGCTGTCCCTCGGCGAGCGGCACGTGGCGGTCGTTCTTGCTGGTGCCCCAGGCCTTGCCCGCCTGATCGCCCGGCGTCCCCTCCGGCTGCGCGGGGGTGGCTTGCCCGCTAGCGCCGGACTGCACGAGTTCGAGCGCATTGGGAACGTCGAAGTACACCTCGGCGGGGGTGAACGCGTTCGGGTCGAACTTCAGGAACAGCGGTTGTTCGCCCTGGGGGAGTTCGAAGACGACGATGCCGCGAGCTTTGCCGCCGGGGCCGACTTCTTGGGAGAGCGCCTCTCCTTCCGCGAAGCCGACCGGCGCGAAGACCGGTTCGTAATCGAATCCTGTGACCGTGCGCAGCTGGAAGTCGTGCGACGTGATCAGTTGCGCTCGGGAGCTGGCGTTCTCGATCACGACGACGAAGAGGAGATAGCGGTGCCCCTCCTTCGGCTGCTGGAACATATTGTCCGAGGTCGCACCATCGACGATCCGTTCGAGCGTCACCCGGTAGACGTCGCGTCCATCGCGCAGTTCAGCGGTCTCGCCTTCGACGAGCAGTGCATGCACGTCCTCCTTGCTCGTCCCCCAAGGGAGCGTAGGCGTGGCTGCGGGGGTGGGCGATGGAGCGGGTGACGCGGTGGGTGACGGAGCTGGAGCGGCCTGCTGTGTCTGGGCTCCGGAAGGTGTCGAGACTGTGCGTGTGGTCGGTGTCGTGCCCGAGCGCGCGATAGCGGCAGTCGGAGTCGCACGACTCTGGTCACCGAGCGAGGTGAGTCCTGCGATGACGCCACACGTGACACAGACGGCGAGGATGCCGCCGACGACGAGGAACAGGATCTTGAGCGATCGGTTCACCTCGCACCTCCTCCGAAAAGTACCTCTGTGGGTCGACCCATTGTCAGCGTAGGCACAGGACGGGAATAGAGGTGTTCCCGCACAGCGTCATGCGGTGTCGATCCGTCAACGCCGGAAGCGCGTCGCCGCTCGGTCGCCGGAGCACGGGCTGGATCGGTTCAGGAGATCGGCTCCGCCACGGCGCGACCAGGGGGAGAGACCCGCGTGCGGAGTCGAGCTGAGCGGGGAATGCACCGCGGCGGTCGTGCCACAGGCGGCGCGGAACGACGCTCCGCTCTCGCTGGTCGCCCATGTGGTTTGCTTCTAAACTGCACCGGAGGGCGCTCGAGTCCGGTCGTATACTCGGCCGGGCGAGCGAGAGGGGGGACCGTGGGGAACGCCGACTGTTCGGTCGCACCAGCCGAGGTGCGGGTGGGTGAGCGACGCTCGCTTCCCACCTGGGAACTGACGGCCTTGATGGGGCTCATGATGGCGACGGGTGCCTTCGCCATCGACATCATGCTGCCGGCCCTGCAAGACATCGCGCGTGCCTTCGCCATCGACGAGACGCGTGCTCAGCTGGTCGTCAACCTGTATTTCTTGGGTTTCGCCGTCGGCCAGCTCTTCTTCGGCCCATGGAGCGACCAGGTGGGACGGCGCCTCCCGCTCCTGGTGGCGGCGACCGGCTATGGTGTCGCAGTCCTGGGGATGCTGGTCGCCCCCTCCTTCACGCTCTTGTTGGCGCTGCGGTTCGTTCAAGGAGCCTTTTCGTCCGGTTTGCGGGCAGCAGGGACGGCCTTGGTGCGCGACTCCTTTCGGGGCGAAGCGATGGCGCGGATCCTCTCCTTCGCCTTCATGGTGCTCTTAGCCGCGCCGCTCTTTGCCCCGTCGATCGGGGTGCTCTTGCTGCGCTGGGGCTGGAGGGCACCGTTCGCCTTCATGGCGGTACTGGCGGCGATCCTCTTCGTCTGGTTGCTGGCGCGGGTGCCGGAAACACTCCCGCCTGAGCGACGGGCGCACCCGAGTCCGGCGCACCTCTGGGCGGCGGCCCGGCTCTTCTGGAGCGTCAAGACGAGTGTCGCGTTCATGTTGGTGCTGGGGCTGAGTTATGGGGTGCTGCAAGCTTACCTCGCCAGCGCTTCGCAGCTGGTGAAGGGAGCGTTCGGGTTGAGCAACCAGGCCTTCGCACTCGCATTCGCGCTCGGCGGCCTGGCGCAGGTGGTCGGTACGCTGGTGAACGGCTCCCTGATCACGCGGATCGGCCTGCGGCGCGTCCTGCCAGCCGCGCTGGTTCTCCTGGCCGGTGCGACGACTTACCTCCTTGTGGCCAGTCTCGCGTCCGATCGCTTCGCAGTCTTCTGGGGCGGGGTCGTCCTCATGTTCTTCGCCATCGCGCTCATCTTCCCCAACGCGAACAGTGCAGCCCTCGAGCCGCTCGGTCGGGTGGCCGGGTTCGCGAGCAGTCTGATCGGTTTCGGGAGCACGGCCTTGGCCAGCCTCTTCGGCACAGCGATCGGCCAGCTGAGCGGGGGTGAGCCGCAGCGCTTCGCCTTCGGGCTCTGGTTGCTCGCACTGGGGAACCTCGCGGTGTTGGTCTGGATCCGACGGCTGGGCTGGACGCGTGCGCCAGCGAGGTGACCGGCGGCGCGCGTCGCCTCAGCGCGCGACCAAGGTCACCACCGATGGGAGCTCGACTGGCAGCGGCTGCCACACGCGTCCCAACTCCAGCCCACGCCACAGACTGCCGTTGCGGAACCCGACGTACAGGGTGCGTGGTTCGCTGGCAGGGACGAGGAGGGCGTACGGCATAGACGGCAGCGGATCGGGGAGCCCCTCGAGCGGCTGCCAGGGAGCGTCGCCGGTGCGGCGGTAGAGGCGTGCCTGAGCCAGTCCGGTCCGGTTCGGTCGCGCTTCGCGATGTGGGCCGGGGCCGTGTGCCTCACGCGGACCAGACGCGGCGGAGACGAACCAGACCGACGGATCGTCGGGTGGGCTCGCCAGGGCCCAGACGTAGCGGAGCTCGAGACCGTCGTCGCACGGCCGCCAGGTGTCGCCGGCGTCGGTACTCAGCGCGACGCCGCCACCGGCCGCTTCGTAGACGAGCGTCGGCGCCTGTGGGTGTAGGAGCAGAGCATGGCAGTCCAGGTAACAGCCGGGCCGTTGGTCGGCCCAGGTGAGGCCACCGTCGGTACTGCGCACCACGCCGCCGAGTTCGATGCCGGCGAGGACGAGACCAGGGTCGGTAGGAGAGAGCGCGATGGCACGCACGTGCGATGTCCAGGGACGCGGCGGGAACGACCACGTCGGAGCGCTCGGCAGCTGGCGCAAGCCGGTCATCTCCTGCCACCGCGTACCGCCGTCCTCGCTCCAGTAGAGCGCGCTCGGCTCGCACCCGGCGAGGAGGACGCCGCGTCCGCCGACGCGCCAGGACGGGCTGACGGCGACGGAGAGCACGCGGCTGGCGGGAAGTCCTGCTGCCTGTCGCCAGGTGCGTCCACCGTCGGCCGTGAGGAAGACCCCGCGGTCGAAGGTCCCCACGACCATGGTGTCCGGTACCTGAGGGTCGAGCGCGAGACACTGGGCACCGACACCGGCGAGGAGGACTTCCACCTCCCACCCTCGCTCGGTCTCGCGGAGAGCGACGACATCGTCGCCAGTCGTCACGTAGAGCGTCGTCATCACTGGAGCCTCCACGGGGACAGCGGAACGTGTGGGGTGTCAATCACCTGGTAACCGCTCTTCGGCCGGGAACATCTCGCCGTCGTAGACGCCACGCCAGGCGTTGAGGCGGACGGTCAGGACGTCGCGCAGCATCAGGAGACCGTCGACGAGCGGCCGCACCTTGGAGCCTTCGACATGATGCCAGGTGACCGGCAGAACGGCGATACGGTAGCCCCGGCGGCGCGCGATAAAGAGGAGTTCCACGTCGAACCCGGTCACGCGCGGACCGCGCAGCGGGCGCTGTCCATCGCGGTACAGCAGCATGCGCCGGAACAGATCCTGCGCGACCTCGTGCCGGAATCCCTTGAAGCCGCACTGCGTGTCGTCGATGCCGGGTAGGAGCAGCCACTGTACTACCCAGTTGTAGACACGCCCCATGGCGTGGCGATGCCACG
>JBEPZP010000027.1:0-16133 GCA_041640735.1 Thermomicrobium sp.
GGAGGCGCTCGACGGTCACGTTCTCGTCTGCCCTCGTCGCGGGGACGTCCGGTTCTGCGCTGCTCAGGTTCGAACCAGAGCTCAGCATGGGTCCGTTCACTCGCGTTCAGGCTGGCGGTTCGATCGTTACCGGTGTATCGAAGCGGGAGAGTTCGAGCGTCCGGGTAACCTCCGCCGGTTCGCTGGCGAGTAGCGGTCCGCGGATGACGACCCGTCGGAGCAGATCGTCGTCTTTGCCGATCCACAGTTCCACCGTCACAGTGTGCCCGGGTTCGGTGCCGTTGGGCACGAGGGGCAGTAAGGAGTCGGTCCCGAGCGTCCCTTCGATCCGGTGCAGCACCGTCCCTTCGCGGCTTTCTTCACCGACGAAACGAGGCTCTCTCACGTCCCGGAGAACCTGTGGCAGTGCCTCGATATTGAGGACGTCAGCTGCAGTCACTCCAGGGATCGTTTGGAACTCGCTCGGGTTGAAGGGATTGCTCAGCCAGGCTCGATCGCCGATGCTGACGAACTGCAGTCGCAGGCTCGTTCCCATAGCGCGCACGGTCAACTCGGCCTTCATGCGGCTCGGGCGCGCGACATCTCCTTCTGCGCTGGTCAGCATCATCCCTTGCACGATGCGGGTGGCGCCCTGCTCGTGCGAGAGTGCGAAGTGGAACGAGCTGACGCGCTCCAGAGCAGAGGCGGCTCGCTCGATGCGTTCGGCCGGGTCGATCGTCTGTCGCCGAGCGGAGCAGCCGGCGAGGAGGGCACCTGCAACGAGGATGACTGCCAGGTGGACGAGGAAGCAGCAACGAAGGCGTGGTGAGCGTGGTCGTGCAAACGCTGCTATCGTGCACACAGCGCATTGCTCCCTTCCTGCAGGAAACCACGTGGTCAGAGGTATACCACCTCCATCGTGTCCACGATACGACTTCGAGTCGTCGCTTCGTTGACGAGGGAATTCGGTGTATGCGAACCGACGGGATCATTGTGCTCGAAGGAGGAGCGGCTGTCGGGAGCCGGTCGGCCGCAGAGTCTCCGTCGCGCTCACGTCCCGAGTTGTGGTGGACGGTCTGGGCGCTCATTCGGAACATCCTCGGCAGAGATCGCATAGGTGGGTCGCATCGAGCGCCCGCGGTTGCAGAGCGTCACGTTCGAAGAGAGCATCGGCCGCGTGACGGAGCGCTTCGATCGATGCGGCGTGTCGCTGTGGCCTGTCGTGACGCTGTTTCCCCTCGGGGGATCTGCAACATTGGAGTGACGTCCACGGAACTGGAAACAGCACCCCGATGGTGCGGCAGAATCCGCGCACGCGCCGGTATGGAGGAGGGCCTTTGGTGACTCGGCAGGGGTAAAAGGGACGACACTGTGAGGGGCTGGGCAGCGGTCATCGACCGCTCTGGGTGAAGCGTGAACGATTGACCTCGGCGACGCTGTCGCGGATACTGACCGGGACGGATCGAGCGAAAGGAGTAAAGTGATGCGGGCTCGGGCAGCTGTGCTCACGGAAGTCAAAAAGCCGCTCGAGATCTGGGAGATCGAGGTCGATCCGCCGACAGCGGGAGAGGTCCTCGTTCGCGTCGTCGCAGCAGGCGTGTGTCACAGTGACCTGCACTACATCAACGGTGATCTGTCGACAGTCCTCCCGGCGGTACCTGGTCACGAGGGAGCGGGGATCGTCGAGGCCGTCGGCCCCGGTGTGACCCGGTTTCGTCCCGGCGACCACGTTCTCTTCGTGTTCCGAGCTTTCTGTGGTCAGTGCTTTTATTGCCTCAACGGGCGACCCGCTTTGTGCGATTTCAGCAATCCGCTCCGCCGGACGGGCCGGATGTTCGATGGTACGACTCGCTTTCACCGCGATGGACAGGATGTCCACCATATCCTCGGCGTCTCTTGTTTCGCGGAGTACACCGTCGTTCCGGAGCAGGGACTCTTGAAGCTTCCCGAAGACGTTCCGCTCGACCGGGCCGCCCTGGTCGGCTGCGGAGTCACGACCGGCGTGGGCGCAGTACTGTTCGCCGCTGGTGTCCGCCCCGGCGAGAGCGTGGCGGTCATCGGGTGCGGCGGGGTGGGGCTCAACGTCGTGCAAGGGGCGGCCTTGAGCGGCGCGGGGCCGATCATCGCGGTCGACGTCGTTCCGAAGAAATTGGAGTGGGCGCGTCAACTCGGGGCGACGCACACCATCGATGCGAGCACGACCGACCCGGTAGAGGCGATACAGGCGCTAACTGACGGGCGCGGGGCGGACTACGCGTTCGAGGCCATCGGACGGGCCGCGACGATCCAACAGGCATACGCGGCGACACGGAAAGGTGGTACGACCGTCGTGGTTGGCCTGACGCCTCAAGGCACTGTCGTCCCACTCGATCCGCTCGATCTGTTGCGATCGGAGAAGACGATCAAAGGGACCGTATACGGTACGGCTAACTTACCGCGCGACATCCCGCGCCTGCTGGAACTGTATCGACTGGGCCGGTTGAAGCTGGACGAACTGATCTCGCGACGGCTCCGCCTCGATGAGATCAACGAAGGTTTCCAAGCGATGCTCGCCGGGAGCGTCGCCCGCAGCATCATCACCTTCGGCGCCTGATCAGCGTTCCGGAGGGGTCGGAACCAGTCGCGCGAAGCGCCGTTTGCCGACCTGCAGGACGATGGGTTCGGCGAGCTCGACGACTTCCTCTGGGTTGTCCACCCGACGACCGTCCAAGCGCACGCCGCCTTGTGCCACGAGGCGGCGTGCCTCGTTGTTGGATCGTGCGAATCCGGCCTGCACGATGAGCTCGATGACGCGGCTCCGTGCCGGGACCATCACCTCAGGCATCTGCTCCGGAAGCTCGCGCAAACGGTGCACGCGATGGAAGTGGTCACGCGCTCGTTCCGCAGCCTCCGCGGAGTGCAGGTCCGTGACGATGATGAGCGCTAGCTGTTCCTTGACGTCTCGTGGATTGATCGTACCGTCCGCCATGCCAGCGAGGAGGCGCTGGATCTCGTCCTCCGGGACGTCAGTCAGCAGGCGCAGATAATCGCCGATGACGTGGTCGGGGATCGACATGATTTTTCCGAACATCTCCTCGGGGGGTTCGTTCACGGCGATGTAGTTACCATAGCTCTTACTCATCTTCAACGAGCCATCGGTGCCGACCAACAGGGGCACGGTGAGCACGTCCTGGGGTTCGAGGCCGTACTCGCGCATGATGTCTCGTCCGACGAGCAGATTGAACAGTTGGTCGGTGCCGCCGATTTCGACGTCAGCTTGGATGGCGACTGAGTCGTAAGCCTGTAGGAGGGGGTAGAGGAGTTCGGTAATGCTGATCGGCGATCCCTGTTCGTACCGTTTGGCGAAGTCTTCGCGCGTGAGCAACTTCGCCACCGTGTACTTGCTCGTGAGCCGGATGACGTCCTCCAGCGTGAACGTGCCGAACCAGGTGCTCTGCCACACGATCTCCGCGCGGCTGACGTCCACGACCTTGAAGAACTGGTCTAGGTACGTCTTGGCGTTCGCCTCGACTTCCTCGGCGCTCAGCATCGGACGCTGGGTCGAGCGCCCGGAGGGGTCGCCGATGCGTGCGGTCCAGTCGCCGATGATCACCACGACCTGATGGCCGAGCGCCTGGAACTCGCGCAACTTGCGGAAACAGACGTAGTGGCCGAGGTGAATGTCGGGTCGGGTGGGATCGACACCGAGCTTGACGCGGAGCGGTCTATCTCCGAGCAGGCGCTCCCGCAGGTGCTCCCGGACGACGACGTGGACGGTACCGCGGGTGAGGAGTCGGTCGACCAGCGCTTCACGCTCGTTCACGGGATTCATGGACGCTCGGTACTCCTTCCATCGGACTGTGCAGGGCAGTGACCAGCGGTGGCGGCCAGTGTTCTAGGACGGTAGAGAGAAGTTCCCTTCCGCGCAGCTCGTCCTCGCGCATCTGAGCGATCAATTCCTCCGGCGTCGCGAAGGCGCGATCGGGTCGCACGCGCTCGATGAAATACACGCTCAACTGCTCGCGCTGCAAAGAAGGAACGGCAGGCGCGAGAAGATACACCTCGACTGCGTAGCCAGCGTCCGGAAATGTCGGACGATTGCCGAGATAAGCGAGCGCCGGGTACCACTTGCCGAGTGCGTGCACGACCGCGGCGTAGATGCCGTCGGCTGGCGGCAGCAACCGGTCGAAGATGCGCAGATTCGCTGTCGGGAAACCGAGTACAGTGCCGCGTCCAGAGCCGCGCACGACTTCACCGACGAGCACGTGCGGTCGTTCCAGAAGCTCGGTGGCCTGCCGCACATCACCAGCAGCGACCGCATTCCGGATGCGGGTGGACGAGATGGTTTGGGTTCCGTCGGTGATCCGCTCGACGACGGTAACTGTGAAGCCGTGACGACGTCCGAGTTCACGGAGAACCTGTGGGTTACCGCTGCGTTGCCGACCGAAATGGAAGTCGTCGCCGACGACGATCTCGACCGGTCGCACGTGTTCTACGAGGAGCGTGACGAACTCCTCCGGCGTCAAGGAGGCGAACGCTCGGTCGAAACGCACTAGGAGGACTCGATCGATACCGGAGGCGAGGAGTAACCGGAGGCGGTGCTCGGTCAACGTCAAGCGGAGCGGAGCACGATCGGGGGCTAACACCTCGACGGGCAGTGGTTCGAAGGTGAGCACGAAGCTCGCGACACCCCGCTCCCGAGCAGCTGCAGAGACTGCGCGGAGGAGATGGCGATGCCCACGGTGCACCCCGTCGAAGTTGCCGATGGTGAGTACGTGGCGCTCCGGCGGCACTTGCGACCAGTCAGTGAGGAGACGCATCGTTCTCCGAGCCCCTCCGTCAAGCTCACGCGCGGTGGACGAGTTCGGGGTGCCATCGTCGTTGGCCAGCGACGTAGCGGGCGAGACCGATCCAGCGACCATCCAGTGTGTAGGCCCGAGCGAGTTGGCCGGACGGTGCGAGGAGTATCCCGCGCACCGATCGGCCATGATACCATGCTGCGAGTTCAGCGTCGGGAACGACGAGAACCGGCAAGTGCGCCACGAGCTGGTCGGGGTGGTGGGCCAGGAGTGACCAGGTTTCTGGCAGGAGTGCGCTGTCGAGTTGGTCCAGCGTCCATGCCTGTTCGAGGCGGAAACCTCCGATGCGTGTCCGTACGAGGCCGTGCAAATACCCCCCGGTGCCGAGCGCAGCACCCAGGTCGCGAGCAAACGCGCGTACGTAGAACCCCTTGCTGCAATCGATCGCGACGAAGAGGTCGGGGTACGCGTAGCGGAGGAGCTCGAGCCGGTGGACGACGACCGTGCGTGGCTCGAGCGTCAGCGAGTCGCCTCGCCGCGCGCGTCGATGAGCGGGCTGCCCCTCGATCTTGATCGCGGAGAAGGTCGGGGGTATCTGTTCGAAGGTCCCGAGGAAGCGCTCGAGGGCGCTTGCGACTGCATCCTGGCTGGGGACAGTATCTCGTGGGGTGACGGCGGTGATGCTACCCTCCAGGTCATCGGTCGATGTGGCGACTCCCAAAACGATGTGGGCGACATAGGATTTTTCCGCCTCGATCGCATACTGAAGAAGTCGCGTCGCGGCTCCGACTGCAATCAACAGAAGTCCCTCTGCAGCCGGGTCCAACGTCCCGCCGTGACCGACGGACCGGACGCCGAGATGCTTCCGTACCCAAGCGACGACATCGTGTGAGGTCCAGCCGCGCGGTTTGTCGACCAACAGAACGCCATGCACGACTCGTCCAACCTGTCATCCCGTCGCTGCTGCCGCGCGCAGCCGATCCGTGACAGCGGCTTTCACGAACTCGAGGAAGGTGCGCCGGGACGCTTCCCCAGGGGCCAGGCGACAACCGGCGGCGCGTGGATGTCCGCCGCCTCCGAAGTGCTGGCAGAGCGCAGCGACGTCGACCTGCGGATCGCCGGAGCGGAGACTGACACGCCAACCATCGGGTTGCTCGTAGAACAGGATAGCGACGACGGTTCCCTCCGCGCCGGTCAGAAAATTGACGATCCCTTCACCTTCAGCTGCCGTCGCTCCGCTCGTTTGGAGCATGACTGGCGTAATTTCGGTCCAAATGACCGGAGGCTCGACCTGGACTCGACTCAGCGCCGCACCCCAGAGGAGGACCGTGGATACGGGCTTCCGTCGAAACAGGTTTTCCACGATCTCTTCTTGTCGTGCGCCGTGCCGCAGCAGCAGGGCTGCGAGTTCGAGCGCGGACGCGCTGGTGCTGGAGGTTTGAAAGCTGAGTGTGTCCCCGTAGAGGCCGGTCAGTAGGGACGTCGCCATATCGGAGGTGATCGGGATACCGAGACGCAGGAACCAGCGGGTGAGGACTTCGGTGGTCGAGGCGGCTACCGGATCGACGAGATTTTCGTCCCCGAAGAATGTGTTGGTGACATGATGATCGATATTGACGATCGGCACTGCCCCGTGAAACCACTGTTGGCGAGCGATATAGAGCGGTCCCAGTCGCTTCGTATCGGCGCAGTCGAGCAGGACGACGAGTTCGACTTCCGTGGGAAGCTCGGCGACGTCGCCGACCAGGCTCGAAGCACCTGGCAAGAACCGTAGCGTGCGCGGGACGGTGAAGTCGCCGGTGGCGCAGCTCACGAGGGGAACGAACTCCTGGAGAGCGAGCCGGAGCGCGAGAACGGAGGCAACGGCGTCAGCGTCGGGGTTCGCATGGGTCGCGATGAGGATCGCGCGAGCCGAGGTCAGGCGCTGCCAAATTGCCTGTGCCGCACTGTCCCGGGGCACGTGTCCATCAGGCTTCGTCGTCGTCACGGTCCGTCCTCGCCGAATCGGTTTGTTGCTCCTGTCGAATCTGGTGGAGTAGCCTTGCGACTTGCTCCGCATGCTCCAGCGAGCGGTCCAGCTTGAAGTGCAGTTCGGGAATGTGTCGCGTATGGAGATGCGGCGCGATGAGACGGCGGATGAATCCGGCGGCACCTTGCAGCGCGCGGAGAGCTGCTTCCTGCTCCTCGTGCGTACCGTACACGGACACGTACACGCGAGCGTGACGGAGGTCCGGGCTCATTTCGACACGCGTCACGCTCGCGAAGCCTACGCGCGGGTCGCGGAGTTCGCGCTGGATGATCGCGCTGATCTCGTCACGGAGGAATTCGGCGAGTCGGGCTTGACGGTAACTCGGCATCGATCGCCCCCTTTCCGCGCGGCAGGCCCACGCGACGCAATCGCCGGACTTACCCGCGTGGTACCTGTTCCAGGTGGTAGAACTCGATCTGGTCGCCGACGCGGATGTCGTTGAATCCGTCGATGGTCAACCCGCACTCGTAGCCAGCCGCGACCTCGCGCACATCCTCCTTGAAGCGCCGGAGCGACGCTACGGTACCTTCGTGGACGACCTTGCCGTCGCGGATGACGCGCACCCGGGCGTTGCGGAGCGCCTTGCCAGTCAACACGTAGAGTCCAGCGGCAACGGTGCGGTTCGGCAAGCGGAACGTCTCGCGCACTTCGGCGACGCCGTCGATCACTTCGCGCGTCTCTGGCGCGAGCAGCCCGCTGACGGCAGCACGCACGTCCTCCAGGAGGTGGTAAATCACGTTGTAATACCGGATGTCCACGCCGGTCGCCTCAGCGGCGCGCCGTGCTGCAACGTCGGGCCGAACGTTGAACCCGATCACGATAGCGCCGGTCGTGGCGGCGAGCATGACGTCGGATTCGGAAATGGCACCAGTCGCTGCGTGGAGGACGCTGATCCCCACACCCTCGAGTTCGTCGTTGAGCTTGGCGAGCGCGTTCTGGATCGCTTCGAGGCTTCCCTGGACGTCGGCCTTGAGAATCAGGCGAAGTTCGCGCGTTTCACCTGTCTGGACACCCTTGTGGAACTCGTCGAGCTTGAAGACTCGTGTCTCAGCGAACGTCTCGGCACGCCGCTTGGCAGCGCGCTGAGCGGCGATTTCTTTGGCGATCGCCTCGTTCTCGACGACCTGCAGGTAATCGCCGGATTCCGGCACCTCCTCCAACCCGAGGATCTCGACGGGCATCGACGGCTCGGCGCGGCGGACCTTTCTGCCGCGATCGTCGAACATCGCACGGACGCGTCCCCAGGTGGCCCCGGCGACGACGATGTCGTTCAACTTGAGTGTCCCGGTTTGGACGAGGACGGTCGCGACCGGTCCACGCTTCTGATCGACCTTGGCCTCGATGATCACGCCGATCGCAGGGCGGTTCGGATTGGCCTTCAGCTCGTGCAGGTCAGCGACGAGCAGGATCATTTCGAGGAGGTCCTCGATGCCGAGCTTCTGTTTGGCCGAGACTTCCACGACCGGGACGTCACCGCCGTACTCCTCGGGGATGACGCCGATCTCCGCCAGCTGCTGCTTGACGCGCGCAGGGTTGGCCGTCGGCAGGTCGATCTTGTTGATGGCGACGATGATCGGCACATTGGCAGCGCGGGCGTGGGCTACTGCCTCCTTGGTCTGGGGCATCACGCCGTCGTCGGCCGCGACGACCAGTACGGCGATGTCGGTGACCCGCGCTCCGCGGGCGCGCATGGCCGTGAAGGCTTCGTGGCCCGGCGTGTCGAGGAAGGTGATCTTACGCCCTTGCACCTCGACTTGGTATGCGCCGATATGCTGGGTGATCCCTCCGGCCTCACCTTCGGCGACGTTGGTGTGCCGGATCGCGTCCAACAGCTTTGTCTTGCCGTGGTCGACGTGCCCCATGATCGTTACGACGGGCGGACGAGGTACGGCGCCAGGCTCGTGCGCACTCGCACGGACGATCTCGGCCAGGCTCTTCTCTTGCGCAACGGCCTCGTGCGCCCGTTCGACGACCTCGACGCCGAAGTCGGCAGCGACGGCTGCTGCAGTTTCGAAATCGATCTGCTGGTTGATAGCGGCCATCACGCGCCGCCGCATCAGAGCTTTGATGACTTCGACAGCGCTCACGCCGATAGCCTCAGCCAGTTCGCCCACGGTGATGGCGCTACCGATTTCGATCGGTCCTTTCGATGCGACTGTCGTGGTTCCCCGGTTCGGGGGAGTCGGGGACCTTTCTCCCTTCTTCGCAGCATGCTTCTTGGTTTTGGTGCTCATGGTCGATCCTCCTGTTGGGTAGGTGTTTCGTCCGCGGGCGGTTCCTCGCGGCGGATGTGCAGGTCGGCCCAGCGCAAGAGCTCGGCACGGAACTCAGCCGGAACGGGTACGCGCAAGGCTCGTTCCAACACGTCCGACTGTGCCGCGCGTTCCCAGCAACTAAAGCGCCGGCAGAGGTAGGCGCCGCGACCGCTCCGCTTGCCGGTCGGATCGATGGCGAGCGTCCCGTCCGGTGTCCGGACGATTCGGACGAACGTGCGCTTGAGATCACGTGCGCGACAAGCGACGCACGTGCGGACGGGCAAATGCTTCAGCCGTGGACCACGCCGTTTTGCACGGTCGGGACGCTCGCTCATCGTCACGACCTCCTTCCGGTCGGTACTCACCGGACAGTGGCCGTTTCATCGTCGGTCAATGGTAGCGCACGGCCGGTCTCGAAATCGTAGCGTGCGCGAAGTTCTCGGTCGTAATAGACATTCACGACGCCGTTGACGATTTCCACGTCGACGCTCTTGAGCACGAGGTCGCTCGGCAGTGGACCGAACTCGCGCTCGCGGATACTGAAGGTACCGTCGGCGCGGACGAGCCGCGGCTGCCGACCGAGCGCCATGAGATCCGGCGGCAGCTCGCGCAGGCTCGTGACCGAGCGGACGAGGAGCGCTTCGTCTCCCTCGAGCGAGGATGGATCCTTGATATCGATGCGCCAACCCGTCAGCTTGTAGGCCAGCCGGGCGTTCTGACCGTCCTTGCCGATCGCCTGCGACATCTGCTCCGGCGGAACGACCACGCGGGCCACCTTTTCGTCCTCGTTCAAGATGACGGTGATCGGCTTGGCCGGGCTCAAGGCGTTGGCGATGAAGGTTCGGATGTCCGACGACCACTCGATGACGTCGATCTTTTCGCCTGACAGTTCCGTCACGATGCTCTGGATGCGTACCCCGCGCACGCCGACGCAGGCCCCGACCGGGTCGACCTTGTCCTGACGGGCCGCGACGGCGACCTTGGAGCGCTGACCCGGCTCCCGCGCGATGGCCATGACTTCGACTGCGCCGCTCGCGACTTCAGGCACTTCGAGTTCGAGCAGGCGCTTGATGAGATTCGGATGGGTGCGCGAGACCAGCAGCTGTGGCCCCTTGCTGTCCTTCGTGACCTCGACGAGGTACACCTTGAGCCGCTGGCCAGGGCGGTACCGCTCGCCGGGGATCTGCTCGCGTGCTGGTAGGATCGCCTCGGCCTTGCCGAAACTCAGGATGACCGCACGCGGATCGACTCGCTGAACCGTGCCGGTCAGCACCTCGCCGACGCGATCGATGAACTCGTTATAGATCGTCTCCCGCTCGAAGTCGCGGATGCGCTGCAGGATGACCTGCTTCGCCGTCTGCGCGGCGATCCGCCCGAAGTTCGTCGGCTGGCGCTCGATGCGCACGATATCGCCGACGATCGCACGTGGATCGATCTTCCGCGCCTCTTCGACCGAAATCTCGCTCGTGGGATCCTGAACGGTTTCGACCACGCGCTTCGGTGCGAAGATGCGGATCTTCCCCGTGTTGACGTCGATCTCGATCTCGATGTCCTCATCGGATCCGGTCGTCTTCTTGTAAACCGTCCGCAGCGCCTGCTGAACGGACTCCATCACCGCCTCACGCGGAATACCGCGCTCAGCTGCGATCTGCGCGATTGCCGTGTAAAGATCGCTCTTCATGTCGATCGCCCCCCTTCGTTCGCGCCTCCGGTACCCAGCCGGTGGGCTGCCAGCCTGGGCAAAAATTAAAGTGGGCAGTGCCCACTTGTCCGGGGCGCTCCGTTTACTATCGATAGTCTACCATTCTTCCGCACTTCGTGCAAGGGTCGGGCGGGAATGCAGCGTGTCTCAGGATGCGACGTCCTCCGGGGCGAGTGTCGAGGCGCTCCGGTTACGCACGGGGCGTCCGAACAGGGCGTAGTCCGGGGCTGGGGGCAGGAGGGACCTTGAGGAAGGCTGGGAACCGTCCGGTCGGAGGACGACTGCTATACTAGGGCGGGGCTATGGGTCGTGAAGCGGGGGACAGATGAAGCTCCGTACCTGGTTACGGCCAGGGATGCTGATCAAGCGGTGGATCCTGCTGCTCGCGTGCGGCGTCGTGTTGACCAGCCTCGGTCTCGCGATGGGTCTGGCCTGGATCTATCGCAACTACGATTTCCCTCACGAGGTCTCCGGTATCGTCCGGACAGTGACATTGCAGTTCATCCCTCATCCCTACCGCGAAGCGTTGATGATCTCGGTGGGGAGCCTCTTGACGGTCGTCGGTTTCTGGCAGCTTTCCCGTTCATTGCTCGCGCCGTTCCTCGATCAACGGGCTGACCGAAGGGGGCTAGCCGAGATCCTGCACGCGCATCGCTTCGGTCCCGAGCAGCCGGAGTTTCACATCGTCGCCATCGGCGGTGGAACCGGGCTCTCGACGCTCCTCCGTGGGTTGAAGACTCATAACGTCGCGTTGACCGCTATCGTGACGATGGGTGATGACGGTGGGAGTTCCGGCCGCTTGCGCCAGGACTTCAACGTCCCTCCACCCGGCGATATCCGAAACTGCCTCGTCGCCCTGGCTGACGCCGAGCCTTTGATGAGCGAACTGTTCCAGTACCGGTTTCCGAGCGTCGGGTCAGCACTCGATGGCCATAGTTTCGGCAATCTCTTCATCGTTGCGATGACGCATATCACGGGTAGCTTCGAGCGCGCGGTCGCAGAATCCTCGCGTGTCCTGGCGGTGCGCGGACGCGTCATGCCCTCGACTTTGGAGAACATCACTGTGTGCGCGGAGTTCGAAGACGGCCGAGTCGTGCGTGGCGAGTCAGCGATCACCCAGCAGCGGGGCCGGATTCGGCGTATCTTTCTCGATCCTGAGCGACCGGAGGCGTACGAGCCGGCACTGCTCGCGATCCTCTCGGCCGATGTGATCGTGCTCGGACCAGGAAGCCTGTTCACCTCGGTCATACCGAACTTGCTCGTCGAGGGGATCGCACAGGCGATCCGCTTGTCCCCGGCGCTGAAGGTCTTCGTGTGCAACGTGACGACGCAGCGAGGTGAGACGGACGACTTCAGCGTCGCCGACCACGTGGAAGCGTTGGAACGTCATGCGGGTGGGGAAGTCGTCGATTGTGTGTTGGTCAACGACAACCTCGAGCCCACACGTGCGCTGGAGCCGATCGGAGTGCGGGGGGTTCGTCTCGAAGGGCTCGAGGAGATCGGTGCGCATGCACGCGTCGTGCTGCGCGATGTCGTGAACCCTGAGCAGCCCTGGCGCCATGACCCGGCGAAGCTCGCGCAGGCGATCGTCGAGATCGCCCGCGAGATGAGACGCCGTCCGGGCGAGTCGGTCAGGGTGTCTGGAGATGCGGGGGCTGTGGGAGTCGGTGCGCGACGACACCTGATGGGTGCTGCGCGGAGTGAGTGAAGCGTCAGGTTTTGGAGGGAGGCACGGACGTGACTGTACGAATCGGCATCAATGGGTTCGGGCGTATCGGCCGGCAGGTGTTGAAGGCGATCCTCGAGGGGTACGACGACGAACTCGAAGTCGTCGCGGTGAACGACCTCACCACCCCCGCGACACTCGCCCATCTCTTCAAATGGGACTCGACGTACGGGCCGTGGGATGGCGATGTCGAGGCGACCGAAGACGCGATCATCGTCGACGGACGTGAGATTCGCGTCTTCGCGGAGCGCGATCCGGCCAAGATCCCCTGGCGCGAGTACGAGGTCGAACTGGTGATCGAAGCGACCGGTTTGTTCACCGATGCAGCGAAGGCGCGTGCTCACCTCGATGCTGGCGCCAAGAAGGTGATCATCACGGCGCCAGCGAAGGGTGAAGACCTCACTGTCGTGCTCGGTGTGAACGAGGACCAGTACGATCCGGCACGGCACCATATCGTTTCGAACGCGTCCTGCACGACGAACTGCCTCGCGCCGGTCGCGAAGGTCCTCCACGAGCGGTTCGGTATCGTGCGCGGTTTCATGACGACTGTTCACGCCTACACGAACGACCAGCAGTTGCTCGATGCACCGCATCGCGATTTGCGCCGTGCCCGGGCGGCAGCGACCAACATCGTGCCCACGACGACGGGAGCAGCCCGCGCTGTGGCGCTCGTCTTGCCCGAGTTGAAAGGAAAGTTCGACGGTTTCGCGATGCGCGTTCCTGTGCCGACGGTTTCGGTGATCGACTTCGTGGTCGAGCTGTCGCGCCCCACGACGGCTGAAGAGATCAACGCCGCGTTCCGCGAGGCGGCTGAAGACGAACTCAGCGGGATTCTGGGGTATACGGAGGAGCCGCTCGTTTCCAGCGATTTCCGCGGCGACTCCCGTTCTGCCATCGTCGACGGCCTGAGCACCATGGTGCTCGACGGCACGTTCGCGAAGGTCGTCGCTTGGTACGACAACGAGTGGGGCTACTCCTGCCGTGTCGCCGATCTCGCCTACTACATGATGATCGGTTGCCTGCAGGAGGAGTAGCCGCAGCCGGAGGAAACGCGCCAGAGGGTGGTCGTGATGGCGAGACGTTTACGGACGGTACGCGAGCTGGACGTCAGTGAACGACGAGTCCTGGTGCGCGTCGACTACAACGTGCCGCTCGAGGCCGGTCGGATCGTCGACGACACGCGTATCCGGGAGACGCTGCCGACCCTCGAGTGGTTGCTCGAGCGTCGTGCGGCGATCCTGCTGTGTTCGCACCTGGGGCGCCCAAAGGGACAGGTCCGCGAGGATCTACGCCTGGCACCGGTCGCCGAGCATCTCCAAACGCTACTGGGTCGCCCGGTACGGTACGCGCGCGACGTGGTGGGGCCGGAGGCGCATAACTTGGCGCAGACGCTCCGGTCCGGTGAGGTCGGGTTGTTGGAAAACCTCCGCTTCCACCCGGGCGAAGAGGCGAACGACCCTGCTTTCGCAGCAGCGCTGGCGTCGCTCGCCGAGCGGTACGTCAACGACGCGTTCGGTGCAGCGCACCGTGCGCACGCCTCGGTGGTCGGAGTGGCTAGACTGCTTCCGAGCGCTGCCGGATTCCTCTTGGAACGAGAGGTGAAGGCGCTCGAACGGGTGCTACGGAGCGAGGAGCGACCGTTCGTGCTCGTCTTGGGCGGTGCCAAGATCACCGACAAGATCGGCGTTATCGAGAATCTGCTCCCCCGTGCTGATGCCCTCCTCCTGGGCGGTGCCATGGCCAACACGTTCCTGCGCGCTCGAGGGTTGTCCTTGGGCCGTTCACTCGTCGAAGAGGACAAAGTGGGCGAAGCCAGCCGATTGCTCCAGCTGGCCGCGGAGCGTGGGGTACAGGTGGAGCTCCCGGTGGATGTCGTCGTTGCCCCGTCGCTGGATCAGCCAGAGCGCCGGCACGTCGTACCGGTCGAACAGGTGCCATCCGAGGAAGCGATCTTCGATATCGGTCCACAAACCGTGGAGCGGTTCGCCGCAGTGATTCGCCCGGCAGCGTTGCTGGTGTGGAACGGCCCCATGGGTGTGTACGAGGTACCCGCTTTCCGAGAGGGCACACGCGGTGTGGCCGAAGCGGTCGCCGCCTGTGCGGGTTTCACGTTGGTCGGCGGAGGTGACTCGGTCGCCGCCGTGCGGGAGCTCGGGATGGCTGATCGCGTAGGACATCTCTCGACAGGCGGTGGGGCGACGCTCGAATATCTGGAGGGGCGCGCCCTGCCAGGCATCGACATCCTGATGGAGGAGGCTCCGTGAACGCCGTAGGGCGTCGGCCGCTCGTCGCAGGCAATTGGAAGATGCACACAACCTACGAAGAGGCACTGCGCCTCGCCACGACGGTCGTCGAGCGTTGCCGTGCGCATGCTGATGTCGAAGTTGCCCTGATACCTCCATTCCCGTGGATCGTTCCGCTCGCCGAGATCGTCCGCGACAGCGGCGTCGTGCTCGGCGCGCAGACGTGCAGCAGGTACGAACAGGGCGCCTACACGGGTGAGGTGGCGGCGTTCATGTTGGCGCCGTTCTGCCGTTATGTGATCGTCGGGCACAGCGAGCGTCGCCGCTACTTCGGAGAGAACGACGAGGTCGTGGCTGCAAAAATGCAGCGGGTACTCGAGCAAGCGCTGATCCCGATCCTCTGCGTCGGGGAACGATGGGAGGAGCGGGAGGCTGGCCAGACGCAGGCGGTGGTCGAAGCACAGTTGACTGCAGCGTGCAGTGGTCTCGATGCGACGAGGGCGCAGGGGCTGGTCGTCGCCTACGAACCGGTCTGGGCGATCGGCACGGGGCGGCCGGCGACAGCGGAGGATGCCCAGGAGGTGGCCGCGTTCATCCGCTCGTGGGCGGCGCAGCGTTTCGGCTTCTCCGTCGCTGCTGGTCTGCGAGTCCTCTACGGTGGCAGCGTGACTGCTGCGAACGCTGGAGAATTCCTGGTTGCGCCCGACATCGACGGGACGCTCGTCGGCGGGGCGAGTCTGGACGCGGAGCAATTCTGTGGCATCGTGGAGGCCGCACGAGCGGTGTGTGGGGTCGAGAAAGGGGCTTGAGCGAGCATGGCAACGGCCTTCTACCTCGCGATCATTCTGGTGTCGCTGCTCTTGATCGTGGTCATTCTGCTGCAGACGAAGGCCTCGGGGTTCAGCGGCGCCTTCGGCGGTGACACGTCTGCGATCTACCGCACGCGGCGAGGGCTGGAGCGGACGCTGTTTCAGCTCACGATCGGCATCGCCGTGATTTTCGTCGTCCTCTCGATACTCGGACAGTGGCTCCTCTAGGTGGGGCGGTGGATCGCTTCGTGCGTGCCCAGCGTCCGAACAATCCACCGCCCGGACGGCACCGTCCCCGCTCGCCGTGGCGGTTCGCCTGGCTGGTGGCTTCACTCGTGGTGCTCGCGGCGAGCGTCGGGTTCGGTGTCGTGCACTGGCATGCGCAGGGTGCACAGACGGGCCGGCAAGCGACGCCCGCGGTTGTCGGTGGGGACGGGGAACCGGTCGAGACACCTACAGCTCGAGCGGTGATCCGCGAGGGCGAAGAGTTCCGGGCCGGTATTCTGGGCCGTATCGAGACGCTCAATCCGCTTCTGGCCCGGACCACGGCTGAGGCTGCGGTCACACAGCTGGTCTTCGAGGAGCTCGTCTGGGTCGACGGAAGTGGGCTAC
>JBEPZP010000028.1:0-16124 GCA_041640735.1 Thermomicrobium sp.
ATTGGGAGGTCGACCAGCTCTTGGTCGAGGCGGTGGCGACACGCGACCGTGCGCGCCGTGCCGAGCTGTACCGAAGCATCGAGCAGCACGTCCTGACCGACCTACCGGTGTTGCCGATCGCCTATCCGGACGTCGTGGTGGTGCGGTCCGAGCGGCTGGAAGTCCCTACAATGAACACGCTGGTCGTGCGCACGCGGGTCGGCGTGGAGCAGTGGCGGCTGCTCGCGGGTGGTGGCTGAGGAGTCGAGACCGGCGTGCCCGCGTACCGCTGTACCCGAAAAAGCGTTTCTGCCCGAGTGATGTGTCGCCCAGCGTGAACGAGCACCTGGTTAGCTGTGTACGCGTTGACGGTTCAGCGTGAGAGCGCTAGACTGAGCCCGTAGCCGCCGAGAGAAGGATTCCGGCCTGTGGTCGACTGCGGAGAGTTAAGGAGGCGCGATGGAACCGCTGCTCGAGGTGCGCGATCTGCGCACGCAGTTCTTTACACAGGACGGTATCGTCAGGGCTGTGGACGGGGTCTCGTTCCACCTGATGCCCGGCGAAACGCTCGGGCTGGTCGGTGAGAGCGGCTGCGGGAAGAGCATCACCGCGCTCTCGATCATGCGGCTCATCCCGAGCCCGCCTGGCAAGATCGTCAGCGGTGAGATCCTCTTCGAGGGTGAAGACATCCTCAAGATGAGCGACGACGAGGTGCGGTCGATCCGCGGGCGCAAGATCGCGATGATCTTCCAGGACCCGATGACCTCGCTCAATCCGGTGCTGACGATCAACCGGCAGATCAGCGAGGCGCTGGAACTGCACCTCGGCATGAGCAAGCAACAGGCGCGGCAGCGGGCCATCGAGCTCCTCAAGATGGTCGGGATCCCCAACGCGGAGCAACGGGTCGACCAATATCCGCACCAGTTTTCGGGTGGGATGCGCCAGCGTGTGATGATCGCGATGGCGCTCTCTTGCAATCCCTCGCTCCTCATCGCGGACGAGCCGACGACCGCGCTCGACGTGACGATCCAGGCGCAGATCCTCGACCTCATGCGGAACCTGCAGCGAGAACACAACACTGCGCTCATCTTGATCACCCACGACCTCGGCGTCGTCGCGGGGATGACGGACCGCATCAACGTGATGTACGCGGGCCACATCGTGGAATCGGCGCCGACAGAAGAGCTGTTCGAGAATCCGCGGCACCCCTACACGGTCGGTCTCTTGAACTCCATTCCGCGGTTGGATGCCCCGCGGAAGGAGCGACTCAACCCGATCCGCGGGCTGCCGCCTGACTTGATCGATCTTCCCGATATGTGTCCGTTCGTGCCGCGGTGCGACTTCGCACGCGAGCGGTGCAGCGAGAAGAACCCGCCGTTGTTCGACGTCAATCCGGTGCACCGTTCGGCCTGCTGGTACTGGGAAGAAGTGTCGTTGGCCGGCGCACGGCGCCAGGGAGAGGTGAGGGCTGACGATGGCAACTGAAGTGCAGCCGCGCGGGGCAGCCAACGCGCCCAAGGAGCGGGAGATCTTGCTCGAGGTCCGGAACCTCAAGATGTACTTTCCGCTGACCCGCGGCATCATCCTGCAGCGGCGGGTCGGGTGGATCAAGGCCGTCGACGACGTCTCGTTCAAGGTCTATCGGGGCGAAACGCTCGGGTTGGTCGGGGAAAGCGGTTGCGGCAAGAGCACGACCGGTCGTGCCATCCTCCAGCTCTACAAGCCGACCGACGGGCAGGTGCTCTTCAACGGCGTCGACCTGACCAAGCTCCCGCCCGGCGAGATGCGCAAGATGCGGCGCCACATGCAGATGATCTTCCAGGACCCCTACGCCTCGCTCAACCCGCGGATGACCGTAGGGAGCATCATCGCCGAGCCGATGCAGATCCACAAGCTGGTCCCCAAGGAGCAGCGCAACCAGCGCGTGCAAGAGCTCCTAGAGGTCGTCGGGCTCAATCCGTACTTCGCCAACCGCTATCCGCACGAGTTTTCCGGTGGTCAACGCCAGCGGATCGGGATCGCTCGCGCCTTGGCAGCGAACCCGGACTTCATCGTGGCCGACGAGCCGGTCTCGGCGCTCGACGTGTCGATCCAGGCGCAGATCATCAACCTGCTCGAGGAGTTGCAGGAGAAGTTCCACCTCACCTACCTCTTCATCGCGCACGACCTGAGCGTGGTGCGGCACATCTCCGACCGCGTCGCTGTGATGTATCTGGGGAAGATCGTCGAGTTGGCCGACCGCAACGCGCTCTACGACGACCCGCTCCATCCCTACACGAAGGCGTTGCTGAGCGCGGTGCCGATTCCTGACCCCAAGATCGAGAAGAAGCGCGAGCGGATCATCTTGACTGGCGACGTACCGAGCCCGATCAATCCGCCGTCGGGGTGCCGGTTCCACACGCGCTGCCCCTACGCGATGGACGTGTGCGCGAAGGTCGAGCCGCGCTTCGTCGACCAGGGCGGTGGGCACTACGTGGCCTGCCACCTCTATCCTGGCTGCACACCGTAAGGAGCCGTGGTGGGTCGGCTCGATGCCGAAACGATCCTGGCGACGCTGATCGCCTTCGTCGTCGCCATTACGATCCACGAGTTCGCGCACGCGTGGACGGCACTACGGCTGGGTGACGATACGGCGGCGCGGCTCGGGCGTGTGACGTTGAACCCGCTCGCGCACCTCGATCCGATCGGCTCGATCGGGCTCTTGCTCATCGTCTTCCTCGGTTTCGGAATCGGCTGGGGGCGGCCGGTACCGGTCAACCCGAACCGCCTCCGGTGGGGTCACCGCGGTATGGCGGTGACGGCGCTGGCAGGCCCGCTCTCCAACGTGCTCCTCGCGCTCGCCTTCGCGCTCCCGTACCGGCTCGGGCTGCCGGCGGCACCGGAACCGGTGGCGACGTTCGTTCAGCGACTCATCCTGGTGAACCTCTTGCTGGCTGCCTTCAATCTCATTCCGATCCCGCCGCTCGACGGCCTGAAGATCCTGCTCGGCATCCTGCCTGCGTTCTGGTATCCCGTGCTCGCGCCGCTCGAGCGCTACGGCATCGGTATCCTGTTGGTGCTGATCGTCTTGGGGAGCATGGGCGGAAGTGTCCTGGCGGCGATGTATCTCCCGGTCTTCCGTCTCTTACTGCGCCTGGTGGTCGGCGAAGCACCGCTTTAGACGCCGGAGCAGCACGGACGATGGAAGTCTCCACTCGGTTCCGCGATGTCCCAGTGACGGTGGGGACATTCTCCGGACCGCTCGATCTCTTGCTGCACCTGGTACAGTCGCGGCAGCTGCCGGTCACGACGGTTTCCTTGCGCGCCGTGACCGAACAGTTTCTGGCGGCGCTCGGGCCGATCGAGGAGGCGCAGCCGGAACTCCTGGCCGACTTCCTCGCCGTCGCCAGCCGGCTCACCGCGCTCAAGGCGCGTGCACTCTTGCCACGCCCGGCGGCCGAACAGCAGGAGGAACCCGAGGACCGGCTCGTCCACGATCTCGCGGTGTACCAGGCGTTCCGCGAGGCAGCGGCCTGGCTGCAGGCGCGGGAGACAGCAGGGTTCCGCTCGTGGACGCGCGTGCCCCGACTATGGCCGGAACCGCGCGTCGTGCGCGGGTCTCCCGAGCAGTTGACGCGAGCGTTGCTACGCTGGGCGAGGCGGTGTCGCCCGGTGCCGCGTCTCCTGCGGCTGCGCCCTGTGGTCGCGCTCCCGACCATGATCGAACGGCTCCGCGCGCGGCTCCGTGGCCGGCAGACGTTCCGTGTGCTCCTCGGTGCCCGGCCGACGGCGAGCGAGGTGGCGGTCGGTCTCCTGGCGCTGCTCACGCTGGTGCGGCGGCGCGAGGTGGTCGTAGAGCAACCGGAACCGTTCGGTGCCATCTGGGTCGAACGGCGGATCAGTGATGGTGCAGGTTGATCGCGTAGCCCTCCTCGGCGCGTTGTTGTTCACAGCTGGTGAACCGGTGGCGAAGGAGCGACTCGCCGCGGCCGTCGAGTCGTCAGGCGAAGAACTGGAGGGGCTGCTCGAGGAGCTGGCGCGCCGGGCCACCGGGGTCGGGCTGGTCCTTCTCGAGCACCAGGGACGGGTGCAGCTCGCCACGGCTCCGGAAGTGCACGGCGTCATCAAGACGTTTCTCGGTCGTGCGGAAGAGGCGCGCCTCTCGCCGGCCGCGCTGGAGACGCTGGCGATCGTCGCCTACGCGCAGCCGGTCACGCGCGCTGAGATCGAGGCTCTCCGCGGCGTCGACTCGACGGCAGCGCTCCAGACGTTGCTGGCGCACGGGCTCATCGAGCCGGTCGGCCGGCGCAGCATGCCGGGGCAACCGATCGAGTACGGGACGACGGCGGCCTTTCTCGAGCGGTTCGGTCTGCCCAATCTCGGGGCGCTCCCGCCGCTCCCCGAAGAGGTGCGCCAGCTCCTCGCGGCGCGACGGGAGGCGCACTAGCGAGCACGGGCGCGCGCCAGCTGGCGCAAGCGTGTGACCGTTTCCTCGAGGACGTCGAGTGTGCGCTCGATCTCTTCGACCGTGTTGTCCTTGCCGAGCGTGAGGCGGATGCTACTGCGGGCTTGCTCGGGCGTGGCACCGATCGCGAGCAAGACGTGGCTCGGCTCGGTCGAACCAGTCGTACAGGCCGAACCGGAGGAGGCGGCGATCCCGTGCAGGTCGAGGTT
Organism: Thermomicrobium sp.; assembly: GCA_041640735.1. Classification (GTDB taxonomy): domain Bacteria; phylum Chloroflexota; class Chloroflexia; order Thermomicrobiales; family Thermomicrobiaceae; genus Thermomicrobium. The sequence continues at coordinate 4,633 of JBEPZP010000028.1, forward strand.
GAGGAGCAGCGTCTCGCCGTCCACCCCCTCGAAGGTCACGTTGACGTTGTTGGGGAGCCGGCGCTCGCGGTGGCCGTTGAGTCGGGCATCAGGGATCCGCGACAGGATCCCGTCGATGAGGCGGTCGCGCAGGGCCTGGACGTGGGCGTTCCGTTCTTCCAGTTCCTCGTAAGCGAGTTCGAGCGCGTAGGCCATCCCGACGATACCGGCGACGTTTTCTGTTCCGGCTCGCCGGTTACTTTCTTGTGCACCCCCGTGTTGCTGCCAGAGGATCGGTGTGCCGCTGCGGACATAAAGGAAACCGACGCCTTTGGGCCCGTAGAACTTGTGGGCGCTGACCGAAAGGAGGTCGACGCCGAGCTTCTCGACGTCGAGTGGAAGCGTGCCAGCTGCCTGGACGGCGTCGGTATGGACGGTGATCCCGCGCTCGCGGCACAAACGGGCGATCTCGCGGATCGGCTGGATGGTGCCGATCTCGTTGTTCGCGTACATGACGGAGACGAGGATGGTATCGGGTCGGAGGGCTTCGGCGATCGCCTCGGGGTGCACGATGCCGTCGCGATCCGGGCGGACATAGGTGACCTCGAAGCCGAAGCGCTCCAGATACTCAGCGCTGTGGAGGACGGCGTGATGCTCGAAGGCGGTCGTCACGATATGGCGACCGCGCCCGTTCAAGAGGTGCCAAAAGGCGACGCCCTTGAGCGCGAGGTTATCGCTTTCCGTGCCACCGCTCGTAAAGACGATCTCGCGTGCCTGGCAGTGCAGGATGCGCGCGATGCGGGCTCGGGCTTGGTCGAGGGCAGCGCGGGCCTCGCGCCCCAAGGCGTAGATGCTCGAGGGGTTACCGTAGGAGCGCGTGAAGTAGGGCAGCATCACCTCGAGCACACGCGGGTCGACCGGTGTCGTGGCGGCATGGTCGAGATAGATCTCCGTCCGGTTCACTCGTCCCTCCGCGTTCGGAACGTCTCTGCCGAGCGGGTCACGCTGGTTGCTCGGCCGGTCGGCGCGGTGCCTGTGCGATCAAGTCGGCCAGCGTCGTCGAATCGAGGACCTCGACGATGCTGTCGCGCAGCTTGAGCCAGACGATCCGCGTGGCGCAGCCATCGATCATCGGGCAGGTCTCTTCGTCGGCGTCCTCGCGGACGCAGTCCATGGGAGCGATCGGCCCTTCCATGACGCGGTAGATCTCGCCGACCTTGACCTGCTCCGGCGGTCGTGCCAGCTGGTATCCACCGTGGGCACCGCGCGTGGACACGACGAGTCCCGCTCGCCGGAGCGGGAGCATGAGTTGCTCGAGGTAGGCCAGCGGTACGGCCGAGTCCTGGGCGATCACGCTGAGCGGCATCGGCCCACGGCCGTACATCCGCGCCAGCGAGACCATCGCGCGCAAACCGTACTCACCGCGTGTCGAAACCTTCATGGCTCGAGTCCTCTCGCTGGCGAAAGCGTGGGGCGACCTGCGAGTCGCTCGCAGCTGAGAATCATTCTCGCCCCCGCGCTCTTACCTTACTCCAGCGGTCGGGATTCGTCAACCCGGCAGTGGATTTGCTATACTATCGCAGAGGCTGGCCGGAACGGTCAGCCGCTTTTTCCGTGGGAGGTGGTGGACATGGTACAGCCGACGATGGTGGACTTGGAAGAGCTGGTCGAGAGGCTCGATCGCATCGGGGTGCGTCTTTGACTTGCCCGGGAAGCGCCAGCAGATCGAGCAGCTCGAGCACGAGACCGCTGACCCTGACCTCTGGCAGGACCCGCAGCGCGCCCAGCGACTCTTGCGACGTCTCAGTCAGCTGCGCGAGCTGGTGAACGAGTGGGAGGAGCTTTCCCAGCACGCGCGTGACCTCGTCGAACTGCGCGCGCTGGCGAGCGACGACTTGGAGCTCGCCGGCGAAGTCGAACGGGAAGCAGCGCAACTGGCCGAGCGCGTGCAGCAGCTGGAACTGCGGCTCCTCCTCAATGGCCAGTACGATGCGCACGACGCGATCCTGGCGGTGCACGCGGGGACCGGTGGAGTAGACGCCCAGGACTGGGCGGAGATGCTCTTGCGGATGTATCTCCGCTGGGCGCAGCGTGCTGGCTTCGACGCTGAGGTGGTCGATCTCCTCGAGGGTGAAGAAGCCGGCATCAAGAGCGCGACGGTCGAGGTCCGCGGGCCCTATGCCTACGGGTACCTCAAGGGCGAGGCAGGGACGCACCGGCTGGTTCGTCTCTCTCCGTTCGATGCGGCGCACCGGCGACACACCTCGTTCGCGCTGGTCGAGGTGCTGCCGCTAGTGGAGGACGACGACGACGTCGAGATCCGCGACGAGGACATCCGCATCGATACCTTCCGCGCCTCCGGGCACGGCGGCCAGCACGTGAACAAGACGGAATCGGCCGTCCGGATCACGCACTTGCCGACCGGTATCGTGGTCACCTGTCAGAACGAGCGCTCCCAGCTCCAGAACCGCGAGACCGCGATGAAGATCCTGAAGGCGCGGCTGCTGGAACTCAAGATCCGGCAGCGACAGGAAGAGCAGGCGCGACTCAAGGGTAAGCCGGTGATCACCGGCTGGGGGAATCGGATCCGCTCGTACGTCTTGCACCCGTACACGATGGTGACGGATCATCGCACCGAGGTCAGCACGCCGAACATCCAGGCCGTGCTGGAAGGAGAGATCGATCCGTTCATCGAGGCCTACCTGCACCAGCATGCGGTGGAGAACCAAGAGGCGGACGCTGCGACGAGCTAACGTGCTGCTCGTCCTGCTGCTTCTCCTCGTGTACGGGGCAGCCAGCGAGCCGATCCAGGCCGCACCGAGCGTCCGCTTCACGAACCTCGGTGCGGCCGTCGATTTTCCGGACCGCATCGTCTTCACGCTGGACGCTTCGGCTGATGTCCCGGTGCAACGGCTGGAGCTCCGTTATCGGCCCGTTCTCGGTCAGGTGACGTTCGTCGCTCGTCCACCGTTCGTGCCCGGGACTGTGGTGTCGGTCCGGTACGAGCGCGACATGCGTCTCAACTACCTTCCCCCCGGGATCGAGATCGCGTACTTCTGGCGGCTCGGCTTGGCCGATGGCCGGTGGGTCGATTCACCGGTGCGCGTCTTTTCGTACGTCGATACCCGCTATCGCTGGGTGTATCGGGCGGAGTGGCCCGTCGAGATCTACAGTGCGGTCGAAGACCAGCGGTATGTCGCGGCAGCCAACGAGGTCACCCGGTCAGCGGTCGAGGCGTTCACCCGGCGCTTCGCCGTCTCGCTCGACGGGCCGCTGCGTGTGGTGCTCTATCCCTCGCCGGAGGCACTGCGCGGAGCGTTGCCGCTCCAGAGCGAGGAGTGGATCGGCGGGGTCGCGATACCGGAATACCGTCTCGTCTTGGCCGGTATCGCGCCAGGTATCGGCGCGCGTGCCGAGCTCGAGCGGATCCTGAGTCACGAGGTCCTGCACCTGGTGATCGCGCAGGCGACCGACAACCCCTTCGCTGCTCCACCGGCCTGGCTGGACGAAGGCTTGGCGACGTTGTACCAGACGGCCGAAGATCCACGCCTCGAGGCGGCGCTCGAGCGTGCACGCCGGACCGGGACGCTTCCTTCGGTGCGCGCGCTCGGCGGTGGCTTCGGCACCGATCCCGAACAGGCGCTCGTGGGGTATGCAGCGAGCCGGAGCATCATGGAGTTCATCCAGGTGACGTACGGGGACGAGGGTGTTCGCCGTCTCCTGGCTGCCTACCGGGAGGGGGTGACGGACGACCAAGCACTCGAGCGGAGTCTCGGCCTGACTGTGGACGAGCTGGACCGTGCCTGGAAGGCGTGGTTGGCGACGCGTGCAGCAGGGTCGAATCCTTCCCCGTCGCTCGTACCCGTTACGGTCGTGCTCCTCGCTGGTCTCGTCCTGCTCGCTCGCCGGAGGCGTGCGTCCTAGCGGCTCTCGCAGGCCCACCGTCCCTGCCGGTCGCGATGGTCGGTAGCCGTCGCGACGAGACGAGGCACTGCCCCTGGCAACGCTCTACCTTGACACGATCCGTAGCAAGGCTTATCCTTGCCATAGGCTAGCACTCGGGGTGTGCGAGTGCTAACTGGGGTACGATGAGCGTGCAGTTGACCGAACGGCAGCGACAGATTCTGCGGCACGTGGTGGAGGAATACCTCCGCTCGGGGAGGGCTGTCGGTTCCAAGGCGCTGGTCGAGCGCGTGTCGCTCGGGGTGAGCCCGGCGACGGTGCGGAACGACATGAGCGTGCTGGAAGCGCTCGATTTTCTGGCGCAGCCGCACACCTCAGCTGGGCGGGTACCGACGGAGCATGGCCTCCGCTACTACGTGCAGCACCTGATGGTAGAGAGCGAGCTGACGCCGGAAGAGCAGCTCATGATCCGGCATCAGTTCCGCCAGGTGGAGCAGCAGGTGCCGAGTTGGCTCAAACTGGCCGCCTCGGTGCTCGCTGATACGAGCGGGAGCGTCGGCCTGGTGACGCCGCCGCGGGCGCGTGTGGAGCGGCTACGGCACTTCGAGTTGATCAGCCTGCGCCGGCGAGTGGTTCTGCTCGTCTTGGTGACGCAGTCTGGGGCGATCCACCAGTCGTTGCTGGAACTGGATGCGGCGCTGGAGCAAGAGCGACTGAGTGCCTTGAGCCAGCGCCTCAATCCGGAGCTGCGCTGGCTCGACCGGCAGGCGATCGAGCGTCGAGCGGCGGGGGCGGAACCGACGACTGCGCTCGTTTTGCGGCGGATCGCCGAAGCGCTGCACTTCATCGAGCAGCAGCAACGGTCCGAGTTGTATGCTGAAGGGCTCGAATACGTCGTCCGGCAGCCGGAGTTCGCTCAGGCTAACCTGGCGCAGGTCCTGCTGGAGGTCCTGCGGGGCGGCATGCTCTTGACGTGGTTGCTCCCGCGCCTCGAGCCGAGCGAGGGGGTGCGGGTGCTCATCGGGTCGGACCTGGCGTTGCGCGAGTTGCGACCGTTCAGTCTGGTGCTCTCCTCCTACCGTTCAGGCGCGGACGTCACCGGTTGGCTCGGCGTGCTGGGGCCGCAGCGGATGGCGTATGCTCGAGCGGTCGCTGCAGTCCGCTTCTTGTCCTCGGTCGTGTCTGAGCTGATGAGCGAGCTCTCCGGTGAGCCGGAGTGGGAGGGAGGAGTACGATGACGAGCGAACGGCCGGAACAGGTCGAGAACGCCCACGCGCAGGCCGGCGAACCGGTGCCGGTGCCGAGCGAGGTGGCGACCCCCGAGGACGTGCAGCCACCGCCGCCGGGACCGGTCGACGAGCTGGAGGCGCTACGGCAGGAAAACGAGCATCTCAAGCAGCTGGCCGAGGAGTATCTCGACCAGGCCCGGCGGGCGCGGGCCGAGTTCTTGAATTACAAGCGCCGGGTGGAACAGGAACTGGAGGAGTTCAAGCACCTGGCGCACATGGAGCTGATCCAGAAGCTCCTGCCGGTGCTCGACGACTTCCATCTGGCGATCGCGCACTTGCCGGAAGACGTCAAGGACAGCCCGTGGGTCCAGGGGTTGCTGCTCATCGAGCGCAAGCTCTGGGCCGTCCTGGAGAGCGAGGGCGTGGAGCCGATCGAGGTCGTCGGCAAGCCGTTCTCGCCGGAGGAACACGAAGCGGTCGCGGTCAGCGGTGAAGGGCCGCACCATGTGGTCGTCGAAGAGATCCGGAGGGGCTATCGCTTGCGTGGTCGCCTGCTGCGACCGGCCTTGGTGCGGGTCGAACGACGGGCAGCACCGCCCGAGGCGACAGCACAGACGACGACAACCGAAGAAGGAAAGCGAGGTGAGGAGTAACCATGGGACGCGTGATCGGTATCGACTTGGGGACGACGAACTCGGTGATGGCGGTCATCGAAGGTGGTGAGCCGGTCGTCATCCCGAACGCGGAGGGCGAGCGGCTGACGCCGTCGGTGGTCGCGATCACGCCGAGCGGCGAGCGGTTGGTCGGTCGCTTCGCGAAGCGCCAAGCGATCACCAACCCGGAGAACACGATCTATTCCATCAAGCGCTTCATGGGGCGCCGCTTCGATGACCCGGAGGTCCAGCGGACGATCAAGCTGGTGCCCTATCAGGTGCGGCGTGCCCAGAACGGTGGCGTCGAAGTGAAGATGGGTGACCGCTGGTACACGCCGCAGGAGATCTCGGCGATGATCCTGCAGAAGCTCAAGCAGGACGCCGAGGCCTACCTGGGCGAGAAGGTGGACAAGGCGGTCATCACCGTCCCGGCGTACTTCGACGACAGCCAGCGCAACGCGACGAAGGACGCGGGGCGGATCGCTGGTCTGGAGGTGCTCCGGATCATCAACGAGCCGACCGCTTCGGCGCTCGCCTACGGTCTGGACAAGAAGGGTGAGGAGAAGGTCGCCGTCTACGACTTGGGTGGCGGGACCTACGATATCTCGATCCTCGATATCTCCGAGGGCGTCTTCCAGGTGCTGGCGACCAACGGCGATACACACCTGGGTGGTGACGACTTCGACCAGCGGATCATCGACTGGCTCTGCGACGAGTTCAAGCGCGAGACGGGCATCGACCTGCGCCAGGACCGCATGGCGCTGCAGCGCCTGAAGGAGGCGGCCGAGAAGGCGAAGATCGAGCTCTCCAGCGTGCAGCAGACCGAAATCAACCTGCCGTTCATCACGGCGGACGCGACCGGGCCCAAGCACCTGGTCAAGACGCTGACGCGTTCCAAGCTGGAGCAGCTCGTGGCCGACCTGGTCGACAAGACGATCCCGCCGATGGAGCAGGCGCTCAAGGACGCTGGGCTCTCGCCGCGCGACGTCGACGAGGTCGTGCTGGTGGGGGGGCAGACGCGGATGCCGCTCATCCAGCGCAAGGTGCAGGAGTTCTTCGGCAAGGAGCCGCACAAGGGGATCAACCCGGACGAAGTGGTCGCCATCGGTGCGGCGATCCAGGCCGGCGTGCTGGCCGGTGAGGTGAAGGAAGTCCTGCTCCTCGACGTGACGCCGCTGACGCTGGCGATCGAGACGCTGGGTGGAGTGGCGACGCCGATCATCCCGCGCAACACCACCATTCCGACGCGGAAGAGCCAGATCTTCACGACGGCGTCCGACAACCAGACCCAGGTCGAGATCCACGTGGTGCAGGGCGAGCGGCCGATGGCGGCGGACAACAAGACGCTCGGTCGCTTCATCCTGGACGGTATCCCGCCGGCACCGCGCGGTGTGCCCAAGATCGAGGTGACGTTCGACATCGACGCGAACGGTATCTTGACCGTCTCGGCGCGCGACCTGGCGACCGGGCGCGAGCAGAAGATCACCATCACGGCCTCGACGGGGCTGACCGAGGAAGAGATCCAGCGGATGATCCGCGAGGCGGAAGAGCACGCCGAGGAAGACCGCCGCAAGCGCGAGGCGATCGAGCTGCGCAACCAGGCGGAAGCGCTGGTCTACCAGGCGGAGAAGACGCTGAACGAGTTCTCGGACCGGATCCCGTCTGATCTGAAGCTGGATCTGGAGAACAAGATCCAGAAGGTGCGCGAGATCGTCGAGCGCGACCCGATGAACACCGCGCGCCTGCGCCCGGCCTACGACGAGCTGGCGCATACGCTCTCGCAGGTCGGTGCCCGGATGTACGAGCAGGCCGGTGCGACGAGCAGCGCTGGTCCGGACGGCGGCCGTGGCGCGAGCGGTGGAACGTCCGGCGAGGAGACGGTCGAGGGCGAGTACCGCGAAGTGTGAACGCGCGGACCCCGGCGGAGAGCAGAGGGCCGACCGGATGCATCCGGTCGGCCCTCGTGCGTTGGGGCGGATACGGCTGATAACGCCTGGACGAGCGCGCTGGAGTGTCGCAGGACACGCGGCCAGGCTGCGGTACGTGCGCTCGGTGTTCAGCTGGGTAGGCGATCAGTCGCGGGCGACGGACTGAGAACGGTGGGGGAAGTGGGACTCGAACCCACACGCCTCTTCGGCACGTGATCCTAAGTCACGCCCGTCTGCCAATTCCGGCATTCCCCCGGGCGGTGTCGGAAAGAATTATAGCGACCGCTCCCCGGCTGGTGGAGCGGTCGCTCTCCGTGCCTCTCGCGTTCGGGTGCAACGGTCACCAACCGCCGCCGCAGCCGCAGCCCTGCGCGGTCCCAGCGTTGCCACCGGCATCGAAGCTGTGGCCGCAAGCGCAGGTGGCGACAGCGTTCGGGTTGTGGACAGTGAAGCCGCCACCCATCAGGCTGTTCACGTAGTCGATCTCGGCTCCTTCGAGGTACGTGGCGCTGAACGGATCGACGATGACCCGTACGCCGTCGATCTCGAAGGTGAGGTCGTCCTCCTCGACGGACTCCTCGAGCGCCATTCCGTACTGGAGGCCCGAGCAGCCACCGGGCGCCACGAAGACGCGGAGATAGGCGTCCGGCATCCCCTGCTCGTCCATGAACTCCTTCAAGCGCCGCACTGCTTCTGGTGTCATCGAGATGAGTGTCGTCTGCTGCATCGTCCACGCTCCGCTTCCTACCGCGATTTCGCAACCGCGCTGTTTTTGATCATACTCCGCTGAGCGGAGCTGTCAAGTACAAGTCTACCGCACTCCCGACTGTCGACGGAGATCGGTGTGCGACGCTGGCGGCGCGCTACTGCTATGCTGGAAATGTACGATCGCGACGAGTCCGCGGTGGGCGTATGAGCAGCGGGATCGGATCCGAACTGGAACGAGCGTTACGGCGACTGAAGCGCCTCGGTATCATGTTGCCGCTCGCGTTCCTGGCGCTGCTCGTCCTGCTCGGACACGGGCTCGTGCCCCTGGTGGGGACGACGTGGGCGTGGGTCGCCAGCGGGCTCCTGGCGGTGGCCGGCGTGGTGGGCTTTGCCGAATGGATCTTTCGCTTGGTCGAGCGGCTGCAGCGGCACATCCTCTCCCAGCATGCCGAACTCGTCGCACTCCACGAAGCAGGCCTCGCGATCACTGCCGAACTCGATCCGGCGGTCGTCCTGCAGCGTGTGATCGACGAGGCGCGCCGCTTGGTCGGCGCACGCTACGGTTTGCTCGTCGCCTTGGACGAGCGGGGTAGGCGCGTCCTGTTCACCTCCGGTTATCCCCGTACCGAGGCGTGCGAGATCGGCGAGACGAGCGCTCACGGCATTCTCGACCAGGTGCTCCGGGAGGGGAAGACACTCGTCATCGACGACCTCGAGCGGTATCCTGGCGAGCGGCGCTATCCAGTGACTCACTTGCGGATGCACAGCCTGCTCGGTGTCCCGATCACCTCCACGGAGACGGTCTTAGGCGGAATCTACCTCGCCGACCGCGAGGACGGGCGGCCGTTCGATGACGACGATCGCTCGCGTCTCGGGCGGTTCGCGACACAAGCGGCGCTAGCGATCACCAACGCGCGGTTGCATCGACGGGCGATGAGCCTAGCGGTGGTCGAGGAACGCGAGCGGATCGCCCGCGAGATGCACGACAGCTTGGCCCAGGTGCTCGGCTACGTGATCACGAAGGCGTCGGCACTGCGCGAACTCCTCCGTCAGCCCGACCGCCTCGCAGAGGCTGAGCGGCAACTCCGGCAGTTGGAGCAGGCAGCGCGTGACGCCTACGCCGATGTGCGCGAAGCGATCCTGGGCTTACGCACGGGGCTCGCGGTCGACGGCTCGCTCCTCGACGTACTGCACAACTACCTGGAGCGCTGGCAGGAGCAGAGCGGTGTGACGGCGACACTGGTCGTCGAGGGGGAGGGCGACGTCCTGCGTGGCCTACCGCCGTTGGCCGAGCTCCAGTTGCTCCGCATCGTGCAGGAGGCGCTGGCCAACGTGCGCAAGCATGCCCGGGCGACACACGTGACCGTCCGCCTGAGCCGGTCTCCGCGTGACGTGTGTGTGGCTATCGAGGACGACGGTGTCGGCTTCGACCCCCGGGCACTCGAGCGGGCGGACTATCCACGGTTCGGTCTGGCGACCATGCGGGAGCGGGCGGAAGCGGTGGGTGGGCAATTCGCGGTGCGGTCCGAGCCGGGCCGGGGGACGACCGTGACGGTGACGGTACCGGTGGAATGAGCCTGCTGGTAGTGCGGAGGGAGACGTGCGCGTACTGATCGTCGACGACCATGCCTTGTTCCGCGACGGCTTGCGGAGCCTCTTGGAAGCTCGGGGTATCGACGTCGTCGGTGAGGCGGCGAACGGGCGCGAGGCAGTGGAGCTGGCGCGCGCGCTGCGGCCAGATATCGTCCTCATGGATCTGACGATGCCGGAAGTCGACGGCCTGACGGCGACGCGGATCCTGGCGACAGAACTGCCGGAGGTAAAGGTCGTCGCCCTCACGGCCTCGGACGACGAAGCCGACCTCTTCGAGGCGATCAAGTCCGGTGCCTATGGGTATCTCTTGAAGAACCTGGAAGCGGAAGAGTTTTTCCTAGCGCTGGAGGCAGTGCACAACGGGATCCCGGTGTTCACACCGCGGCTGGCTCGCCGCGTGTTGCAAGAGTTGCAGCGGAGTGAGGGGACGCGTGTCCCGGACGTCGCACTGACGGAGCGCGAGCGGGAACTCTTGGAACTCCTGGTGCAAGGTGTCACCTCGAACCGCGAGTTGGCGCAGCGCTTGTTCATCAGCGAGAACACCGTCAAATACCACCTCCGCAACATCATGACCAAGTTGCACGCCGAAAACCGGGCGCAAGTCATCGCCTATGCCCTGCGGACGGGACTGGTCCGTACGCGACCGGAGGAGAGTCTTCAGGAACGTCCGCAGCAGTAAGGTATGCACGCGTGGTACCCTGCCGATCTCCTCCCCGATCGGGTAGGAGGTGATTTTGCCCGAACAGGCAGGGGTGAACTGTCCGACGGAGTGTGGGTGCAGGTGCCCCGCAGCGCGATGCTCATGACTGGAACGATCGCGGCGGCGATCAGAAGCAAGGGAGGATCGCGATGCAGGGACTGCGACTCACACGACGTTCGGTTCTCGCCCGCGGTGGAGCGGCTGGCCTGGCGCTGCCGCTGGTGGGGACGCTCCTCGCTGGGTGCGGCAATGCCGCTGGCGCTGTGCCTGAGCAGTCGGCCACGACCCATGCGGCTGGGCACGCTCCCCAGTCGACACCGGCCCTCGATGGACTGCGCCGTCTGCCCCCTCCGGCGATCGCGCCGCCGGTGAACGGCCGCCCGGCTACGGTCGTGCAGGTCGAACTCGAGGCTTTGGAGGTACCAGCACTCATCGACGATCAGACCGGTTTCGTCTTCTTCACCTTCGGTGGCACGGTTCCTGGCCCGATGATCCGAGTGCGGCAGGACGATATCGTCGAGCTCACGCTGCGGAACCATCCTGACAACCGCACACCGCACAACATCGACCTCCATGCGGTCACCGGCCCGGGCGGCGGTGCGCAGTATACGGTCGTCAACCCTGGCCAGAGCGCGACGATCCGTTTCAAGGCACTCAAGCCGGGCGTCTACCTGTATCACTGTGCGGTGCCGCCGGTTCCGCTACATGTCTCGAGCGGTATGTACGGACTCATCGTCGTCGAGCCACCGGAGGGATTCCCGCCGGTCGACCGCGAGTTCTACGTCATGCAGGGTGACTT
>JBEPZP010000029.1:0-15595 GCA_041640735.1 Thermomicrobium sp.
CTTCTGTCGAGTCTAGCGCGGGGCGGTGCGTCTCACTTGGGCGTCCGGTGCGACATGCCGGCTCGGTTGAGGCTCGCTGGTGCGACCGGCGCTGTGGTGCTCACGGGAGCTGTACGAGGATCCCGATCGCCCCACCCGCGAGGACGAGCCACGCCGAGTTGATGCGGAAGCGCACGAGCGCGATCAGCGCACCCAACGCGAGGAGGAGCGACAGGGGGTCGACGAGTACGGTGCGACCGATCTGCCAGAGCACACCGGCCATCAGGGCGAGGGCAGCGACGTTGAGGCCGTCGAGGAACGGCGCCGTCCACGGGGAGCGGCGCAGCCGAGGGACGAACGGCCGGACGGCAGCCACGAAGACGAACGCCGGGAGGAAGATGCCGATGGTCGCCAGCACCGCCCCAGGGAGACCGGCCACGAGGTAGCCGACGAAGGTGGCGGTGGTGAAGACCGGCCCCGGCGTGACCTGCCCGACAGCGAGGGCGTCGAGGAGCTGGCGGTCGGTCAGCCAGCCGAGGCGCTCGACGAAGTCGCGCCGGAGGAAGGCGAGGAGCACGTACCCGCTCCCATAGAGGACAGCCCCGATCTTGAGGAAGGTCAGGAAGAGCTGTGCTAGGCTGACGGGCACGCCAGCAGTCGTGGGGAGCGCTCCCAGACCGGCGAGGCCGACCGGGGCCAGCCCGAGCGCGAGGGCCCGACCCCGGCGCAGCGTGGCGATGAGGAGCATCGTGGCGGCAGCAGCAGCCAGCAGCACGAGCTCGTGGATACCCCAGAGGTAGAGCGCGAAGACGGCGACCGCGAGCGCGATCTGGACGGGACGGCGGACGGCGCTCCGCCCCAGCGTCCAGATCGCCTGGGCGACGACCGCGATGATGACCGGCATGACGCCGTCGAGCAGCCAGATGGCCTGCGGGAGCGTGCCCCAGCGGACGTAGAGCCACGCCAGAGCGAGGACGATCAGCGCGGCAGGCAGGATGAAGAGCGTGCCCCCGACGACCAGCCCGGGCCAGCCAGCGCGGCGATAGCTGCAGTGGATGACCATTTCGGTCGAGTTGGGACCGGGGATGAGGTTGGTGACACCGAGGAGATCGAGGAACTCCTGCTCGCTCAGCCAACGCCGGCGGACGACGACCTCGTCGTGCAGCATGGCGATGTGCGCGGCAGGACCGCCGAAGGCCAGACACCCCAGCTTGAGCGCGACCCAGGCGACCTCGGCGAGCTGACCGTGCGTGGAGTCCGATGCGAGCGCGCGGGCCGGGGCGCGCGTCGCTGCCTGTTCGTCGAGCGTGTCTGGAGGTTCGCGCATGGTGCCCCTTCGCTGCTCAGCCCTCGTCGGGGTGCGTGCAGTCGTCTCAGTGTATCGCCGCGGGCGAGGATAGGCTCGCGCCACGAGCCGGCTGTTGCCGAAGTGTAAACGGTCAGTGCCGCCCTGCTGGATAGCCGGGGCGGCCGCTGCCGGCACGGACAGCACATCGTGACAGCGGGGCAACTCTTGACTCCGAACAGATGTGCGATTACGATGGACACGAACAGATGTGCGAATGTTGCGCCGAGAGGAGGAGTGCCGTGTCGACCGCGTGGTGTCTGGTTGAGGAGCCCACCGTTCCCGCCCAGCAGGCAGCCCTCCTGTTGCCGGAGCAGTGCAGGTCGGGAACCGAAGACGCCTGTGCACACGATCCGCGGCGCGAACGGATCGCTCGTCTGCGGCAGCTCATCGTCGAACGCTTCGGGCCACATGTCCTCCTCGAGGTGCAGCACCCCCGCGTCGCGTCTTCCACGCGTGCATCGCCCGCGAGCTTTTCTGATTCTGTCGACTCGCGGGTCCTCCCGACCGACCTCCTCGGCCTGGATCTCGCGCTCGGCGGCGGTCTGCCGCGCAGTCGCCTGATCGAGCTCGCTGGACCGCCTTATTCCGGCAAGCGCACGCTCGCTGGCTGGTTCATCCGTGCCGTGCAGCGCGGCGGTGGGTGGATCGCGTACCTGGACGCTGCGCACAGCGCGGACTTCGACCGCTGGCACCGCTGGGGGATCGATGTCTTCGAGCTCCTCGTCGCGCTGCCAGGATCCATCGGGGAAGCGCTCGAGTTGACCCGCCTGCTCGTGTGCGCGCGAGTATTCGATCTCGTCGTGCTCGATCTGCCCCCGCACTGGACGGCGCGGCCGGAACTCGGGCGCGGTCTCCGCCAGCTGCGACCGCTCCTCCGCGGTGGACCGGCGGCTGTCGTCGTCGTCCGCGACCGAACGGCCGAGCCGGCGCTCCTCGCTGCGCCGGTACGGCTCCGCCTCGAGCCGCTGGCGCAGTTCGTCCTACCCGGACCGCTCGCCGCTGAGGGGCAGGTGACAGGCCTCCGGGTGCGTGTACGCCTCGAGCGGAGCCCGCTCTGGCCGCCGCGCGATCCGCCGGTGCCGATCGAGCTGAGCCTGGACGAGGGGATACGCCTCGCGCTCGAGCGCGTCGACCTCGCGCTGGCCTGTGGGCTCATCGTCCAGCACCCGCTCGGTCTCGTCTTCGCTGAGACCGTGCTCGGACGCACGCGCGACGCTGCGGCGCGCACGCTGGAACGCGATCCGCTGCTCTGGTCGCGCCTCGAGGAGGAGCTGCGGAGGGCCTGGCTCGCCGGAGCGTTCCCGCCCTCTCAGGGCTGATCGAGACGGGTCGGTGGGTACGCCGCACGCGGACAGCGGATGCCGGCCAGCCTACGCTGCGACGAGGGCGACGGATCGACCGAGGCACAGCACCGCTCGTGACAGCCATCGTGCCTCTGCGGGAACGCTTGACAGCGGACGCGCACGGTTTTATTATCGGTACGAACAGATGTGCGATACTGGGGTGGGAAGGGAGAGCAGCGCCGACTCATCGGCACGCGAAGGGGGACACGATGCGCATCGGGTACCTGGCGCTCGAACGTCGTCCGTCGTGCGCGCTCAGCGACGTCTTGGCACCGTTGACTCCCGCGCTGCAGCTGGACGAGGAAGGATGCGGCGTCTGGTTCGCGGCGGACGGCGTGCGGCTCCAGTACGGCGACGAGCACCGCTACGGTCGTGCAGTGCTGGCGGCCCTGGCGGCCAGCGGGGGCGCCGGACGCCTCGGTATCGCGGCGACGCCGTGGGTGGCCCAGATCGCCGCGCGGCTCGCTGCCTCCGGTGACGTGGTCGTGGTTCCGGAACGGGAGACTCGCGCCTTTCTCCGCTCCTTGCCGCTCGAGTGGCTGCCGCTCCCGCGCCGTGTCCTCGCACGGTTGCGGGCGCTCGGGATCGAGACGATCGGGCAGTTCGCCGATCTTCCCCCCGGGAGTGTCCGCCAGCGCTTCGGTGCGGAGGCGCTCGTCGCGCATCGCCTGGCGTGTGGGGACGATCCGATGCCTTTCCGTGGGCAAGTGCCGAGCGAGCCGCTCCGCTACGCGTGGCACTTCGAGCCACCCGTCGTGACGCTGGAGGGACTCGGCCGTGCCTTGGAGTCGCTCGCCGCGCAGGCTGCCCGCACGCTCGCCTTCCGCGGGCAGGTCGCCTGGCGCCTCACGCTCGAGTGTGTCGGCGAACGTGGACAGAGTGCGGCTCGTTCCCGGCGGTTCCCCCACCCGCTCCGCAGCGCATCCGAGCTGTATGCGGCAGCTCGGACGCTCGCAGCGCGACTCTCGCTCACCTGGCCGGTCGCCACGCTCCGCTTGACGCTCGAGGAGCAGGTGCCGACCCAGGCTGCCCAGACCGCACTGTTCACCGAGTCGACCACACGCCGGCGAGAGGAGCGCGAGCGCGTGCGGCAGCTCGTCGAACGGGCTGCCCCTGGCCGCGTCGTCCGCCTCGTCGAGCACTGCCCGGCCGCACCGCTGCCCGAACTCCGCTGGCGCACTGCCGGTGATCCGGAAGCGCACCCGCTCGCTGGTGAACCGGTCCAGCTCCGCCGGCGCGCGAGCGGCTGGTGGTTGGCAACAGCCGGGCGCTGGGTCCGCGTCGTCCGCGCTGGGCGCTGGGAACGCGTCGACCTCTGGTGGCCAGAAGAGCGCCACCGCCGGGTCGTCTGGGTCGCGCTCGCTGACGGGCAACGGCTGCTCCTCCGCTGGGAGACGAGCGACCGCACCTGGCGGGTCGTGGGGCGGATCGACTGAGGAGCGGGGAACCATGGCCGCACCGTACGCGGAGCTCCACCTGCATTCCTGCTTCTCGTTGCTCGATGCCCCCTGCCACCCCGAGCAGCTGGTCGAGCGGGCTGCTGCCCTCGGTTACACGCATCTGGCGCTGACCGATCACGATGCACTGCACGGTGTCGTGCGGTTCGCCCGTGCTGCCGAACGTGCCCACATCCATCCGGTCATCGGCGCCGAGGTGACGATGGAGGACGGGAGTCACCTCACGCTCCTGGCCGAGGACGATCGCGGGTATGCGACGCTCGCGCGCCTGCTATCGGCTGCCCGGCTCGGTTGGCCGACACCGGAGGGGCCGGGAGAGTCCGAGCGAGCACTGGCCGGGTCGCCGGAGCGCCGTGCGGTAGCGCTCCCGTGGCAGTGGCTCGCCGACTACCAGGACGGCCTCATCGTCCTCACCGGCTGTCGTGCGGGACCGCTCGCACGTGCCCTCGCCAGCGGTTCGCGCACATCTGCCTGGGCTCGGGCACGCTGGTTCGCGCGGACGTTCGGCCCCGCGCGGTGCTTCGTCGAACTCCAGGACCACGGTGAACGCGGTGACCGCGCGCGGCTGCAGGAACTCGCCGCGCTCGCCGAGGCGGTCGGTCTCCCGGTCGTCGTCACCGGCAACGTCCACTACTTGGACGCGACGAGCTGGCGGGTGCAGGATGTCCTCGTCTGTATCCGCGAGGGAATCACGCTCGATACCCCGCATCCGGCGCGCAAGGCGAGCGCGGCTTACCGGCTCGTCGATCCTGCCGCGATGGCGCGCCGCTTCCGGGACTTCCCGCAGGCAGTCGCCAATACGGTGCGGCTCGCCGAACGGTGCGAGGTCTCCCTCGATTTCCGGAACGTCCGTTTCCCACCCCTGCCGCACCTGGTGCCACCGGGTGAGACGCCGGTGCAGGTCTTGCGTCGAGAGGCCTACGCCGGCGCGCGGCGGCGCTACGGCGCGCTGAGCGAGCCGGTCGTCCGGCAACTGGAGCACGAGCTCGGCGTCATCGAGCGGTTGGGAGTGGCCGAGTTTTTCCTCATCTGCGCTGACCTCGCGAACCGCTTCCGCGGCCGCGGTCGCGGCTCGGCGGCCGATTCGCTGGTCGCCTACTGCCTCGGCATCACGCAGGTCGACCCGCTCGCCCACCGCTTGCTCTTCGAGCGCTTCCTCAACGAGGAACGGCCCTCGATGCCGGATATCGACATCGACTTCGGCCTGGAGGACCGCGAGCGGGCACTCGCCTACGTCTACGCGACGTACGGCGTGGAACACGCTGCGATGGTCTGTAATTACGTCACATTCCAGCCCCGGAGTGCCATCCGCGATCTCGGTCGCGTGCTCGGGCTGCCGCGCGAGATCGTCCACGCACTCGCCGAAAGCCAAGGACGCCTCGGCGAGCCGCTCGCTGCAGTCGCGCGCGCGTTGGCGCCCCGGCTCTCCGAGGAAGAGCGGCGGCGGCTCGCCTGGTTGGTGCGGCTCGTACCGTACCTGGAAGACATCCCTCGCCACCTTTCGGTCCACGTCGGTGGCATGGTGATCGCTGGGCGGCCGGTCGTCGAACTCGCTCCCGTCGAGCCGTCGCGCATGCCGGGACGGATCGTCCTCGGGTGGGACAAGCGGGACATCGAAGAGGCAGGGTTGATCAAGACCGACCTGCTCTGCGTCCGCGCGCTGTCGGTCGTGCACCAGGCAGTCGAGCTCATCGAGCGGACGACCGGTGTCCGGGTCGACCTCGAACGCTTGCCACTCGACGATCCTGCCGTGTACCGACAGCTCCAGGAGGCGGAGACGATCGGGGCTTATCAAGTCGAGAGCCGCGCGCAACAGCAGAGCCTGCCGCGGACCCGTCCTGAGCGCTTCGAGGACCTCATCGCTCAGGTCGCGATCATCCGTCCGGGGCCGATCCAGGGCGGCATGGTGCATCCCTATATCCGTCGGCGCCGGGGGATCGAGCCGGTGCGGTACCTCCACCCCAAGCTGGAGCCGATCTTGCGCGAGACGCTCGGCGTCATCCTCTACCAGGAGCAAGTCCTGGAGGTCGCGATGGCGATCGCTGGGATGACGGCCGGGCAGGCTGACGCCTTCCGACGCGCCATGGGCAGCAAGCGCTCGCGGGCGGCGATGGAAGCCTTGCGTGGTGATTTTCTGGCTGGGGCCGAGCGGAACGGTGTGCCGCGACCGATCGCCGAGCGGATCTTCGCCCAGATGGCCTCCTTCGCCGAGTTCGGCTTCTGCAAGAGCCATGCGGCAGCACTGGCGCGGACTGCCTACGAGACGCTCTGGTTGCGGGCGCACTATCCGGCAGCCTTGCTCTGCGCGCTCCTCGATAACCAGCCGATGGGCTTCTACGCCCCGGAAGTGTTGATCTGGGACGCCTTGCGCCGGGGTATCCGCGTGCTGCCACCGGACGTGACGCTGAGTGCGGTGGGGACCACGCTCGCCGGCGATCCGGTGCGCGGGCCGGTGCGACTCGGGCTCATGACCGTACGCGCGGTCGGGCGAGCGGCAGCCGAACGGATCGTCGCTGCCCGGCAGGCCTCTCCGTTTCGCGATGCAGCGGACGCAGTGCGCCGGGCTGCGCTCACGCCCGAGCAGGTGGAAGCACTCGTGCTGAGCGGTGCCTTCGCCGCGCTCGCGCCGGGGAGCGGACGCCGCGAACTCCTCTGGCAGCTCCTCGCGATCGCCCGGGAAGCGGAGGAGCAGCCGCGCCTCCTCGAGGTGCCGGAGCCACCCGTCCGGCTCACCGAGCCCGACGAAGTCGAACAGACGTTCCTCGACTACGCGATCCTCGGTTTCTGTGTCGACCGGCACCTCATGCAGCTCTACGCGCGACAGCGGCAGCTCCTGCGGGTGGTCCCGGCTGCGCAGTTGCGGACGCTGCCGCACGGGACGACGGCGCGGGTCGCCGGCCTGGTCGTCTGTCGCCAAGCACCACCGACCGCCCGCGGCGTGCTCTTCCTGACGCTCGAGGACGAGACGGGGTTGGTGAACGTCATCGTCCCACCGCCAGTACGCGAGCAGTTCCGGGTGGTGCTGCGCCGGCAGCCGGTGCTGGTCGTCGACGGGCGGGTCGAGCGCGAGGGCTCACTGGCGAGCCTGGTCGCCGAGGAGGTGCGCTCCCTCGGACGACCGCGCGGGATGCTGGGCGAGCGCGTCGAGGCGCTGTCGCACGACTTCCGCTGACTGCGGTGGGGGATCAGGGAGCGACTCCGGCTCGTGGGCGAGGACCCAGAGCAGGGCGGCGAGCTGGCGTCGCTCGCTCGGAACCAACGTGTCCCACTCGGCCATCCGTTCGCGGACGTGCTCGACGGTCGGGTGGGTCGCGCGACGGCGGACACCCAGGAAATACGTCGCCAAGCTGCTCGTGACCATCCCGAGCACGCCGATACCGACCAGCATGAGCACGACGGCGACGAGGCGACCAGCGGCAGTCCGGGGAGCGATATCGCCATAGCCGACCGTGGTAACGGTCACGATCGCCCACCAGAGCGCTTCGCTGTAACTCTTCACCCCTGGTTCGACCACGCGGAACACCGCGCTGCCGACGAGCACGATACCGCTCGCCGCGGCGAGGACGTACAGGAGGCCGTTCTGGGTCGCGATCTCCCGTACGGCTCGCGTCGCTCGCCAGAACCAGATACCGGCTCGTAGAACGCGGAGCAGACGCACGAGCCGGAGCACACGCGCGATGCGCAGCACGTCCCACGGCAGGATAGCGATGAGTTCGATCACGTGCTCGCGGACGAAACGGCGACGGTCGGGCGCGCGCACGAGACGGACGACATAGTCGGCGACGAAGAGCCCCCAGATGGCATAGCTCGCCAGCTCGACTCGGGACGTCGGTGGCAGCGTCACCAGCCAGACCGCGACGATGGCCAGCGCTGCCATCGCTCCTTCGTACCCCCAGCGACCGAAACGGTGGAGCTGCGGTCGCATCGCTCGCCTCCTCCTGGTGCTTGCCAGCAAGTATCGCTGACCCTCGCCTTCGACACAACCGCTCAGCTCGACGATAGTAGTTGATTTTCTCATGTGGATATGATAGTATTCCGGCGAGAGGAGGCTCCAAATGCTCTCGCGGACGAGTCGCTACGCCTTACTCGCCGCACTCGCCCTGGCGCAACAACCTGACCGGTGGCTCACGGCCCACCAGCTCGCGCTCGCCACCGGTGTTCCTGCCAACTACCTCACCAAGATCCTCCACGCCATGGCACGCGCTCGCCTACTCCAGTCGCAACGAGGTCGCGACGGCGGCTTTCGCCTGGCGCGTGCGGCGGACCGTATCAGCCTTTTCGAGGTGGTCGCACTCTTCGAGGAACCTCAGTTCTTGAGCTACTGCCTACTCGGTGCCAGTGCATGCCCAGCCGATCGACCCTGTATCGCCCATGCGCGTTGGCTCGCGGTGGTCGAGACCGTCACGCGCTTCCTCGCGGAGACGACGCTCGCGGATATCGCCCGAACCGCGGACGGTCAGCCGGTCGGGCCACTGACAGCCATCGTGTCCGAAGAGACGGGTGTCACGCTCGTGCGAAGGGAGGTCGAGGATGAGTCTCACGAGCGAAGAGATCCGCCGGCATCACCGAGCGCTGGCCGAGCGGCTGAACGCGCTCCTGCCCGAGGAGGGGACGCCACCTGACCCAGCCGCGCTCGTACGGTTTCTCCGCGAAGAGCTCTTGCCGCACGCTGCCGAGGAAGAACGCGAGCTCTACGACCGTATCGAGCCCCTGGTGCCGGCGGGAGAGGCGACGCTGACGATGCGACTCGACCACGAGGCGATCGCGCGTCTGACCGACGAACTCGCTGCTCTCGCGGATATCCTGGCGGTCGCGACCGGCCCGGAGCGGGAGCGCATCGCCCAGCGGTTCGCGCGCCGTGCAACCGAGCTTGCCGCCATCGTGCGCCTGCACTTGGAAAAGGAGGAGCGAGCCTACCTGCCGCTCTGGGACCGACTGGGCCTGGAACGCGAACTCGACGTGCGTCCGCTGCCGCCGGCGGAGCGGCATCCGCGCATCTTCGCCATGTTCGAGGCGTTGGCCGCTGGTGAGTCCTTCGTGTTGGTGAACGACCACGACCCGAAGCCGCTCTTCTACCAGTTCCAGGCCGAGTACCCGGAGCGGTTCACCTGGGACTATCTCGAGCGCGGCCCGCTCGTCTGGCGCGTCCGCATCGGTAAGCGCGGGTAAAGGGGCAGCCACGATGCGGGCCGGGTCGTCGCGGCGATCCGTTCGCGTGTACCGTGGGCTGCTCCTCGCTGGCGCGAGTGTCGCGCTGGTGGGAATCCTCGCCGGCCTGGCCCGCCTGGGATGGAACCTTCCGCTTCCGCACCGCGCCCAGCTCACCGTGCAGCACGGCCCGCTCCTCGTCCTCGGGCTCTTCGTCACGCTCATCGCGCTGGAGCGGGCCGTGGCGGTGGGCTGGCGTTTCGTCCTCTTGGCACCGTCGGGTGCGTTGGCGGGGGTGTTGGCTCGCCTGCTCGGCGCGCCTCCGCTGGTGAGCGACGGTCTCACCCTGCTGGCGCTCTCCGTCTTCACTGCCACGTTCGGGCGTCTCCTCTGGAAGGCGCGTACGGTTCACCACCTCGTCATGTTCGCGGGAGCGCTGGCCTGGCTCGTGAGCGGCATTCTCTTGGCCACAGGGCAGCCGCTGTCGACCGTCACACCGTGGTGGTTGACTGGCTTCGTGCTGATCATCACTGGGGAGCGGTTGGAGTTAGCGCGCGTGCTCCGTCCCGACTGGCGCGTCCGCGCGTGGTTCTTCGTGTCCGTCTCGCTCCTCACCGTTGCGACCGTGCTCGAGCTGACCCTGCCGAGCACCGGTGCGCGGCTACGCGGCGTCGCCTTCCTCCTCCTCGGAGCGTGGCTGCTGCGGTACGACGTGGCTCGCCGTACCCTGCGGCAACCGGGTGTCCATCGGTACAGTGCGGTCTGTCTCCTCCACGGCTACCTCTGGCTCGCCCTGGCCGGTCTCCTCGCAGTCACACTGGGGCACCGCACGAGCGGCTTCGGCTACGACGCGCAGGTCCATGCCGTCGCCCTCGGCTTCGTCTTCTCTCAGGTCTTCGCTCACGCGCCGATCATCCTGCCGGCGGTCGCAGCCGTCCGTCTCGCGTTCCATCACCTGGCATACGCTGCACCGGTTCTCCTCGGGCTTTCCTTGTCCACCAGGGTGCTCGGCGACCTCGCGCACGATACGCTCTTACGCCGCGCCGGTGGACTCGGCAATGCGCTTGCCCTCGCGGCCTTCGCGCTGTCGACCGCGGCAAGCGTGTGGCTGGCGCGTCGGAACCGCTCCTCTCCTGTCCCGCCCTCCGTTAGACTAGCTGCACGAGCAGCTCGCGGGCAGGGAGATGGAGGGGAGGTGTCCGATGCGTTTGTGTCTCGGCGATCGCGTGTGGCCCCTTGACGGGCACGAAGCCGGGACGGTCGAGTGGGTCCTCGTCGAGCCCACCACGTTGCGGGTGAATGCGATCGTCGTGCGGCAAGGGCTGATCTTGCGTCACAGCGTGGTCATCCCGCGCACGGAACTCGAGCTCCTGGACGGTCACGACTCGCCCAGGTTGGCCGTCCGACGCACGCGAGCCGAACTGGCCGAGTTGCCCGAATTCCGGCGCGAACTCTACACCGGCGAGTTGCTGGAGCGACTCAGCGGCGAGCGCGCCAGTCCGTTCTTCATTCCGGGGTGGATCCCGCCGGCCTCGCTCGAGGAGCCACCACCGCCGTCAGCGGAGGTGGTCGAACTCGGGGAGATCGTCCGGACGATCGACCAGGCCAACGCGGTACTCCACCGGGGTGCAGCGGTCGTGACCGCCGAAGGCGAGCGGGTGGCCACACTGCACGCGCTCTGCGCTGACCTGCCGGAGGGGCACCTCGTCGAGGTGCGCGTCCGGTATGGATTACCGCCGCACGAACTCGTTCTGCCGCGCGAGGTACTGAGCAGCGCCGACGATGGTGTCCTCTACCTGCGGTGGTGGCGGGCTGACTTCGAGCGTGCAGCGTCAGGTCAGGCGGAGAAAGGAAACGAACGATGACGGTGGACATCCGCGGGATCGTCGTCGGGAGCCGGAACGCCGCCGTCGGCTTTCCAGCGGCGATCCGCGTCCTCCGCGCGGGCGGCAGTGCGGTCGACGCGGCGATCGCGGCGGTGAAAGCGGTCGAGGACGACCTCCGCGACCAAGGTGTCGGCACCGGCGGCATACCCAATATCCTGGGCGAGGTAGAACTCGACGCCAGCATCATGGATGGCCGGACGCTCGCTGCCGGCGCGGTCGGCGCGCTCAAGCACTACCCGCACCCGATCGAGGTCGCTCGTCGCGTCATGGAGTGCACACCGCACGTCCTCCTCGTCGGTGAAGGCGCGGAGTTGTTCGCGCGGACGCACGGTTTTCAGCCGGCGAACCTCCTCACGCCGGAGGCAGAGGCTATCTGGCGCAGCGTGGTCAGCGGGGAGCGCGCGACGGAGCAGGACGTGTACGAAGATCGCTATCAGCTCTACATGTCGGTCGTCCGCCGTTGGGTGGCGCTCCTGCATCCCGAACGGTTCGGTACGACCAACGTGATCGTCCGCGATCTCGAGGGCAACATCGCCTGTGCCGTCTCGACCAGCGGCTGGGGGTTCAAGTGGCCGGGGCGCCTCGGCGATTCGCCCATCATCGGCGCGGGCAACTACGCCGATAACCGCTACGGAGCGGCCGCCTGCACTGGACGCGGCGAGATGGCGATCCGTTGCGCGACGGCACACAGTGTGGTGATGTACCTCCGTTTCGGGTACTCGCTCGAGGAAGCGGTACGGCGCGCCATGCTGGACCTGCGCGACCTCGACGATCCCTACGCCGAGGCCGACACGGTGATGAACATCGTCGCCATGGACCGCTATGGGAACGTGGCCGCCGCTTCCACCTCGCCGCAGGCCACCTACGTCGTCCAGACGGTGGAGATGGAGACCTACGAGGAGCGGCCGCGTCTCCACGTCCCGCTCCGGGAGTGATCGAGGCACCGGCTGTTCCGCGAGGCGTCGCCAGCTTCTTCGGCGTACCTGCGTTTCCCCGCGGCAGGGAGCTTGCCTGGGGAGGCCGAAGGCCCGTCGCGTGACGGCGGCTGCCGGGTGGTTCGCCTCGCACGCTCCCGCCCTGTGCTGATACCCCGTGTCTCCGCCCTGTTTTGGTAGACCAGTTCTCAGCCGGCCAGCGCGACGCCGAAGAGGCGGCCGACGCCGAAGGTGATCGCTGCCGCCGCGAGGCCGATCAGCACTTGCCGGATGCCGGACCGGAGAGCGCTCTTGCCGGTGATGACGGTGATGCCGGCGCCGAGGAGAAAGAGCGCGCCCGTACTCGCCGCGATACTCGCGAGTGCCGCTGGTCGCCCGCCCGTGAAGAAGTACGGGAGCACCGGGACGATCGCACCGACCGAAAAGAGGAGAAAGGAAGCGATCGCTGCCTGCCACGCAGATCCTCCCAGCTCCTCTGGATCGATCGCGAGTTCTTCCCGCACCAGTGTGTCGAGGGCCGGTGCTCCCTCGCGGATGAGGCGCTCGGCGAGGGCGCGAGCGGTTTCTGCTGGCAGCCCCTTGGCCCGATAGATGAGTTCCAACTCCTCGCGTTCTTCTTCGGGGAAGGTGAGAAGTTCTTCGCGTTCGATCCTGACCTGATGCTCGTAGAGTTCCCGGGCGCTCTGTACCGAGAGCCACTCCCCCATCGCCATCGAGAGCGAGCCAGCCAGCAATCCTGCCAATCCGGTCAAGAGGATCGCTCTCGGAGCCAGGTCTGCCCCAGCGACGCCCATCACCAGGCTCAAGTTGGAGACCAGCCCGTCGTTCGCCCCCAGGACGGCGGCACGGAGTGCGTTCCCCCCGATGGCGCGATGCCGGCCCTCCAGCACTGCCAGGGCGCTCCCTGGCAGACCGGTCGCACGCTCTCGTCCGATCAGTTGCAAGAGGCGGGCGTGACGATGCTCGATGTCTGGTAGCCCTGCGACCGCTGCCTCCACTTGCTGGTCGTATTTCGCCTGGTCGGCCCACTCGCGTGCAGTGACCGTCGGCAGTACGAAGGCTGGCCCGAACCGCCGGGCGATCCACAGGAGAAGACGCGTCCGCCATCCGGGGCGCGGCAGCGGTTCTTCCACACCCAGTTCCGCGAGCTTCCGCTGCCAGAACTGCGCGTGCTCCATTTCCATCTCGGCGAGCCGGCGGAAGACTGCCTGCAGTTCAGGCGAGCGTTCGCTGTCTGCCAGCCCGGCGTAGAGCGCGGCACTCTCGACTTCGTCTTGCAGGTTCCTGCGGTAGCGTGCGAGCGCATCCTGGTCGGCCATCTGGTCTCCCCCCATCTCTGCCCTACCCGCGTCGAGTCGCCTGTACTATTGCGCAGGTGCGTTCGAACGGGAACGGGGGCGGGGATGGATCTCGCGGAGTTTTGGGTGCGGACGAGCGGCACGTGGATCAACGCGGCGACGGTCGCGGTCGGCACGAGCGCGGGCTTGCTGCTCCGCGGCCGGTTGCCCGAGCGGATGCAGCGCATCAGTGTGCAAGGCGTGGGACTGGTCACGGTCTTCCTCGCAATTTCGATGGCCCAGAGTCTCGGGAAGGCCTCGGTCGGTCGACTGGACGGTGTGGTGCTCGGTCTCCTCACGCTGGTCATCGGTGGCGTACTCGGCGAGTGGTGGCGCGTCGAGGAAGGCCTCGAGGCGATCGGGGACTGGCTCAAGCACCGCGTCGGTGGGGGTGGATCGTTCACCGAGGGCTTCCTCGCGGCGAGTCTCCTCTTCTGCGTCGGACCGATGACACTCATCGGATCGCTCAACAACGGCCTCACCGGCGACGCCACGCTCCTCGTCATCAAGGCCACGCTGGACGGCCTCTCGAGCGTCGCGCTGGCCAGCGCCTACGGTGTCGGCGTCGGGTTCTCGATCCTCGTCATTCTCCTGTACCAAGGTGGGGTTTCCCTCGCTGCCGGTGCGCTCGCCCAGTTGCTTCCCGATCCGGCGAATGACCCGCGGGTGCTCCTCGTGACCGGGGTCGGCGGCCTCATGATGATCGGTATCGCGATCAATCTGCTCGGGCTGGGGCGTGTCCGTGTCGGCTCCTTCCTCCCGGCGCTCTTCCTCGCCCCCGTGCTCTCGATCGTCGCTGGCTGGATCGGCTGAGGCAGAGCAGCTCGGTCGCTGTCACTGCGCGTACACGGTGACGTTCGCGAGCGCCACCCACGGCTCCTGGCCGAACTCGCCGGGCGTCGCCACGGTGAGGGCGATCTGGAGCTGCGCTGCCGAGACGAGCAACGACTTGTCGATGACCCAGGCCATGGTCGACCACTCGCCGTGCCGGAAGGGACTGATCCCCTCCCAGACGGTTACGCCGTTGATGGAGATGCGCAGCACCGGTGTGAGTGAACCAGGGTTCGTCATCCCTTCAGCGACGATGACGACCCGCTGGACACGCTCCGGCGTGTTGAGCCAGATGCGGGCGTAGCTCGCGCCGCTCTGGAGACCGTACAGGACGCCGGCTTCGGCAGGCATGATGACTCCTTCCGGCCCGCCTGTCCCAGCAGGGGCTGCTCCGGCCAACTGGTGTCCTGCGAACGGGTAGGGCGTCATCGCTGTGAGCAGATGACTGACAGTGCCCAGCGGAACTGGATGACCCGCGCGGGCGAGCGGCGGGAGCGTGCTCCAGGGATCCGGCGTCGGAGTCGGCGTCGGGAGCGGTGTCGGTGTGGGTGTCGGAGTCGGCACCGCGGTCGGGGTCGGTTCAGGCTCCTGGGTCGGTACCGGACTGGGAGTCAGCGCGGGGGCTGTACCTTGTGACGGCGCGGGTACCGGTGATGCCCAGACCGTGACGGGAGCCGGGGTCGGCGTCGGCGACGGCACCGGCGTGGCTGTCGGAGCCGGTGTCGACTGCGGGGTAGGCTCCGTGGTCGCCGTCGGCCGTGCGGTGGGAGGTACGGTCGGGGTCGGCGTACTCGCCCGACTCGCCGACAGTGACGGCACAGCAGGCAGTTGTGCGGGGGGCAGGAACGGCGTCGGCGTCGGTGTCGGACGCTCGGTCCGCAGCGTGAAAGCGGCCGTGCTCGCCGTCACACGCTCTCCACTCTCCACGCTAGGTCGACTCGCGTTCAGCGTGTCGGCGAGCGCGATGCCAGCCCACAGACCGCCGATGAGCGCGACGGTCGTCACTGCGACGACGAGCGGCCGCCGCAGGAGCTCGGCTACGCGCTGCCGAAGCAGCGGCAGGAGCGACGAAGATGCGCGTGGCTCCTGCGTACCCGTCGGCGGCGCCGCTGCTCCGCCCACTGTCGAGTCGCCAGCGTACCGCTGCGCTCGCTGCGTGGCCAAAAGGGAGAGAAGATGCGCGTCCAACCGGTTCGTGGATTCGCCGCGCTCCTGCTGGAGATGCGGACAGTTCTCGAACGAACCTAAACAGTAGGTCGCCTGCCAGGCGAGGTCGTCGAGCGGGCGCTGTACGGCGCGGCAGAAACGCCGGTCGCTCAGCGATACCGCGT